>CASFLC010000034.1 GCA_949295475.1 uncultured Pseudomonadota bacterium
AAATATGGTGTTTCACGTGAAACATTTGACAAGCTGAAACTCTATCAATCATTGTTGTTAGAGTGGCAGCAGAAGTTCAATCTGGTGAGCAAAAATACGTTGGAGCAATCTTGGGAACGCCATTTTCTTGATTCGGCGCAGTTGTTTCGCTTTATCCCGAAAGATGCCGAAAATCTTTATGATTTCGGCTCCGGAGCAGGATTTCCCGGAATGGTGTTGGCAATCATGGCTCAAGAAAAAACACCGTATTTAAAAGTTTCTTTGATTGAAAGTACGAATAAAAAAACGCTGTATTTAAAAGAAGTGGCACAACAAACCCGGACAGACGTAAAAATTATCAACCAAAGAATCGAATCACTTCCGCCGGAAAAAGTTGATGTTATAACATCACGAGCCCTGTCTTCACTGAAAGAACTGTTGGAATACGCCTTCCCTTTTTGCAGCAGCAAGACTGTCTGCATTTTTCCCAAAGGCAAAAAATATAATGAAGAGCTTGAGCAGGCAAAAGCGTCCGGCTGGCGTTTTTCCTACCGTATAGAACCGAGCGAACAAAGCGAGGAAGGAAAAATTTTGATTTTAACCGCAATTTCTAAAATTAAAGGAGTTAAATAAATGCCGAGAATTTTAGCAGTAGCAAACCGTAAAGGCGGCGTTGGAAAAACAACTACGGCCGTTAATGTGGCAACCGCAATGGCCGCTTCGGGAAAAAAAGTTTTGGTAATAGACCTGGACCCGCAGGGTAATGCGTCAACATCAATGGGCGTAAACAAAAAGGGACGGATGGCCTCCACTTACGAAGTTCTGCTTGGAGAGTGCAGCCTTACCAAAGCTGTTGTATGGACCGAAATTCCTAATTTTTCGCTGGTGCCGTCATCTCCGGATTTGGCAGGCGCCGAAATTGAACTGGTGGACATGGAGAATCGCGAATATGCTCTAAAAAAAGCCTTGGCAAAAGAAGCGGTAAATTATGATTATATCTTGATTGATTGCCCGCCGTCTCTGAATCTGGTAACCATTAATGCTCTGGTTGCGGCCGATGCCGTCATTGTACCGCTGCAGTGCGAATTTCTTGCTTTGGAAGGAATAACCGACCTGATTCGCAATATTAACCAGATTAAAAAGAAATTTAACCCCAAACTGGCACTTCAGGGCGTTGTTCTGACAATGTACGACAAGCGTAATAATCTGTCGCAAATGGTAGAAGACGATGTTCGGCAGTTCTTCGGAAAAAAGGTTTATGATACGGTTATTCCGCGAAACGTCCGCATTTCAGAAGCCCCGTCCCATGGCAAACCGGTTTTGCTTTATGACTTTAAATGTTCCGGTTCTCAGGCATATATAAGTCTGACCGGCGAAGTGCTCAAAAGAGAAAAGGAATTAATGGCATGCTGATAGATAACGAACTGAACGAACTTCTGAACGATGTTCCGGCCGAACCGGAAAAAGAACCGGCACATCACGCCAATACGCACAAAAGAAAAAGTCTGGGTCGCGGACTTGGTGCTCTGCTAGGAGATGAGGACGATCTGGATATTTCTGACTTGCCTGCGGCAGTTGCCGAAGCTGTTCAAAATTCGGATAAAGTGGCAATTGATTTGGTCATGCCTGGAAAGTATCAGCCCCGAACGGAATTTGACGAAGAAGCTTTGCAGTCTTTGGCTTCGTCAATCAAGGAAAAAGGCGTGCTGCAGCCTCTTCTGGTTCGCAAATCCGGCGACAAATATGAAATCATTGCCGGTGAACGCCGCTGGAGAGCGTCAAAACTTGCAGGATTGACCGAAATCCCTGTCATAATCAAAGACTTTAGCGACAAAGAGGTTCTTGAAGTTGCCTTAGTTGAAAATTTACTGCGCGAAAATCTTTCCGCCATTGAAGAGGCCGAGGGTTTTCAGCGCCTGATTGACGAATTTTCCCACACGCAGGAAGCTTTGGCGCAAATTGTCGGCAAATCGCGCAGTCATGTTGCCAATACACTCCGACTGCTGTCTTTGCCGGATAGCGTCAAAGAAATGATAAAAGAAGGCAGGCTTTCCGCCGGCCACGCCAGAGCGCTCGTCGGTTTGGATAACGCTGAAGAACTTGCCCGGAAGATTATTTCAAAAGATTTGAATGTCCGCCAGGTCGAAGAGCTTGTCGCCAAACAAAAAGAACCGGCCAAACCCAAAACACCGAAAAAGAAAAACGAAGATTTGGCGCAAATCGAAGAAGAACTTGTTAAAGAGCTCGGATTGCGGATTAAAATAACGCCAAACAAACAGGGCGGCGGCAAAGTTGTTTTGCAGTATTCTTCCGTTGCTGAATTGGATATGATTATTGACACGCTGCAAAAAAAACATAAAATCGAAAACAACCAAAACGAAAACACCGTATTTAAAGATGAAGGCACATCTTCGTCCGAAAAATACTCAATCAAAATTGTAGATTAGGAAAATAAAATGACCATTTTGGATAAAATGCTTGAAAACTGCGCCCAGGCAGGATACACCCCGACTAAAAATATAGAAAAAATTGCTAATGCTAAAAAACTCATGTTTGGCGAAGCGGAGTGGCAGCGCTGTCCATGTGACGGACAAAACCCTGCCCGCTACTGTATATCCGAAACTTGCCGGGCAGATATTGAGCGCGATGGCGAATGTCATTGTCATTGCTACAAAAAAGTAGCGGCAGAATAAATGTAGAATAAATAAAGCGGGTGAAAACCTGCTTTTTTTATGTCTGGTAACTATATGTTTACCAAAAAACGCTATTGTAAGGAACAAAAGCTGAATTAAATATAAAATCTGCTCCGAAACCAACGCGGCAGATTTAACCGGTAAGGAACTGGGCATGTTTTTCTTAAAAAAAGTTTTATTGGGCATCGGCGCTTTATGTTTGATATTTCTCGGTGGTGCCGGAACGCAAACCGAAAACACTCTGCTTCAGGGCGGCGGATTTCTGGGGTTGATTATCGGCTTGGTCGTTCTTTATATTTTTGCCAAAATGGCTTGGCGCGCCATGGGATGCTTGCCTTCCGTTTTTCTGATTTTGGCCATAATTGTGTTTATACTTTACGCCATAGGCGGTTTTAAAGGCGGCATCGGAAATATCGGCAATAATCTCCGCAGTTTTTTGGGGCAGCAGGAAGAAACAACGCCTCAGGCCTCTGCCAGAATAGCGCTGATTGAAACCGAAAAACTGGATACGCCGATAAGCGAAAGCTTTTCTTCTCCCGCCGCTGCCGTTTCCCGACAGACGCCCTCCCCGCAGGAAAATTCGGGCGGAATGCTTGATAAATTATTCGGGGGCGGAGAATCCTCGGGTTCTTCGACCGCGGATATAAGAAATCTTCCCGTCATTTATTCTTCTGCAAGGGTGATCAGCGGAGATACGCTTGATTTGAACGGACATGTTTTTCACCTTTTTGGAATTGACGCGCCGGAAATTAATCAAACCTGTGCCGATTCCCGCGGACAATCCTACAGTTGCGGAAGACAGGCCGCCGCATGGTTGAGCGGCTGGCTTCAGGAAAATCCGCTTGAATGCAGGGTAATGCAGGAAGATCCCAACGGCATCATGGTCGGCACCTGTTCTCTGGGAGCTTATGATTTAGGCGCGGCGTTGGTAAATGCCGGATGGGCGGTTGCGTATTTGCAATCGACGGATATATACGTTCCCTACCAAATTCAAGCTCAGGAAAACCGCAACGGTTTATGGCAGGGAGAATTTTATATGCCGTGGGATTGGAGAAAACTTCAAAACCGCAAACCAGATATCAAAATCATCCGCACCAAACCCAAACGCAAAAGAACTTTGTTGAATCCCATGGGGTAAAGATGTCAGAGGCTTTTGTTTTTAATTTTCCGGACGAAACGGAGACGATGCGCTTCGGCCGCAGTCTGGCGCATATTGCACGCAAGGGAGATGTTTTTGCTCTCTACGGCACGCTTGGAATGGGAAAGAGTGTTTTGGCCAGGGCTTTTATTCAGGAGCTGACAGCGGCAAAAGAAGTTCCCAGCCCGACCTTTACCTTAATGCAGATTTACGAGGCGCCAGATTTCGAAATTTATCATTTTGATTTATACAGGGTTAAAAATCCGGATGAAATTTTTGAAATAGGAGTCGAAGAAGCCATGTATGACGGCGTTAGCCTGATAGAATGGCCGCAGCGTATGGAGGCTTACCTCCCCCGCAATGTCGTCCGTTTGAATATTACCCCTTCGGCAAACGGCCGCAGTCTGTCTTTGAGCTGTTCCGATGCTTCAAAAATGGTTCGTTTTTCCAAACTGAAAGAGGATTTCGATGACTGAAAATATTCACGCAACTTGTGTCGATTGGCAAGGTCAGGGAATTTTGCTCCTCGGCGCGCCGGGCAGCGGCAAGTCTGATTTGGCTTTGCGTTTGATAAGTGGCAAAAACTGTTTGTTGGTTGCAGACGATCGAACGGATCTGAATATTTCCGAAGATAAAATTATTGCTTCCGCACCGGAAAATATCAGTGGCCTGCTTGAAGTTAGAGGGGTCGGTATCCTCAAAATGCCGGTCACTCGGCGGACAACGATTAAATTGGCCGTTGTTTTGGCATCTTCGCCGATGGAAATAGAACGTTTGCCGCAAAACAAATTTTATGATTTCGGCGGCGTCAAAGTCCGGCAAATTAAATTATGCGCTTTCGAAGCGTCTGCCGCCGACAAGATAATTGCGGCGCTAAGCTGTGAGGATTTCGAGCTTAGCTGTTGATTCTTTGGAGACTTCGTCGTAAACTAAGCCCAAATTTAATTTCTGGGAGCATCGTATGTTTATAAGCAATATTGAGAACTTTTTGCGCCGTCAGGGCAAACCCTTGGTTGCATTTATTTCCCGTTTGGGCGAATTTTCCATTTTTGTGGCGCAGTCGGTATACAATTGTCTGACTCCGCCTTTTTACGGGCGCAATCTGCTGCGTCAGGTTATTGATATGGGATTTTATTCGCTGCCGGTCGTCGGATTGACCACGATTTTTGCCGGTATGGTCATTGCTCTTCAGAGTTATTCCGGATTTATGCGTTTTGGTGCGGAAGGTGCGGTTGCTTCTGTGGTCTTGATTTCCGTTACCCGCGAATTGGCGCCGGTTCTTTCCGCCTTAATGGTTGCCGGTCGTATCGGTGCTGCCATGGCTGCTGAAATCGGCACGATGCGGGTAACCGAACAGATTGATGCCCTGACCACCTTATCCACAAATCCTTTCAAATATTTGGTAACGCCGCGGATATGGGCAGGTTTAATCGTTATGCCGATTTTGGTATTGATTGGCGATGTTATCGGTATTTTCGGCGGATATGTCGTCGGGGTTTACAAGCTGGGCTTTAACCCGGCCAACTACGTCAATTCGACCTTGCAAAATCTTCAGGCAATAGACATTACCACCGGTCTTGTTAAAGCCGCCGTGTTTGGTTTTATCATTTCTTTGCTGGGATGTTATAACGGGTACAAATCCAAAGGCGGCGCACAGGGTGTCGGTACGGCGACAACCAACGCGGTTGTTTCCGCATCCATCTTGATTTTGATTTTCAACTACGTCATTACCGAACTTTTCTTTTCTAAATAATTTTGCGGAGATACAAAGATGAGTGAAAACAAAATAGAAATTCGCAATCTTCACAAAGCATTTGGCCGCAAGGTTGTTTTGGACGGCGTCGACTTGGATGTCGTCAAAGGGGAGTCTCTGGTTGTCATCGGCGGCTCAGGAACCGGAAAATCGGTTTTGATTAAATGTATTCAGGGACTGCTCCGGCCGGAAGAGGGATCTATAAAAATTGACGATGAAGAAGTCGTCGGCATCAATGAGGAACAAAAAGAAAAACTTCATTCCAAAATGGGCATGCTTTTTCAGGGAGGCGCCCTGTTTGACAGTCTGAGCGTTTGGGAAAACGTTGCTTTTGATATGATTGAGAATAAAAAAGTCAACAAAAAAACCGCTAAAAACGAGGCCATAAGAGTTTTGCGCTCGGTCGGCCTGGCGCCTGATGTGGCGGATTTATCCCCTTCGGAACTGTCCGGCGGCATGCAGAAACGCGTCGGTCTGGCCCGAGCCATTGCTTCCCGGCCGGAAATCATCTTTTTTGACGAACCGACCACCGGATTGGATCCGATTATGGCCGATGTCATCAATGATTTGATTATAGAATCTGTCAAAGGGCTCGGCGCCACGGCGCTGACAATTACCCACGATATGGCGTCGGCGCGCAAAATCGCCGATAAAATAGCCATGCTGTATAAGGGAAAAATCATTTGGCAGGGAACTGTTAAGGAAATGGATAAAACGGATAATCCTTACGTTCGTCAGTTTATCAACGGCAGCTCTCAGGGACCGATAAAAGTGGAGATTTAACCTTGGCCAAAAAAGACGCCAAACAATATGTCTGTCAGAACTGCGGCTCGGTTTATCCCAAATGGCAGGGAAAATGCGATGCCTGCGGCGAGTGGAATACCATTGTCGAAGAACAGGTCGGCGGAGAGGGGTTTTCTAATCTTAATTCCCGTCGGTCCAAAGGAAAAATAATTGATTTTGTTCCTTTAAGCGGCTCACAGCAAAAAGTAGAACGCCTCTCAACCGGAATTCGCGAGCTTGATCGGGTATGCGGCGGCGGTTTGGTTCCCGGATCGGTTATTCTGGTTGGCGGGGATCCCGGCATCGGCAAATCAACGTTATTGCTCCAGGCTTGTGCCAAAATAGCCTCTTTGCCGGACAGACCGGAGGTCTATTATATTTCCGGAGAAGAAGCCATTGATCAGGTCAGAATTCGTGCGAAGCGGCTGCAATTGGAGCAGGCGCCGGTTAACTTGGCCAGCAGCACCGATATCAGGGATATTGTCGCGACCTTGGAAAAATCGAACGCAGCGGTGGTTATTATCGATTCGATTCAAACCATGTATCTTGATGAAGTTGAATCCACCCCGGGCAGCGTTACTCAGGTCCGCGCCTGCAGCTATGAATTGATAAAGTTGGCAAAGCGCAAAGGCTTTACGCTGTTTTTGGTCGGACATGTCACCAAACAGGGAGCCATTGCCGGTCCGCGGGTTTTAGAGCATATGGTCGATACCGTCCTTTACTTTGAGGGAGAAAGAGGACACCATTTTCGGATTCTCCGCGCCGTAAAAAACCGGTACGGCGCTACCGATGAAATCGGCGTTTTTGAAATGCAGGACCAGGGATTGGTAGAAGTGGAAAATCCTTCGGCATTGTTTTTGGCCGAGCGCCAGGGAAACATTTCCGGATCCTGCGTATTCGCCGGTATTGAGGGCTCAAGACCTCTGTTGGTGGAAATTCAGGCATTGGTCAGCCCAACCGGATATGCCAGTCCGCGCCGCGCCGTCGTCGGTTGGGACGGCAACCGGATGTCAATGATTCTTGCCGTGTTGGAAGCCCGCTGCGGGTTAAATTTAAGCTCTCAGGATGTTTATCTGAATATTGCCGGCGGATTGCGCATTACCGAACCGGCTGCCGATTTGGCCGTAGCCATGGCGGTTATTTCTTCTTTGACGAATAAACCGCTGCCTGCTGACATGGTTATTTTCGGAGAGATTGGGCTTTCCGGAGAAATTCGCGCCGTCAGCCAGCCCAGTCTGCGGCTGAAAGAAGCATCAAAATTAGGATTCGCCAGCGCGCTTACCCCGCCCACCCACAGCAAGGAAAAAAAGGTCAATGTCGAAATCAACCGTTTTGAAATCGGCAATGTTCAGCGTTTAATCAATTGGTTTAATTAACGAAGGCATATCCCATGTATCAGCTCAACAATCTGGATATTATCATTTTAATCGTCATAGCGATTTCGGCGTTGATTGCGCTGAGCCGTGGTTTAATGAAAGAAGTCCTGTCGATTGTCGGCTGGGTTTTGGGGGTTGCCGCCATTATTTACCTGCTGCCGGTATTAACGCCGTTTGCCAAAATGTATATTGAAAACGGCTGGCTGGCCGGAATAGTGACTTCATTGTTTGTTTTAATCCTGTTTTTGGTTTGCTGGACGTTGTTTACCGGCAAGCTTGTCGGCAAAGTGCGCGGCAGCAAACTGAGCGGTCTTGACCGGATGCTCGGATTGTTTTTCGGCATTGCCCGCGCCTTTTTGCTGATTATTTTGTTTTATATTTTAGTCAGCTGGATGATTCCCGAAGACAAACAGTCCGAAACGCTCCGCGGGTCAAAATATTTTCAAATTGCGGGCTCTTTTGCCAAACCGATAGAAGAATTGATACCGGAAAGCACGCTTGAACTGATTCGCGAAAAGACGCAGCAGGTTAATGAAGTAGCGGATAAAACCGACGAGGAGGAAAATGCCGCGTCCTTGTCTGCCGGCGAAAAAGAAAAAACGTCCGACAATAGCGACGAATTATTTAAAAAACTCACTCAACCGCAAGTCAAAAAAGCTTCGGAAAAAAAGAAAGTCGAGATTAAGGAAAATTTCGAAGGCTATAAAGAGTCCGAACGCGATAATCTCGACCGGTTGATTGAAACAACAATCGAATAAGCCTAATTACGATACATGGCGCTGAGGGTATATTCTTCCAGAATATGCCCTTTCATGGCCGCCCGCAGCTCTGCCTCATCAAAGCCTTCGGCCAGAGGCAGCGGCGCATCCAGAGCATAAACGTACAAATCATAGCGATGAGGGCTGTCCGGCGGCATCATTCCGCCGTAATAATTGAAACCCCAACTGTTTTTTCCCTGAATAAAATCATTGTCCGAACGGCTTTCTCCTTCGGCTACGTTATCATAGCCCAAGTTGGCCGCCAGCCAGTGTATCCATGGAAAACCGGCAACTTTGACGGCATCGTCATCTTTTAGAATAATGGCGTAGGACTTCGTCTGCCCCGGACGGTTATGAATTGCAAACGGCACGGACAATGCCGGAACGCCATCAATAAAATCTTTTCCGTGTTTGCCGTATTTCAATTCCCAATGGCCGTCCTGAATGCCGGTGCTTGTAACCCGCATGACTTTACCTCCTTAACTTCATTAACTCTGAAAAAGATATAGTCAGTCCGGCATAAAAAATCAAATTTTGAAAATCAAAGGGCTTTTCTCGAGTTTAAGGCCAGCTGAATGGTTCCCTCGTCCATATAATCAAGTTCGCCCCCCATAGGAATACCCTGCGCCAGGGTGGTTATTTTGACCTCAGAGCCCTTAAGCCGTGAAACAATGTAGTGGGAGGTTATTTGACCGTCAACCGTTGCCGGAAGGGCCAAAATAACCTCTTTAACGTTATCTTCCTTAATTCGTTTAATCAGGGAATCAATATTCAGATCTTCAGGCACCACGCCGTCAAGCGCCGATAAAATTCCGCCCAGAACGTGATATTTTCCCTTAAAAAAAGAAACCCTTTCCATGGCCCATAAGTCAGCAACATCCTGAACCACGCAAATAGTTTGGCTTTCCCGGATTGTTGATGTGCAAACAGAGCAGGGCGATGATGTATCGTAATTGCCGCAGATTTCACAAACCTGTATTTTGTCTGCCACGTCATTCATGGCTTCAATCAGCGGCAAAAACAAAGCTTCTTTTTTTTTGATAAGCTGCAGCACGATTCGACGTGCCGAACGTGTCCCCAAAGACGGCAGCTTGCTGAATAATTTTATCAGTTTTTCGATATCTGTTCCGGCCATATTGCGTCTCGTTTAAAACGGCAGTTTCAAACCGCCGAGATTCAGCCCGCCGGTCATTTCATTCATACTGTCCTGCATTTTTGCGTCGACTTTTGCTTTGGCGTCATTGTAAGCGGCAACAATCAAGTCTTCCAGAATATCAGTTTCATCGGCAACGACCAATGACGGATCAATATGAACTTTTTTCATTTCAAACTTTCCGTTCAGTTCAACGCTGACCATGCCGCCGCCGCTTTTCCCTTCGACAAGTTCCTGTGCCAGCTTTTCCTGAGCCTCTTCCATTTTTTTCTGCATGGCCTGTGCCTGCTTCATAATTCCCTGAATATTCAACATTTTTTATATATCCTCATCATTATAAGTTTCAGCGTCTTCAAAACTTGCCTCGCTGTCATCAACATTATCCTGATTGATTTTGCGGGTCAGCGTTTCTATTTTCGAGCCCTTGAATTCTTCAAGAATTGCCTTTACCAGCGGCAAATCCGAAACGTTTTTTTTGTTGGCGTTGTCAAGCGCCTGTTCATGCTGGGCTATAGTTTCACCCAGCGGACCCCGTTTTGTTTCAATTTTCCATTTTTCTCCGGTAGCCTCGGACAGTTCTTTTTGCAGGTTGAGCAAAAAGTCGTTGTTGACTTTGTCGGAAATCGTCATCTGAATTTCACCGGGGGCGAAGCTGGTGACGGACACGTCGTTTTTCAGGGCGTAAACCAGCAGAGGCTTCCGGGTGCTTTCCAGATATTGAATAAACTCCTCAACCTTTGTAAAGACGGTTTTAGAAGAAACGGATTCTTTCTCTTGAACGCCGTTTCCGGCAACCGGCAACGGTACTGCGGCAGTCTGTTGAGGAACCGCCTGTGTTATTTTAGATTTTTTTTTTACGTCGTTGAGAAGCTCAAACGGCGTCGGCAGGCTGGCAGAATAGGCTATCCTGATTAAAATCATTTCCAGAGCGTCGATTTGCACCGGCGCAATGGCCAGCTCACTCAAACCTTTAATCATCATCTGCCAGATTTTGGAGAGAACGGCAATAGAAACGTTTGGCGCTTGCTTTTTGCAAAAATCTTTCTCGGATTCCGCCAGTGAATCGCTGTCAACGGAAGACGGAACAATCTTGGCCTTGGCCAGCATATGGGTAATGTTGATTAAATCCTGCAAAACGGTGGTCGGATTCGCGCCGTTTTTGTATTGTTCGGACAATTTGTTGACGACTTCGTCCGTTTTGCCGGCCATCAGGCTTTCAAACAAACTGAAGGTCTGGCTTCGGTCTGCCAGCCCGATCATGTTTTTAACGGTTTCCGTTTGAATTTTGCCGTCGCTGAGCGAAATTGCCTGATCCAAAAGCGACAACCCGTCGCGGCACGAACCGTCCGCCGCTTTGGCAATCATGTGAATAGCCTCATCGTCGGCCTCCAGCCCCTCTTTTTGCAAAATATTCTTAAAATGTTTGGAGAGGTCTTCAATCGTCAACCGTTGCAAATCAAAACGCTGACAACGGGAGAGCACCGTAATCGGCACCTTGCGGATTTCCGTCGTTGCAAAAATAAAAATAACATGCGAAGGCGGCTCTTCCAAAGTCTTTAAGAGCGCATTAAAGGCGTTTTTTGAGAGCATGTGGACTTCGTCGATGATATAGATTTTGTAGCGGGCATTGGTCGGCTTATAACGAACGCCGTCCAAAATTTCGCGAATATCGTCAACGCCCGTCCGTGATGCCGCATCCAGTTCCAGCACGTCAATATGTCTTGATGCCGCAATGGCCTTGCAGTTTTCGCATTCCCCGCAGGGATGAATCGTCGGGCCGCCGTTGCCGTCTTTGCCGGTGCAGTTTAGCGCCCGCGCAATAATTCGTGCTGTGGTAGTTTTTCCCACGCCGCGGATTCCGGTCAGAATATAGGCATGATGCAAACGATTGTTGTTGATGGCGTTGGTCAGAGTCCGCACCAAAGCATCCTGCCCCAGAAGTTCGTCAAAATTCTGCGGGCGGTATTTGCGGGCAAGCACCACATATTGTTCTTGATTATTTTTTGCTTCTTCTGCCATAAAACGTCATTAACCCAAACAAAATGGTGGAAAACAGCGACCCCGGCAACAATCGTTACGGCTGCTTCCTTCCGGACCTGACCGGGTTGGCGATCTGTCGACCCGCCGTTTTCCAATAGCTATACATATCAAAAATCCAGCTATTTTCAAGCAAAATTTGGTTTTATCCGCCTATTGCGGCATCACGATATTCATCTGCCTCAATTCTTTGTTGACGGCCTCTTTTTCCTGTTCGGGCGAAGTATAGGCAACCGGCTGGTTTTCAATCGGCAGAATTTCGCCGTAAATCATAATCTGCGCGGTGGAGGCGTCTTTTCCGTAAATTTTCGGACCATGATAAGAACTGTCTATAACCACCGGCTGCAGCCGTTGTCCGCCGTCATCGCTAAACTTGCGGGGGGCGGCTTCCACGACGACATCGCCGGCCGGCCTGATTTCCATAATATCCAGACTGTGCTGGTTGGAGCCGTCCTCAAACAGGCGGAACGGACCGTTAATGCCGCTGTAGCCGTCTGGCGCCGTAATGGCCTGATTAATGTTTTCCCGACTTTGTTTGGATAATTCGCCGGCCAGAGCCACGGCATCATAGGCAAAAGAATACAGACTTGCGGGACGTTCTCCGAAGGTGTCAAAATATTTGCCGGCAAAATAAGAGCTGTGCGACCGCGACAAAGCCGGATACAAACTGCGGACAATCATCGATTCGTTGTTAAGGCGGCTGTTTTCCCAAACCGAAGTTCCCAAAAACTGAACCTGCGGATAAGCCGCGTCATAATAGGCAAACATTGATATTGCCGACGTCAGCTTGGCGCCGGATTCCGGAATAATCACCGCGTCAAAACCGATGTCGCCGAGCCCTTCTTTGGTACTGAGGCGGTCCAAAGCCTTTTGGGCGGAAACATCGCCGCCGGCAGCTTTGTTTTTAAGGGCGCTTCTCAGTTTGTTAAGCCGGGCATGCCGGGCGGAATAATTGCTCATGTCTTTGATGATTCCGGAAAAATCCGATGTGCTTGGCGGATAAAAGCCGATAACCGTAACGTCAACGCCGTTTTTCTGAGCGGATTTCACGGCGGCTTTAGCCACGGCGCTTCCGGTTGAATTGTCGGGCAGCAGCAGGGCAAAACGGCTGCGTCCTTTCTGAGCGGCATAAGTCATAATGCGGTCAACCTGTTCCTCCACCAGCAGCCCCAACGTATAAACCGTCGGCTGCAAAACCTCTTCGTTGGTCGAAAAGGCGATGACCGGCACACCGCGATAAATTGTTTCCGTACTGATTGCCTGAACTTCGGAACTCATCAGCGGTCCCAGAATTAAATCCGAGCGTTGGCTGATGGCATTTTCCGCAGCAATCCGGGCGCCGCCGGCGGTACTTTGCGTATCATAATATTGCAAAATCAGATTCGGGTTGTTCAGATCTTCCAAAGCCATCATTGTGGCGTTTTTCAGTCCCTGACCGTGCTTGGCCGCTTTTCCGGTCAAAGGCAGCAGCACGCCCACGCGAAAGCTGTCCTGTCCGGAAATGCTGATTTCGCTGATGTCTGTATTAAAGGCATCGCTGCCGCCGCGGTCTGAAATCTGCGGGCCTCTGGTTGAGGAACAACCCAGCAGTCCCAAACAAACCAGACCTATGCTCAATTTTTTTAACACTTGCAATTTATCCCAAAATATAAAACAATCTGCATAAAGTTGTAGTTTAATTTTTGCGTCTTGTAAAGAGAGGTCTGTATGAAACCGGGAATTTATGTTGTCGCAACGCCGATAGGCAATCTTGGTGACATGTCGCCCCGCGCGGCGGAAGTTCTGTCGGCGGCGGATGTCGTTGCCTGCGAAGACACCAGAGTCACCCGCAAACTTTTCGGTCTCCTCGGACTTGATGCCAAAAAGGATTTCATAACCTTTCAGGACCACAACGAAGAGGAGCAGACCGGCGTGTTGATAGACTTGGTCAGCCGGGGCAAGGTTGTGGCTCAGGTCAGCGATGCCGGCAGTCCGTTGATTTCCGATCCCGGCTACAAGCTGATTCGCCGGTGCCGCGAGCAGGGGGTGTATGTCAGCGTCATTCCCGGCGCCTGCGCCCTGATTTGCGCGCTTCAGCTGTCGGGTCTCCCCACCAACCGTTTTATGTTTGCCGGATTCATACCCAACAAAGATAAGGCGCGTCGGGATTTGTTCAATCAGTTAAAAGGGATAGAGTCGACCCTGATTTTTTACGAAACCGCCAACCGGATTGTCAAAACCCTGTCGGCGGCGGCGGAAGTTTTCGGCGGCCGGGAAATTGCCGTTGCCCGGGAAATCACTAAAGTTTACGAAGAATGCCTCAACGGAACGGCGGCAGAGCTGATAAAGCATTTTGAAGAACGGGAGCCGCGCGGCGAAATGGTGCTGATGATTGCGCCGCCGCAAAAGAAAGAAGCGCCGGAGATAGATTTGCCGGAGCTTTTGCGCTTTGAGCTGCGGCAATATCCGCTCAAAACTGCCGTAAAAAATCTGGTGGAACGTTACGGGCTGAATAAAAACGAGGTATATCAAACAGCACTGCGGGTTAAAGATGAATAGCTTTCGGTCCGGACATTTTGCCGAAACCGTCGTGCGGTGGTTTTTGCGGCTCAAGGGATACGTTTTTGTCACCGCCAATTATGTAACCGGCCGCGGTACCGGCGCCGGAGAAATAGATTTGATAATGCGCCGCGGAAACACGCTTGTTTTTGTGGAAGTAAAAAAGAGGGCGACGACGGAGCAGGGGGCTTATGCCCTCAAGCCGGCGCAGCAGCGGCGGATTCGCCGGGCCGCTGAAGCTTTTGTTGCCCGCCGGCCGCAATATCAGGAATATAATCTGCGGTTTGACGTTGTTTTGTTTTGCCCGCCGTTTGGCCTGCGCCACCTCAAAAATGCTTTTTAATTAAGAATTTTTTAATATTTGTCCCTATAGACTAAGGTAGAATAAAAAGTTCTTGTAAGAAGGGCTATTTTATGCTATCATAAATTCTGTAACGTCAGAAGGACGTTCACAGATTGTGTCCAACAGTATTTGGAGAAAAACCATGGCTGATATTTCATTAACCGCA
>CASFLC010000035.1 GCA_949295475.1 uncultured Pseudomonadota bacterium
CATTCGCTCGGAGCCGAAAATACGCATCAGGTCATCTTCCAGCGACAGATAAAATTTGGACGTTCCCGGGTCGCCCTGACGACCGGAACGGCCGCGCAACTGATTGTCTATCCGGCGGCTGTCGTGACGTTCGGTGCCGATGATGTATAAGCCGCCGCTCTCAATAACCTTTTGCTTGTCTTCGGCAATTTTCTGCTTGAGCTCTTCGGTGATTTTGGCAACCTGCTCCGGTGTTTCATCCCCTTTCAACACCTCTTTGAGGCGCATTTCCAGATTGCCGCCGAGCTGAATATCAGTACCGCGGCCGGCCATGTTGGTGGCTATGGTAATGGCTCCCGGTACACCGGCCTGGGCGACAATGGCCGCCTCGCGCTCATGATGACGGGCGTTTAAGACCTCAAACTTAACGTTGGACTTGGCCCGCAGCAAATCCGCCACCAGTTCCGATTTTTCAATCGACGTGGTGCCGACCAAAACCGGCTGGCCCTTTTCGTGACACTCCAGAATCGTCTTGATGATGGCGTTGTATTTTTCTTTTTCGGTCCGGTAAATTTCGTCATGCAAATCCTGACGCTGAACCGGCCGATTGGTCGGAATCTCAACACAGGTCAGGTTGTAAATATCGCCGAACTCGGCTTCTTCGGTCATGGCGGTACCGGTCATGCCGGCCAGTTTGGGATAAAGGCGGAAATAATTTTGGAAGGTGATGGAAGCCAAAGTCTGGTTTTCGGACTGAATCGGCACGCCTTCCTTGGCCTCAATCGCCTGATGCAGTCCGTCGGAATAGCGCCGTCCCTCCATCATGCGGCCGGTAAACTCGTCAATAATGACGACTTTGCCGTTTTTGACAATGTAATCGACATCTTTGATATGCATTTTGTGAGCGCGCAAAGCCTGATTGACATGGTGGACAAGGTTGACGTTGCCGATGTCGTACAGACCGCCCTCTTTAATAAGCCCAACTTCTTTGAGCAGCGCCTCGACATGCGTCATGCCGGCCTCGGTCAGGGTGACGGTGCGGGCTTTTTCATCTTTTTCGTAATCTTCTTCGATCAGGTGAGGAATGATTTTGTTGACCAGAATGTATTTTTCCGAACTGTCTTCGGCGGCGCCGGAAATAATCAGCGGAGTTCTGGCCTCATCAATCAAAATCGAGTCAACCTCATCGACAATGGCATAATTAAACGGCCGCTGAACCATATCCTGCAGCCGGAATTTCATATTGTCGCGCAGATAATCAAACCCCAGCTCGTTGTTGGTGGCGTAAATAATGTCGCTGTTGTAGGCGGCGCGGCGCTCGTCATCCGATTTTTCATGAATAATATAGTCTACGGTCAGCCCCAAAAAACGATATACCTGCCCCATCCATTCGGCATCGCGCCTGGCCAGATAGTCGTTGACGGTCACGATATGCACGCCCTTGCCTTCCAAAGCATTCAGATATGCGGCCAGCGTGGCGACCAGGGTTTTTCCCTCACCGGTTTTCATCTCGGCAATCTGCCCGCGGTGCAGGACGATGCCGCCGATAAGCTGCACGTCATAATGGCGCTGTCCCAGCGTGCGTTTTGCCGCCTCGCGAACAACGGCAAACGCCTCGGGCAGAAGCTCGTCCAGCGTTTCACCTTCTTTGAGGCGCTGACGGAACTCAACGGTTTTATTCTTTAACTCTTCATCGGAAAGAGGAGAAATCGACGGTTCGAGAGCATTAATCTGCTGAACGGTTTTGTACATTCTTTTGACGTATCTGTCATTGGCGCTTCCGAAAATTTTGCGCGCGAGCTGGCCTATCATTGTTTTGGTTTTCCTTATTTAAATATAAACATTAGTCTACATTTAGTGTTTTCGACCCGAGAAGTCAATACATAGATACAAAGTTATGAACGCTCTTAAAAATAAAGTTGGAAATATACGCAAATTTATTATATAACTGTCACCAGATATTCAATTTACTTTAAGGAGGATACTCTATGCAGAAAAAATATATTGCATTGGCCATAATGGGAGTCGTCATGTTCGGCGCCGCACAGGCCCGGGCCGAAGGGAAAGACGGCGTTGCCGCCGTGGTCAACGGACAGAAAATTACCGTTGCCGAAATCCGCGAGGCTTACAACGAAACCCCGGGAATCAAAGACAGAGTTTCTTTCAAAGACTTTTATCAGAAGACTCTGGACGTCTTTGTCAACGGCGCTCTGGTGCTGCAGGCCGCCGACAAGGCAAAAGTGCAGGATACCGAGGCTTATAAAAAGCAGTTGAAGCTGGCCGAGGACGAGCTTGCCCGCAAAATCTACATGGAAGAACAGGTTGACAAGATGATTACCAAGGCCGAAATCGAAAAGGCCTACAAAGAATATACCGACAGCTTTAAATCCGAAAAGGAAATTAAGGCCAAACATATTCTGGTTGACAGCGAAAGCAAAGCCAAAGAAGTTATTGCCAAGCTGAAAAAAGGCGGCGATTTTGACAAGCTGGCCAAAGAATATTCCAAAGAACCGGCTGATTTGGGCTATTTTACCAAAGAAGTGATGGTGCCGGAATTCGGTGAGGCCGCCTTTGCCATGAAAAAAGGAGAATATTCAAAATCTCCGGTCAAAACTCAATTCGGATATCATGTCATCAAAGTTGAGGATATCCGCGACGCCAAACCGCTGCCTCTGAAAAAAGTCGAACCTCAGATTAAGACGATGATGACTCAGGGTGCCGTTGCCAAGATTTTTAACAATCTGACGGCAGATGCCAAAATTACCGCCTATGATTTGAACGGCAAAGAGCTTTCATTAAAGAAATAAGCTGCGGTGTTTTTTATAAAGCCCGGAAAAATCCGGGCTTTTCTTTTTGCCTATCCGTTACTTGCGGACGGCGTTGATAAAATTTATTTTTTTGCGGAGATATTCCTGCTTTTCATAATCAAGGTGCGGATCTTTCAGCAGGTTTTCAAAAATCGCGACAATCTCCCGGCTGTATTTGGGACGGGCAACCGCGATATTGGCCATGTTGTAGGCCGCGGCGCGGAAAATCTGATTGTCTTCAATTTGCAGCTGCTCCGCCAGTTTGAGATACGGCGGCGTAAAGCTGTCTTTGACAACCCGCATGCTGAAATCATAAGAGCTTTTTTGAATCTTCTGAGCAATCTTTTCGGAGATTTCATTGTCTTTGGTTTTGCCGCGCCACAAAATGCTTTTGCCGGTGCGGGAAACCAGCGTTTTGATTTTTTTGAGAAAGCCCAGTTTTGAATTCATCTTTTCCATGCCCTGATTAACTTTGTTTGTAATATAATTTATAAAGGTAAAAAAATCCATACCTATCTGCGCAAAAATTTTAATACCCTCAATGAACAAGGGAAACCCCGGGATGTCCGGTCCCGGGGCTTTGTGTCGGCATACAGTCGGCATACAGAATGAATCGCTCTATATTATTTAATAACTAGAACATGTCGTCCCGCTGCACTGTATCATGTCTCCGTTTTCAGAACAGAAACCTTTGATGCAGGATACGTTTGTATAGGTTCCTGCATACGGCCTGAAATAAATCTTCTGGGTCAAAGAACCGCTAAACGAAATATCGGCGCCATAAACTTCAATTTCAGTACCACTATTGCTGTAAGCATTCAGCAGACTGGCCGGCAATGAAACCTCTGTATCTTCAAACTGGAATGAATTAAAATTGCTGTTACTGGAGGCGGAAAAATTATTGATGGTAATTTTTCCGCGACTGCGGTCATACTTTGTCGACCACATATCACCATTAAGCAGACCTCCGGTGTATAATGAATGTGTTGAATTGGGATTTAAGGTTATCCTGTTAATAGTTCCTTTCAACCCCAGGTCTATATTAGAACCATTTCCATCCAGAATGATATTAGTTGCAGAGAAATCATCACTGAATGCCAGAGATACTGTACCTGACACGGTTACTTTGTTTGCTGTTGTCGGAATTGCAAATGACGGAGCACCATGTCCATTACTTGTAGCGGTCATATCTCCCAACTTCAACGATGAACTTCTGTTGCATGACGGCGCATATCTGGCAATGTCTACATAGTATGCATTTTTTGCTATAAACGAGGTTGTTCCCATATCAATATCTCCGTCAATCACAATCAGACTACTGAACATAGAGCTGTTTGCGCCGATTAATTCGCTTTTACTGGTGACGATTTTACATTTTGAACCGCTGCAGCCACTCAATTCATATTCGCACATTGTCACGCATTTATTGGAATCGTTCCTGCTCTTTGTATAACCTGAGTTGCATTTCCACCCGGTTTTAATCTGGGTAGTCTGTCCGCAGGCAGAACAGGTCTCATATGTATAGCTGGCATTAGCAGGCAATGTTCCGGTATACGTATCTTCGCAGGTTTCCGTACACGAAGAAACACAAGCATTGCCGTCTTTTTGGTATCCGTCATTGCATTCCCAACCGGTACAGATATCGCAGCTGTTGGTAGTGGAACAATAACCGTTGGCAGGAACCGTGACAGGCGTCACCTGACAGTCAGGATTGGTTTCGCATTTGACATACGAACTATCCGCCTCGCAAACAGTCTTGATTTGTTCTCCGGTACAGATCTGCTGCGCATAGCCCTTGTCTTTGCAGTATTCGGCTGCGGTTTTGCAGCAGCTTCGCGTGCCGCCGCAGGCATTGTCGCAGTTCTTGGTGCCCCA
>CASFLC010000036.1 GCA_949295475.1 uncultured Pseudomonadota bacterium
CAGCGTTCGTTCTGAGCCAGGATCAAACTCTCATATTAAATCTAATCCTAGCCTAAATCACTCATAAAGAATTTTCCTTGGTTCCTTATCAGATACTTCAGACCTTAATCTTTCCAGATCACTGCCTGCGTATCCCCTCTCCTTATTCACTATCATTATAACTACTAACCAAATCAAAACCTCAACTTTATTGAACTTTAGTTTCTCATCGTCAGCGAGTGGGGTTATATGACAATCAATCCCGGATGTCAATAACTTTTTTTCAAAAAAAATTTGTTTTTTGTGAAAATTTTTTTAACCACTTGATATGGCGAAATATTAGCATGATTTTTTTTGGGCTGTCAACCTTTTTTGGGCAGACAATCAGTCTACAAACTTCTTATTTAGAGGCTATATTCCAAAACTCACCCCGTCTTCAAATTAAAGATTCCTTCTGAACCACGCCGGATTTCAGAGGATTCTTCCAAATTTTTCTTGAAATATTCCATGAGCTTTGTATTATGAGCGTTAGTTTAAACATTATAAGGGAGGCTACAATAGCTAAAGAAAATACCAATGTGCCAGTACGTGATGGTGACGGACCGCGCATTAATGAAGATATTAAAGTAAAAGAAGTTCGTCTGATTGATGAAAACGGTGAAAACCGCGGAATAGTTTCGATTCGGGAAGCGCTCCTTATCGCGGAAGATGCCGGATTGGATTTGATAGAAATATCCCCTCAGGCAGCCCCCCCTGTTTGTAAAGTGCTGGATTTCGGCAAATATAAATACGAAATGCAAAAACGCAAAGCCGAGGCCAGAAAGAATCAAAAAGTTGTCGAAATAAAAGAGTTGAAATTACGGCCGATGATTGACACGCACGACTACGAAGTTAAAGTCAAACAGGCAAAAAAGTTTCTCTCTGAAGGTAACAAGGTAAAATTTACCATGCGCTACAAAGGCCGTGAGCTCAGCGCCAACGACATGGGCAAAAACGTTTTAAACCGCCTGCTGGAAGATTTGGACGGATTGTGCAAAGTCGATTCTGCTCCAAAATTGGAAGGCAAACAAATGATGATGATCGTCTCGCCGGCATAAGATACGTCTGAGCTAATTGATTAAGCGGGAAACCCTGTTTTCCCGTTTTTTTATTGAGAATCATCTGCTCTGTCCCAAAATTCTCCGGCTGTGGAGAAACCAAATATTTTCTTCTCTGCATAACCCTGTCTTTATGATGGAAAAATTTCCGCAAACTTCTTATATTTTCTTATTATCATTAAAGGGAAAAACATGAAAAACGTAAATGACCTCTCACCGGAAGAAGCCGCCGACGAACTCCGGCGCATTGCCGAAGAAATGGCAAAATCAGATATTGCTTACTACCAAAATGACGACCCTTATCTAACCGATTCGCAATACGACGGGTTAAAACGCCGCAACGAAGAAATTGAAAAGCGCTTTCCCGGACTGATTCGCCCTGACAGTCCGTCGCACCGGGTCGGAGCCGCCGTCAAAAGCGGATTCGCCAAAATCACCCACCGTTTTCCCATGCTTTCTCTGGGCGATGTCTTTTCCATGGAAGAAGTTGACGACTTCATCATGAGCGTCAAACGTTTTTTGAACACCGCCGATATGCCGGCTTTTATGGCAGAACCCAAAATAGACGGGCTGTCTTTTACCGCCCGATATGAAAAAGGCCGATTCGTTTCCGGAGCCACCCGCGGCGATGGCACCGTGGGCGAGGATATCACCGCCAACCTCAAAACCATTCGCCGGCTGCCGCTGGTCATTCAGGGAGATGTTCCTGATATTTTGGAGATTCGCGGCGAAGTTTACATGTCAAAAGCCGATTTTTTTGCCCTGAATGAAAAATATGCCGCCGAAAACAAAAAAACGTTTGCCAATCCGCGCAATGCCGCCGCCGGTTCCCTGCGGCAGCTGGATTCCAAAATAACCGCCGAGCGCAAACTCAGCATTTTTGCCTACACTTGGGGAGAGGTTTCCGACCGGGTGTGGAAATCTCAGGCTGATTTTTTTGAACACCTCAAAACCTGGGGTTTTCCGATCAATCCGCTCAACAAATTGTGCCTAGACCTGAAAGACATTGAAGAAAACTTCAAACACCTGATGGAAATCCGCGCCTCCCTGCCTTATGACATTGACGGCATCGTCTACAAAGTAAACGATATTGCTCTGCAGGAGCGCCTCGGATTTCTGACCCGCACGCCGCGCTGGGCCATTGCCCATAAATTTCCGGCCGAACAAGCTCTCACCAAAATCAATGCGATTCGCATCCAGGTCGGACGCACCGGCGCCCTGACCCCGGTAGCGGATTTGGAGCCGGTCAACGTCGGCGGGGTTATTGTTTCTCATGCCACGCTGCATAATGAAGATGAAATCAAACGCAAAGATATTCGCGTCGGCGATACCGTTGTTATCCAGCGAGCCGGAGATGTCATTCCGCAAGTTGTCAAGGTTCTTCCGGAAAAGCGCGCGGCAGATTCGGCCGAATTTGAGTTTCCTCATGTCTGTCCGCAATGCGGCGCGCACGCCATCCGGGAAGAGGACGAAGCCGTCCGCCGTTGCACCGGGGGTTTAAGCTGCCCGGCTCAGGCAATCGAACGCATTATCCATTTCGTTTCGCGCGACGCGTTTGACATTGCCGGTCTGGGCAACAAAATCGTCGAAGAATTTTATCATGAAGGCATTTTGAAAAATCCCGCCGATATTTTTACGCTGGAAAAACGCAATCAGGCGCTGCGGGAAGATTTGTTTGCCGCCCTGGATGACGGCAAAATCCATTTGGAGGCTCGCGAAGGCTGGGGCAAAAAATCGGTTGACAACCTGTTCAAAGCCATCAATGACAAACGTCGGATATCTCTGCCGCGTTTTATCTATGCCCTGGGCATTCGACAGGTCGGTACGGCCACATCGCTGCTGATTGCCAAAAATTACGGAAGTTTCAGGCATTTTATGGACGACATGAAGAACAAAGAAACCGCAAAACTTGTCGCCATTGACGGCATCGGCCCGTCCATGGCCACCGACATTGTCGAGTTTTTTCAAGAACGGCACAACCTGAGTATTATTGACAAACTGCTGGCGGAAATAACCGTTGAAGATTACTTCGACGACACGAATTACGATTCGCCGATAGCCGGAAAGACCGTTGTCTTTACCGGCACCTTGCAGCGCATGACACGCTCCGAAGCAAAAGCCAAAGCCCAAAGCCTCGGTGCAAAAGTTGCCGGTTCCGTCTCAAAAAACACAGATTACGTCATTGTTGGCGCAGATGCCGGTTCCAAGGCGGCAAAAGCTGCGGAACTCGGCGTCAACACCCTGAGCGAAGAAGAATTTTTGAATTTAATCGGTTAAAAAATAACGACTATTTTTCAAGTTCTATAAAAAAGAACTCATACGCCCGTGCCAACACAACATTTAAGAAGACCGTCATCGGCGCGTAAACAATCATTTGCACCAAAAGCGGCCACCCCAAAAAGCGGCATATTTCCTGAATACACATAAAAGACAATTCAAAAACAACCGCCAAAAGCAAAAACTCCCAATAATTTCCCCGGGTTCTGTTCCAAGCCGAACGCAGTGTTCCGCTGCGGCCGATAAGCGCCGAAATCCAAGCCAGATAAGGACGAAACAAAATCAGCGGCGACG
>CASFLC010000037.1 GCA_949295475.1 uncultured Pseudomonadota bacterium
AATCCCTGTCTGCCGGGCGGAGAGCCCCGTCTTCAGGCTTTGAGCCGAGTTTTGTCGGAGATGGAAAAACTGCTTGCAGAGCCCTATGCGGTTATGGCAGTGGCTATTCATCGCGGCACCATGGCCGGATTGCTGAAACATTTTCGGTTTGTTTTTGACGATATTCCGAATTGCGGCGTGTTCCATCTGGTGTATGACGACGGGGTGTGGCAGATTGAGGGGAATTTGTTCTAAACTGAAAAAAAAAGCCGTCTGATAACGGCTTTTTTTGTTATCTGAACGTCGGTTCTATGTGAATGACCACCCGGCGGTTCTTTTTGCGGTTTTGAGGAATAGGTTGGCCGTAGGGGTCATGGTTGGGATATTTTGGGGCAACATCGTATAAGCCGACGGCTCTCAAGCGTACGCGGGGAATTCCCCGTGATTCCAGAAAGCGCGCTATGGCCGAGGCTCTTGCCGAAGACAATTCCCAGTTTGAAGGATATTGCGGACTGGAGAAAGGTTCGTCGCTGGTGTGTCCTTCAATGCTGAACATAAAGGAATTGTAGCGTTCCGATTGCAGCGTAGCCGCAATCCTTTTTAATGCGGGAAGCGCTTCGGGGCGGATTTCCGCCGAACCGTGGTTGAATGCGATGTCGTCGCTAAACTCCAAAACAATTCCCTGGGTGTCGCTGCCCAGCGAAAATTTATCGGATTCTTCAATCGACTGAATATCGTCGCTGAGTTCCATCATCATCATTTCAATGGGGCGGGTTACTTCTTTTTTGCCGAAGCTTTCGTTTAATCCTGCCTGAATGATTTCAAATTTGGCGGCGTCGGTTTTAGACACAGACAGCATCATGACGAAAAAACACAGCAACAATGTTACCATGTCCCCGTAAGTGGACATCCAGTCTTCGTCAATTCTATCATCTGCTTTTTTTATCATGGTCTTAACCCTGCGTATGATTGGCGGCTGCCGGATTACCGTTCATGTCCCGGTCAATCAGGAATTGTTCGTTGATGTCTACGAAGGAATTGATTTTGTCCTGAATATAGCGCGGGCTTTTCCTTTCCGCCAGCAGAACAAGTCCTTCCAACTGCAGGTTTTCTTTGAATAAAGTTGCATCGTTACGGAAAGTCAGGCGTGTAGCCATAGGAATCATGACAATACGAGCCAAAATAATGCCGTAAAAGGTTGTGACCAATGCGACGGCCATGCTCGGACCGATGGCGGACGGATCCGTTCCCATGCTGCCCAGCATGATAATCAGGCCGATGAGAGTGCCGAGCATACCAAAAGCAGGCGCGTCACCTCCCATTTTTTTGATGGCGTCAATGGGTTGTCGGCTTCTGGCGGTTTCCGCTTCAAGCATGTTTGTCAGGATTTGTCTGATCTCAGCGCCGGTATATCCGGTGACGACCAAATCTGCGCCATAGGCCAGAAAAGGATTGTTTTGGCGCAAACTGTCCGATATCTCGTTTTCCAGTCCCTGCAGGCCGTTTTTTTGGATAATGTAACCCCAGCGGACAATTTGTCCGACTTCGTCTTTAAGCGATATTTCGGTATCTTTGTGGCGGCGAAATGTCAAGCCAATGTGCCGGAGGGCTTCCATAGCCGTTTTGAATTCGTAAGAAATAAATAATGTCACGAAAGTTCCGCCGAACACGATGATAATGCTCGGGATGTCAATAAAAGCCATCGGCCGGTCGGTTGATGACAAAATGGAGCCGCACACCACACCAAGGCCGGCTATAAAGGCTAACAACATACTAATTGACATTTATTCTTGTCCCCTGAATAGTTTAATCCTTAAAATTCTATTTCAAACTATATCACGGTAAGGGTTAAAATTTTATTATTTTTTTCCGGGTTTTACATAGGCGACGGCAGCGTGTTCCTCACAATAGGTTTGTCCGATACGCACTTTCTTTCCGCAAAAGTGGAAGTTTTCGTCTTTGGGATCGCCTATCGGCCAGCGGCAGGTGTGGTTGTCCAGTTCCGTCAGCGAAACGTTTCCTTTATGCCGCGGTGCGGAAGAAGTTCCCGGCATGATGGAAATCGTTTCGTTTTTGGGACAGACCGGCTCGGTTTTTTCTTCTTTGACAGTCTGTTTTTCAGCAGGTTTGACTGGTTCTTTGATTTTGGGTGCCACTGGTTCTTTGGGGGAAGGGGCGTCGCTTTTCTTTTTTATCGGAGAGGGGCGGCCGGACAAGCCCAGACGGTGGACTTTGCCGACAATAGAGTTTTTCGACACATTGAGGCGTTTGCCGATCTCTCCGGTCGTCAATCCTTCTTTCCACATTCTTTTCAGGTCTTCGACCATTTGTTCTGTCCAAGCCATGGCTCAATCTCCTTATCTGACAAGTCTTAAACTGTTTTCATATTAAGTGAATATTTTCCGCGAGTCTAGTTTAATTTTATTTTATTACTTCTTTTTTATATTTTTTTGGATTATATTACAGGCAGTGTTTTTTTATGTGGAGGCAAAAATGACCGGAACAAAATTCGGAGTGTCTGCGGCGGCGGTTCTGATGTTTTCCGCAGCGGTTTACGCTCAGGATGTCAGTATCCCGCAGGCTGATGCGGACAAAATGTCGCTGAGTATTTACAATCAGAATCTGGCAATGGTTCGCGACAGTCGACGGGCTGTTTTGCCTGCCGGCGTTTTTTCCGCAGCTTTTGAAGGCGTGGCTTCTCAGATGCAGCCTGAAACGGCGTTGCTGCAGGGGGATGGGCTCAGGGTCTTGGAACAAAATTACGAATATGATTTACTGACTCCGGCCAATATTTTGGAAGAAGCCGTCGGGGAAAAGGTTAAAACGGTTGTGGTCAACCCTTCCGACGGAAGTAATATTTTTGACGAGGCGGTGATTGTCAACAGCAATTACGGACAGCCGATTTTGAGGTTCAGTTATGGCGTGGAGACGGCTTTCCCGGGAAGAATCGTGTTTGAGACGCTTCCCGAAAACTTGAGAGTTAAGCCGACTCTTGCCGCTAAAGTTGAAAATACCGATGCCGGCAGCAAAGAACTTTCGCTGAGTTATCTGACGGGCGGAATCAACTGGACGGCCGATTATTCGGCGGAAATCCGTCCGGATGATAAGCTTGATTTGCAAGGCTGGGTGACCCTGACCAATCAATCGGGCGCAGATTATAAAAACGCCGAGGTGCAATTGGTGGCGGGTGAGGTTAATCAGGTTGCACCGGTTCGTCCCCGCGCGGCGGCGAATATGCTGACGGCCAAGTCTGCGGCTTTTGACGGTGCGGCGGAAAGCGCAGTGTCAGGAAGTTTGCGGCCGCAGAGCTTTTCGGGGTATTATGTTTATACCCTGCCGGAGAAAACCGATGTGATGGATAAGCAAACCAAGCAGGTCAGTCTGATGAATTTGTCCGGCGTGGGTTATGCCGAAGAGCTGAAGCTGGTTTCGCCGCTGACAATCGGTGCGGGAAGCAATGCCGGCGTATTTGAAAAAGCCAATCCGCAGATGATTTATAAAATCAAAAACAGTCCTGAAAATAATCTGGGAATGCCGCTTCCGTCCGGAACGGTCAGATTTTACACAAAGCAGGGTAACGGCGGTCTGATCTTTACGGGAGCGGCCGAACTGCCCCGCCTGGCCGTCGGGGAAGAGGCCGAACTTTCCGTCGGCAGGGCTTTTGATGTTTATGCCGGCGGCAAAGTCGTTTCGATGAAAAAAATTGCCGACAAGTTGTATGCCGCAGAAGCAGAAGTGACGTTCGGCAATGCGTCGGACAAGGAGCAGACGGTTGTTTTCGAGCAGCATTTTTATAATGATGTCGAAGTTGTCAGTGAAAGCCTGCCCGGCGAAAAGAATCGAGCGCGGGTGCTGAGCTGGACGGTGAAAATTCCGGCCGGCGGCCAAACTGTTTTGACTTACAAGGTTAATCTGGTTCAGAACTGATGCTGAAACAGTCATTTAAACTGCCGTTGCTTTTGATGTTTTTGCTGTTGCCGTTCCGTGCGGCGGACGCCGTCGGTCTGGCAGACTATGCCGATGCGTATAAGATTAATTTGGAAACGCAGAAACTTCCGCTGCTTTCCGAACTGGAAAAGAGTTTTAATCAGAAAAATACGCTGTATGATACGCATTATACCAGCGTTTTTGATTTGGGAGACGAATTTGACCGAACGTTTTATGTGGTTTTGGCGCCTTACGGTATCAGCGAAAAACGTTTGAAATGGGATAACGAGGATTTATTGCTGGCGGTTATCCGCTCGTTGCCGGAGGAAACCTATCCGTATATCGGGCCAATGCTGTTTATGGTGCCGAATATGTCCGAAAAAATTCTGAATCTGCCGGGCATAAAAGAGACGAAAAACCAGTTCCCGGAGAGAATCGCGCCGCAGCTTCGGGATATTGAAGATTTGGAGTTTTTGTCTCCGGGGCTGTATTTTTTGCTGATGCCTGAAATATGGCCGAAAAATGCGCAGGAAATTGAATATCCGCAATCGGTCAGAATGCATCCGAAAGTCGTTTATGACGAGAATTTTTATGCGGCGCTTAAAAAGCTGGTGCGGCCGGAAAAATTTATGGCGGACGGGACTTATGAAGAGCCCCTGCGCAGTCAGATGCGGACGATTTTTCCGGATGCCGGCACGTTGCTGACCCTGAAAGACATAGAGGCATTCAGCCGGACGCTTGGCCCGGTTCAGGACTGGGTTTTGCGCCGCGACAACCGGTATTTGTTTTCACGGCTGCTTTCGTTGTGGGAAACGTATGATCAGCAGAATCCGGACAACAAAGTACCGGTTCCGGGATTGAAGGATATGGTTAATCCCTGTGCGCGTCTGGTGCAAAAAGCGACCATCCTGGGCAAAGAGCTGGAGCTGGCCAAGCTGGTGTCCAAGGAGGGGTTTACGCTTAACGAATGGGCGTATACCTGCGACAAGACAATCAAGGCTTACCGGTTGTCGGTGATTCCAAGCTATATGGTTCAGGCCATTAAGGGGTATAAAAGGGGAACACATGACAATTTGATTCAAAAACTTTCGCCGGAAATGCAAAAGATGCGGTATGCCACCATGCAGGCGATTATTGAAATGTACAATGCGCCGTTGAACGATGTGGCGGAAGTTCGCAAGGCCCGGAAGCTGTTGGCGCCGCAATGGCGGAAGTATGATTTTAAGGTTTTCGGCGCGCCGCTCAGCCTGTTGTAGCGGCCGACTCCGAGTCGTATAAAACGAATCCGTCTGTTTTTTTCTAATATGATGATTTTTAATGCTTTTTTTATTTTATTCTTGCATTTGTCTTTTAATGTATGTATAAAATGCAGCAAAACAGTTTTTAATTTTTTCAAAGGACAGGATAAAATATGGCACGCGTTACCGTAGAAGATTGTATTGATAAGATTCCCAACCGTTATGAACTGCTGATGGTTGCCGCTCAGAGGGCAAAAGACATTTCCGCCGGCGCCCCGCTGACGGTGGCCCGCGACAACGACAAAAACTCGGTCGTGGCTTTGCGTGAAATCGCCGAAAACAAAGTCAATATCGAAGAACTTCAGAAGTCTTTGGTTATGGGGTTGCAGAAGTATGTCGAGGTTGAAGAACCCGAGGAAGAAGAATTGGAAATTTTGGCTGCCGAAAAAGAATTGGCCGATTTGGACGAACAGTTTACCGGGTTGCTGCCTCAGGGAGAACTGGAGGATAATATGCAGGTTCACGGCGGTGATGACGACTTGCTTGATTTGGACGGCGATGACGATGCCGGAGAGGCCGAAGGTCTGGATGACGATGCGGACAGCCTCGGTATTGACGCCGCCGCTTTTGACGGTGACGAGTCTTTTGACGACGAAAATTAAGCCGATTTTGCAATAACAGTTGCATTAAGCGTTCCGGAAGTTTAGACTTATTTAACAAAAGAATGTTAAATATAAACTCCGGAACTTTTTTTGCGCGATACGGAGTGAAACCGAGGCAGTATGTTACGACAGTATGAGTTGGTTGATTTAGTCAAGTCTTATGATCCGGATGCCGATGAAGACGCATTGAACCGGGCCTATGTCTTTGCCATGAAAAAACACGGCGCCCAGTTGCGGACTTCGGGCGATCCGTATTATTCCCATCCGGTTGAGGTGGCTGGTATTCTGACTAAATTCAAGCTGGATTCAACCTCGATTATTGCAGGGCTGCTGCATGATACGGTGGAAGATACCGATACGACGATTGATGAGATCCGCACTTTGTTCGGCGATCAGGTGGCGCAAATTGTCGACGGCCTAACGAAACTGGCCATGATTGAACAAAAATCGGTCAACAACAAACAGGCGGAGAATTTTCGAAAACTGCTGCTGGCCATGTCGGAAGACATCCGCGTGCTGTTGATTAAGCTGGCCGACCGGTTGCACAACATGCGGACGCTGCATTTCTGCGCGCCGGAGAAACGCGCCCGGGTTGCCAAGGAGACGCTTGATATTTATGCGCCACTGGCCGAACGCATCGGCATGCAGGAAGTTAAGAGCGAATTGGAAGAAATTGCGTTTGCCGAGCTGCACAAAGAAGCCTACGAATCCATCAAGGCCCGTTTGAATTTTTTGCGGGAGCAGGGCAGCAATCTGGTGCCGAAAATTATTCGCCAGCTTGAGAAGGACATGAAAGACAACGGCATTAAGGCGTCGGTTTCCGGACGGGAAAAAACGCCTTATTCCATTTGGCGGAAAATGCAGCAGAAAAATGCCTCGTTTGAACAGTTGTCCGATATTATGGCCTTCCGGATTATCGTGGATGACGTGGCGTCCTGTTATCAGGCGTTGGGCGTGGTGCACAGCAAATACCACATGGTGCCGCGCCGTTTTAAGGATTATATTTCGACCCCGAAACCCAATGGTTATAAATCCATCCATACCGGAATTATCGGTCCGGAAAACACCCGGATTGAAATTCAGATCCGCACGCAGGAGATGCACGAGGTTGCCGAAAAGGGCGTGGCGGCCCACTGGGCTTACAAGCAGGGCGAAAAGGTTGTCGGCAAAAACTTCCGCTGGATACGGGAACTTCTGGAAATTTTGGAACAGGCTTCCAATCCTGAGGAGTTTTTGGAAAACACCAAGCTGGAAATGTATAATGATCAGGTTTTTTGTTTTACGCCCAAAGGGGATTTAATCGGTTTGCCGATTAATTCGACGCCGGTCGATTTTGCCTATGCCGTGCATTCGTCGGTCGGGGATACCTGTGTCGGCGCCAAAATCAACGGTGAAATACGCCCGCTCAGAACTGTCTTGCAAAACGGCGATCAGGTGGAGATTCTTACCTCAAAAGCTCAGCATCCGTCAACGGAGTGGGATCGTTTCGTCGTTACCGGAAAGGCCAAGGCTGCTATCCGGCGCTATGTCCGCGCGCACAAGCGCGATCAGTTTATTGCTCTGGGACAACAATTGCTGGAGCGTACTTTTAAAGGTGAAAATCTTGAGTTTAACGAAAAGGCGCTGGTAAATATTCTGCCGAATTTTGAAGCGGAATCCATTGACGATATTTATGCCAAAGTCGGTGAGGGGCTGGTTACCGCCTGGGATGTTATGAAGGCGGTGTATCCGGCTTATAAACAATCCAAGCTGGAAAAGGTCGTTAAACCTCTAAAGTCTGTTTTTTCAAAAAGTTCGCGGAAGAATAAGAACAAGGCCGAACCCTTGAAAATAAAAGGATTGATTCCGGGGATGGCGGTACATTTTGCCGGCTGCTGTCATCCGCTGCCGGGCGACCGGATTGTGGGAATCGTTACGACCGGCAAGGGGGTGGCGGTCCATACGATTGACTGTAAAGTGTTGGAAAAATTTGCCGACGAGCCGGAGCGCTGGCTGGATATTTCGTGGGGTGACGCCGCCGAAGATGCGCCGCATGTCGGCCGTTTGAAAGTTATGCTGGCCAATGAGCCGGGAGCGTTGGGTGATTTGTCCAACCTGATAGCCAGAAGCGGCGGAAACATCAGTAATTTGAATATTGTCAACCGTACGGTCAGTTATTTTGAGCTGTTGGTTGACGTGGAAGTCAAAGATCTGAAACATTTGACGGATATTATTGCGGCGCTCAAGGCATCTAAAGTGGTTTCTTATGTATCGCGCTCAAACTGACGGGAGAAAAGCCGGCTTATGATTCTCGGATTGGGAACGGATATTGTCAATATTGACCGGGTCGCCGGTGTTCTGGCGAAGTTCGGTTCGCATTTCCTGCGCAAAGTTTATACGGTCGCAGAACAGCGTGAAATTGATTCTTTTGCGCCGGACAATGCCAAAAAGGCGGCCAAAGCGGCCAAGATTTTTGCCGCAAAAGAGGCCGCGGTCAAAGCTTTGGGTACGGGAATCAGTCAGGGCGTTTCCTGGCAGGAGGTTGAACTCGGACATGACGAACTCGGCAAACCGCTGCTGCGACTGTCCGGAAACGCGTCCGAAAGATTGCACGAATTGGCCGGGACACAGGCGCAGATTCTGGTTTCGGTCAGTGATGATCATCCTTTTGCCCAGGCAGTTGTTATTATTGAAAAAATATAGTTGTTTATTCAAAAAAAATGTATATGATGACAACCGAATGCGAGCGCAGAGATTTTTGGAAAAAGGCAGTACCGATGGATAAAGAAGAAAGTTTTTGGGATACCATCAAAACGGTGTTTTATGCAATTTTGATTGCCATTGTTATCAGAACCTTGTGGTTTGAACCGTTTAAAATTCCTTCCGGTTCCATGTATCCGACATTGTTTGTGGGGGATTATCTGTTTGTTTCAAAATATTCTTACGGTTATTCCAGACACTCGCTGCCGCTCAGTCTGCCGTTGTTTGACGGGCGTATTTTTGCCAAGGAACCGCAGCGCGGCGATGTGGTCGTTTTTAAATATCCGCAGGATAACAAGACGGATTTTATCAAGCGCGTTATCGGTCTGCCCGGAGATAAAATCAAGCTGGAAAACGGCCGGTTGTATATCAACGGTCAAAAGGTTGAGCGCGAGCAGATTGAGGATTTTGTCATCAGATCGTCGATAGGCAGCGCCGAGCGTTACCGCCAATACGTCGAGACTCTGCCGAACGGCGTCAAACATAAAATTCTGGAAATTTCCGACCATGAGGCTCATGATAATTTTGTTGAGCTTGAGGTGCCGCAGGGCAATTATTTTATGATGGGCGACAATCGCGACCGCTCCGATGACAGCCGGGTAAACGTCGGTTTTGTTCCGGCTGAAAATCTGGTTGGCAAAGCGCGCTTTTTGTTCTTCTCCCACAACGAAGACGAAGAATGGTACAAGCCGTGGAGCTGGCCGAAAAAAATCCGCTGGGGACGATTGTTTGACAAGATTCAATAACGGCGCGCCCTCTCTCCGGTGAGAGGGCCTGCGTTTATAAAAGGCTGATTGCAATGGAAGAACTGGAACAGATTTTAAAACATCATTTTAAAGACAAGCAGCTGCTGAAAAAGGCGTTGACGCACAGCAGCGTCAGTTCGAACGTCAAAAACAATTATGAGCGGCTTGAGTTTTTGGGAGACCGTGTTTTGGGGCTTTCTATCGCGTCTTTGCTGTATCGTCTGTTTCCCGCCGATCCGGAAGGCAACCTGTCCCGGCGTTTTACCGGCCTGGTCTGCAAAGAAACTGTGGCGCAAATGGCCAGGACGCTTCGTCTGGGCGAATTTATGACGGTTGCCGACGAAGAAATCCGCAGCAACGAAAACGTTTTGTGTGACGTTTGCGAGGCGGTTATCGGCGCAATCTATATTGACGGCGGTGTGGAAGATGCCATCAAATTTGTTGATACGCACTGGCGGGAGCTGATAGACCGGAATGTCGCACCGCCCAAGGATGCCAAAACCATGTTGCAGGAAGTCGCTCATGTCAAAGGTTTGGGGATGCCGGTTTACCGGGTCGTTTCCCGGGAGGGCAGCGAGCACGAACCCGTCTTTCATATAGCCGTCGCGTTTGACGGCGTGGCGGAAGAAATCGGATGCGGGCATAATAAAAAACTGGCGGAGTTTGATGCCGCCTCCAAAATGCTGGAGAAAATCGGCAAATGACAGGGGCTGCCAAAAATTCTCTTCCGCAGCGCAGCGGTTTTGTTGCCCTTATCGGCGCGCCGAATGCCGGAAAGTCGACCATTACCAATAATTTTGTCGGCTCCAAGGTGTCAATCGTTTCACCCAAGGTGCAGACGACGCGGACGCTGGTCAAAGGCATCGGTATTTTTGAAAACACCCAGATTATCTTTATTGACACGCCCGGAATATTCAAGCCCCGGCGCCGCCTTGACCGGGCTATGGTCGGTTCGGCCTGGAGCGGCGTGTCCGATGCCGATATGGTGGTGCTGGTGGTTGATGCCCGGCGCGGCTTTGACGATGAAACCCGCAGCATCGTCGCCAAGCTGAACAAGCAAAAAATTGAGTCCGTTTTTTTGTTGAACAAGGTTGATTTGGTCAAAAAAGAAAAGCTGCTTGGTTTGGCGGCAGAACTCAACGAGGCCGGTCATTTTAAGGAAACTTTTTTTGTTTCGGCTTTGACCGGGCAGCATCTTGAAGATTTTTATAAATATGTGGCGGATAATCTTCCGGAAGGGCCGTGGTATTATCCCGAGGAGCAGATGTCGGATATGCCCCTGAAGCTTCTTGCCGCGGAAATCGTGCGGGAAAAATTGTTTTTGTATCTGCATCAGGAGCTTCCTTATGCCCTGACCGTTGAGCCCGAACTCTGGGAACGTCGCGATGACGGTTCGGTGCGGGCGGAACTGACTGTTTATGTCGAGCGTGAAAATCAGAAAATTATTGTGCTCGGCAAAGGCGGGGCTATGATTAAACGTATCGGTCAGGCTGCCCGCAAGGAACTTGAAGATATGCTGGAAAGCCGGATACACCTTTTTTTGTTTGTTAAGGTGCGCGAAAACTGGATTGATGATCCGGCTCGGTATGCCGATTGGGGGCTCGATTTCAATGCCTAACCGCACGCACGGCGTGGGCGAAGACTGGCTGCCTAAATAATCTTTAAGTAGGCGCGCGGTGGCAGCGCCACGGGCAATATCTAAGCGGCTGCCAGGCAGCGCCTGGAGGCAATATCTAAGCGGCTGTTTTGAGAATTCCACTTTTTTACTGCTATGGTATAGATTGAGGGTTAAATAAAGGTTTAAATCGTTTTCGGTTTGGGCCTTTATTTTTTTGTTGCAAAATCGCCTTGATTTATTATCATAATTTCGTCGTCCGGTGAGCGGACGGCGGAGTGTGACAGCTCCCAATACGAGAAAAAAAGAACAACTCCTTGAATGGGGAGCCGGGGGGATAAGCATGTCCGCATGACGAAGAACCCGGACTGTTCTCGTATACAGTTGTCAACTCCCCGCCTTAACTTTTAGTCAAGGCGGTTTTGTTTTAATCAAAACAAATATGGAGTTACAAAATGTCAAATAAAGACGAAATCAAAGACAAA
>CASFLC010000038.1 GCA_949295475.1 uncultured Pseudomonadota bacterium
CATATTTTTTGCGCCGTGAAAATGTTTATATCCGCCCGCAGTATAACATTTTGGAACTTTTGAAAGACAACGAACTTCGCACCTTGTTCAAACGCATCGCGCCGGGCGTGCTCGGAGCGGGCGTCTATCAGATTAACATGGTCGTCGATACCATTTTGGTTTCACTGGTCGGAACCGGAGCCATTTCCTGGCTGTATTATGCCAATCGCCTCCAGCAGCTGCCGCTCGGCGTCGTCGGAGCGGCCATCAGTGTTGCCGTTCTGCCGATTCTGTCCCGGCATCTGAAATCCGGCGACAAAGAACAGGCCAGGCTGGTCCAGGACAAAGCCGTGGAATATGGCACGCTTCTTTCCATTCCGGCCGCCGTCGCCCTCATCGTTCTGGCCGTGCCGATTATCAACATCCTGTTCCAGCACGGCAAATTCGGCGCCCTTGAAACCCAAATGACGGCACAGGCCGTAATTGCCTATACGCTCGGTCTCCCTTTTTATGTGTTGGTAAAAGCCATGACGCCTAATTTTTTCGCCCGGGGCGATACCAAAACCCCGGTAAAATACAGCATTGTCGTTTTGCTGACAAACCTGTGTTTTTCAGTGATTCTAATGAAACCATTCGGCCATGTCGGCATCGCATCCGCCACCACAATCGCTGCCGTCGTTTCCTTTTGTCAATATTGCCGCGGCCTGCGTAAACGGCGTTTTTGGAAATATTCAAAAGAACTCCGCCGCACGACCTTTAAAATCTTTTTGTGTTCCTTACTTATGGGAGGAGTGCTTGAAGGAGCCATGCTGCTGCTCGACTGCCAATTCGGCAACTGGCTGCATCTCGGCATCATGCCCAAACTCGGTTTGTTTGGCCTGTTATGCATTTTGGGTGTTGCAACTTTTGCAATAACCGCTAAAATATTCGGCGTACTGGATATTGCGGAAATCCTCAATATGTTTTGCAAACGAAAGAAGAAGCATGCCTGACCTGAACATCAAAAAACTTATAAAAAACACCGGTATCAAGCTCAAACGACACCTGTCCCCGGCTTCGTTAAAACAGCTGAACACCGCCGTCGTCCGCTTTGTCTCCTCCTGGTGGAAACTCCTTCTGGGAAGCCTGGCTGCGATAATTTTCCTATATTATCCGCTGGGGGCATGGCTGATTAACAATATTGACCGCTCAACCGGCTTTGAAATTGAAACGCCGCCGGCCAAATCCGCAACAATAGATACCATGACCTTCCTGATTAACCGGGAAGTCAACGAGCATATGTGGACGCCCAACCTGCCTTTTATTTTTCCATCTTATATTTTGGACAATATGCCGGCTTACCAGTTAGGCATAATATCGTCAATCCGCAACCTTTCAGACGCCTTCGCCAAACGACAGAACAAAACCGTTTCCCCCGAAAACGGCGCGCCGCTCAAAAACGCCGCCGAACTGTTGCAATATCCGGGAAACATTTGGATGTTTTCACCCCAAAACAAACTTGTTCCGGCACCCTCATCAAACAGCCAATACAAAAAAGCCCGCAAAATGCTTATCGTCTATAATCATTCTCTGGGCAGCGGCCATGAAATCTTTTATAAAAATGCGGATGATTTGGCTTATTTTCTCAGACGGATTGCCGCCGATTTGGAACACAGCACGCTTCGCCTGGAAAACCACATCCGCGAAAACAGCAGCAGTTACATTGATACGCACGACGACGATTTGTTCTTTTATCAGCAGGGCAAACTCTATGGCTACTTCATGTTAACCCGGGCACTGGCGCGGGATTACAAAGATATTATTGTCGCCCGGGACATTTACCAGCCCTGGATTCGGATGAACAAGGCGCTGGAAGATGCCGCTTCGCTTGACCCGCTGATAATCCGCAACGGAGAACTCGACAGTTTCGGCGCGCCCAACCACTTGTCGGTTCTCGGTTATTATACGCTCAAAGCGGCATTCAGTGCCGACCAAATGCAACAGCGTCTCATACAAGGAAATTGATATGATAATAGAAACGCAAAAAACACCTGATGCCAATGTTATGAACTTTTTTCCGCCCGTTCCCGTCCTAAAAGCCGGAGCGGCAGAATTTGTCGATGCCAAATCGCTGCGCAAATCTCCTCTGGCCGAACATTTGTTTGACCTTGGCGGCATCGTTTCGGTTTTTCTGACCTCGGAAATGATTTCCGTCACCAAAACCGGCGAAACTTCCTGGGATGACCTCAAACCACAGATTTTGGCAGAAATCATGGATTTTTTAAGCTCCGGAGAAGATGCCGTCGTCAATACGACAAACGCAGACAAGGAAGACGACGTAATCAGGCAGATTGAAGGACTGATTACTGCCCGTGTCCGCCCTGCCGTCAAACAAGACGGCGGAGACATTGTCTTTCACAGTTTCAAAAACGGCATTGTTTATGTCGAAATGCGCGGCTCATGCTCCGGTTGTCCCTATGCCGCCGTCACGCTCAAAGAAGGCGTCGAAAAGCTGCTAAAAACTTACATTCCTCAAGTTAAGGAAGTCCGCAGTGTTTCAAAAACCGAAGCGCATATTTAAAACCCTTATCAACCTGGGATTCGCGGCAATCATCTTATTTCCGGCCGCGGCCGGCGCAGCCCCGGGGCTGGAAGTGTCCGGACTGACCGTTCAAAAAACCGAAAGACTGTTTAAATATTATAATTACGAAGGCGTCCGCGGTTACCTGATGCTTCCGTCATACCGCTATCCGCCGCTGTTTTTCAAAACATTCCCCGCAGATTTTGCAAAAATCACCGACGAAACCAAACGACAGGCTCTGTTCATCAAAATTCTCACGCCGCAAGCCATGCGTCTCAACCTGGAGATTACCAAAGAAAGAGACCGGGTGGCAGAACTGTCCCGCGCCTTTGCCGAAAACGATGAGCTGACCAAAGAACAAACCCGGGAAGTTGAGGCGCTTGCAAAAAAATACGATATTTTCACCAGGCTGCAGGGATATCGCCGCTACAACAAGCTGCTGAAAGAATTGAAAATCCGCGTTGATGAAATTCCGGTATCTTTTCTGATCGCCCTCGCCGCCATTGAAACAAACTGGGGAACGTCGCGCCTGGTCAAGGAAGCAAATTCTCTTTACAAAACCAGAGTCTGGCATACCGATCAGGGCTTAAAACCCGTCGGAGAAACAGACCCGGACGAAGATTACCGCTATAAAATTTATCCCGGCATTTATGAAAGTATGCGTGATTTTGCCCTCAAACTCAATTCTGACATTGCTTTTTACAACATGCGGGAATTTCGCGCCCGGCTGCGGTATCAGGGGACGGTTCCCCTGGGAACAACTTTTGCATACACATTGGTTTGGAATTCTCCTCTAAAGAATTATGCCGGAATGCTGGAATACACAATTGCGTTTTATGAACTGAATGTAATTGACAAATCTATCCTAAACAGTAAAATGATAGACAAATCCGAACCGGAAAATTTTGCCGGACACCTGAAAAAAATAAGATACTAAAAGTTATGTAACAAAATTATCACTGGCTTTTAGAATAAAACTTAATTATTATAAAAAAACAGATGACAACCGAAACTTTTCGTGAACATTGCAATGGAAAAAAGTCAGCTAAACATTCAGGATGTCAAAAATCTTTCAAAAAATCCGCACGCCGAAAACAAAGCTGTTGTGGCGCAAAAAGTAAGCGCCTATTATAACGGTCACACCGTCACCCCGCGGGGTATGAAGCTCGCTGAAGACATTTTCCGGATAATGATCCGTGACGTCGAAATCAAAGTCCGTCAGGTTCTGGCCGAAAGCCTCAAAAACTGCCACAATCTTCCTGAAGACATCATCACGTCGGTTATCCGGGACACCGACAGCGTGGCTGTCCCATTCATTAAATTTTACAGTGATCTCAGCAACGAAGATTTAATCAAAATTCTCAATATTCCCAGTCTCAGCAAGCAAAAAGCCGTAGCTCAGAGGCTAAATCTTCCGAACGAAATTTCCCAGTATATCGTCGAAAAATGCCCCGAAGAAGTTGTCGGGACGCTGATTTCCAATGAAACGGCAAACATCCACGAAAAAACCTACGATAAAATCATCGAAAAATACCGCGATAACGAAGAAATCCAAAAACGTCTGGTTTTACGGGCGGAACTGCCGACCTCGGTAATTGAAAAAATCGCTAACCTGCTGTCCGAAGAACTCAAAAAAAGATTGATATTATCCCACAATCTTCCGGTCAATCTGGCAACAGACATTATTGAAGAAGTCAAAGAAAAGACCACGCTCCGCATTTCCGAGGAATACAGTTCCGACAAACAAATTGAAGAGCTCGTACACCAGCTTTACACCTCCAACCGTCTGACGCCGAATCTGGTGGTGAGAGCCATCTGCATGGGAGATGTAAAATTTTTTGAATATGCGTTGGTTTACCTGTCCAACACGCCGATTACCGAAGTCCGCAAAGTCCTGTTTAACTCATCGATTGACTTTATGGTACGCAACCTGCTGCGCAAGGCATATATCCCCAAAACCATGTTTCCGGCAGTATTCAGCGCACTCAAGGTTATCCGGGAAATCCGCTTTGACTGCCGCAAAAACAACCGCAAATCATTTACCCACAAAGTAATTGAGCGAATTTTGAGTTATAGTCCCGACAATGAAGAACTCAGCGACGAAGACATCAGATATCTGATTTCAAAAATCAGCTGACTTTAAGCTTTTTTAATAAATATCTGTTATCCTCGCCTTGCAACAAAAGGAGGATTTTTTGCCTGACTTCAGCAACAACACGCTTGCCAACATGCTGGCGCTCTGTGATGCGCTGACCACTGAGAATGATTATGCCTTGCTGATTGAAAAAATCATCCGGGTTGCGCGGCGTTACTGCTCTGCCGACGGCTGTTTTTATTTCAGCGTCAAAGACAACAAATTCATTAATCTGGAATACCTCCGCGTCAACAGCCTCAACATCGACCGTCTCGGCAGCGAAAACATGGCGCTGTTTCCTTCCGTTTTTTTGCCGGATATCAAGAGCAAAAGCTCTAAAACGCCGGTTGAACATTGCGCCTTCAATCGTGAAATTATAAATTCATCCAACATTTTCAATACAAACTTTGATACATCTTTCTTAAACGGGTTTGACAAAAAATTCAACTACTCAACCGTCTCTTTGCTGGCCTTTCCGCTGATAGACCGCAAAAACAACCTCATTGGCATTGTACAGTTTGTCAATGCACAAGACAACAACGGCAAAATCATAAACTTTACGAACGACGTCCAGCGCAACCTGCTGTCAATCTGCCAACTCATAAGCATCGCCATTGAAAACAAAAATCTCCGTGAATCCTACGCGCAGCTTCTGGAATCTTTCATTGAAGTCCTGGCCCGGGCCATTGACGCCAAATCTCCTTATACGGGAGCCCATTGCCAGCGCGTTCCCATCATCGCCAGACTTTTGGCCACCGCCGCCGTAGAAGAAGATGAGGGCAAACTCAAAAATTTTGACATGGACGCGGACGACTGGTACACCCTGCATATTGCCTCCTGGCTTCACGACTGCGGCAAAATCACCACCCCCGAATACATTGTGGACAAGGCCACAAAACTGGAAACCATACACAACCGCATTCACGAAATCCGCAACCGGTTCGAAATTCTGCGGCGCGACGCTCATATTGAATACTTGCAAAAACGCCTTAACAACATTGATTCCAAACAGCATCTGCAGGCCGAATTTGTCGCCAGGGTCCGGCAGCTTGAAGATGATTTTCGATTCGTCGCCCATTGCAACATCGGCGACAATCCCCTGAGCGATGATGATGTTACCCGGCTTGAAAAAATCTCCCAACAGCAGTTTACCCGCTATTTCAACCGCATGCTCGGCTTGTCCTGGGCCGAAAATGAAGCCGTCAAAGATAAGGAACTGTTTAGTCATCCGGCGCGCGAAAACCTGCTCCAAAACCGCGGAGATCAGGTCCTCGGTCCCTATAATCTCGGAGAACTGTATAACCTGGAAGTCCGCCAGGGAACAATCACCAAAGAAGAACGCAACAAAATCAATGAGCATATTGTCGTCACCATTGACATGCTTAAAGCGCTCCCTTTTCCCAAAGAACTCTCCAAAGTGGTTGAATATGCCGGCGCCCACCATGAAAGAATTGACGGCAAGGGCTACCCAAACGGCCTGACCGGCAGCCAAATGTCAATCCCCGCAAAAATCATGGCGATTGCCGATATCTTTGAGGCGCTGACAGCCACTGATCGTCCCTATAAAAAACCCAAAAAATTGTCCGAAGTTCTCCGCATCATGCAGGAAATGAAAAACACCGGACATATTGACCCCGATTTATATGATGTTTTCATCCGCCGCAGGGTTTATATGGACTACGCGGAACAATATCTGGATAAAAAGCAAATCGACGAAGTTCATGAAGAGGATTATTTGTAATGCTTAAAGTTTATACCGTTCTTTGCCGCGCCGGCGCCATGGACAATTACAGCTACATACTGCAGGATGAAACCACCGGAGAAACCGCCGTGGTTGACCCGTCGGAACCGGCGCCGATTATCAAAAAGCTGGACGAACTGCGGCTGCGGCCCAAATACATTTTCAACACGCACCATCATTTTGACCACACCGACGGCAACCGAAGCTTAAAAGAGCTTTACGACGCCAAAGTCGTCGGCAACCAACACGATGCCGGACGCATTCCGGCTTTTGATATCGGCGTTGCGGACGGTGAGACCTTTGCCCTTGGGCACACCAAAGCAGACATCATTGATGTCAGCGCCCATACTCTGGGACACATTTTGTGGTATTTTCCGGACGATAAAATCGTCTTTACCGGAGACACTCTGTTCAACCTTTCCGTCGGAGGCCTTTTCGAAGGAAACGCCGCCATGATGTTTGAGGCGTTAGGCAAAATCAAACAGCTGCCGGACGACGTTTTAATTTACCCCGGCCATGAATACACTGCACACGGTCTCGCCGCCGCACAACGTTTTATCGGCGACACCCCGGAAATGAAAGAGTATCTGCATCTGGCACAGGAACGCCTGCAAAAAGGACTGCCGGTCGCTCCGATTCCGTTAAGGCTGGAAAAAGCCTGCAATCCATATTTGCAGCCTGCAACACTCACAGAATTTGAACGGCTGATGTGACTTTGCACAAAATATTGGACAAAATTATTTTTTTGTGCTAAAATCTATTATAAAATAAACTTGGGAGAATTCCAATGGCTGATACCCTTACACCGGAACAACAACTTGATAATCTGCTCAATACCTATGACATCACCGCCAACGGTGCCAATCAGGACGTCTACAATTTCATTATCAACCGGTTTAATCAGTTTAACTCCGACAAAGATAAAGCGGATTTTATTGCCGGACTGGCTGTTCCCGATACCATTAAACCGACTGCCTATCAATTCGGCGAACAAATCGGTGCCATCACCAATGAATTGCAGGATTTCTCAACCTGGACCGGAATTTCCAGCGGCATTAACAATAGCATCATCTCTCAGGTAAACCGGGAAATCGCCATCGATAAAAAGATCGCATTTATTGATCCTTACATTGTCATCCTAGAAAATAGCGACCAAACACGCAAAAATGCGCTGGATGACCAGCTCCGGGGACAAAACGGCAATATTCTGCTCACCGGCTCAGTCAGCGTTTATGAAGACCAGTCAAAAGAAGAAAACAAACATCTCGAACGTTTTATCAAAGCGCTGCAGCAAAGCACTCAAAACAACAAAAAATACAATAAAATCATAATTCCCATCGGCGCACATCCACAAACAGGCGTGGGACATAACTTCAGCCTGGTTTTGGAAGGCAACAAAGCCACCATTATCGACCAGCTGGGCAGCGACGCCCAACCTTATAAGGCGATAAAAACCTCTCTGGCACAAACCTTAAACAGTCTTGGGTTTCAAACGATTAAATCTCTTCCGCCCCAGCAGCGGCTTTACCCTAATCACAACGACTGCGTCATCGCCACCTCGCTGATTAACCAGTATGTAATGGATGACAAACTCGACGAACTGCTCAAGAAAAACGAAACCACGCTGGAAAACGAAAGTGCCCGCCATTTTGGCGAATACAAAAAGTACGCGCTGGATGCCGTTTACCGTAATTATCTGAATGATCCGGTCTTTTTGCTGTATTTGGAATCCAACGGCTTGAGCAAAGACGACTTTGAGCAGCTTCCGCCCGACCAGAAAAAAATTCATCTGGACGCCGTCAAACTGCCGTCTGCCGCCACCATCGACAACGAACCCGAAAACACGCCGGCCGACGAGCTTTGGAAAGACCAGATGCGTCGCGTTTTCGAAAAGAAATGCAACGACAACAACCGCAAATTCCGGGAAATTGCCGGCACCAAAGAATTGTCCTATCAAATGGGCGATTCGCCTACCGACAAAGTCACGTTTTACAGTCCGAGCAGCGCATCGGTCGTCAGCAAGGATGTCACCGATTACATTATTACCTGTCAGACTTTCAAAGAAAACGGACACGATTCGATTACGTTCGGCCCCAATATTCTCAAGCATCCGGAACTGGCGGCAAAATTATATCTGGCCTGCCTGAAAACCGACATGCCGATGCACAACCAGCCTGCGCTGGAGGCTATCAAAGATCAGCCGGAATACGCCGCCATCAACCAGATTTTGGCCGACCGCCGGAGAGAACAGCAAAAAGAAGCGCTGCGCAAAGAAATGGCCGCTTCCCGCCAGGCCTTAAAAGACGCCCAACAAAAAGCTGATAATGACCCCGCTTATCAGCAGGCACTTCAGGATTATCACGATGCCGTCAAGGATTTTAACAACAATCAGCTGATAAAAAATTTAAAGCAGGCCAAAGCCAACCTCGTTGCCGGAAAAGGCAGTCAGGCAGAAGTTGACAAAGCCCAGCAGGCCGTTGACTCTGCCTTAAAAG
>CASFLC010000039.1 GCA_949295475.1 uncultured Pseudomonadota bacterium
ATGGCCAAAGTCAACGGCTAATCTGTTTTATAAAACCCTCTTGTCCGACAAGGGGGTTTTGTTTTTTGTTGGAAGGAAAAAATAATGACTGAATATAAAACAATCAAAGATTTAGGGGATTTGAACGGCAAAGTCGTTATGCTGCGTGCTGACCTCAATGTCCCGATGGACGAGAATTTTAACGTTACCAACACGGCCCGTATCGACCGTACGGTTCCGACCATTAAAACCTTGATGGAGAAAGGCGCCAAAGTTGTCGTCATTTCTCACTTCGGCCGTCCGGAAGGCAAAGGCGACATGAAAAACTCGCTTTCCCATATTGTGAAAGATTTGGAAAAATCTCTCGGCAAGCATGTTGTTTTTGTTGACGACTGCATCGGCCCCAAAGTTTCCGAAGCGGTTAAAAACATGAAACATGACGAAATTTTGCTGCTGGAAAATCTGCGTTTCTATAACGAAGAGAAAAAGGGCGACGAAGCTTTTGCCAAAGAACTGGTTGCTCCGGCAGATGTTTATGTTTCCGACGCGTTCTCTACCGCTCACCGCGCCCACGCATCAATGGTTGCGGCAGCCAAAGAACGGCCTGCCGCCATGGGCCTGCTGATGGAAGAAGAGGTTAACGCGCTCTCCAAAGGTCTGAATAACCCGCAGCGTCCGTTGATGGCTATCGTCGGCGGTTCCAAAGTTTCAACCAAGCTCGACCTGCTCAACAATCTGGTCAAAAAAGTCAACAAGCTGGTTATTTCCGGCGGTATGGCTCATACTTTCATGAAGGCCAGCGGCGTTAATACCGTTAATGAAGTCAATTCTCTGGTTCAGATGGACATGATTGACACCGCCAAAGAAATTATGGCTACGGCCAAAGCCAACAACTGCGAAATTATTTTGCCGCTTGATGTGGTCGTTTCCAAAGAATTTAAAGCCGAGGCAGAGCACAAAACCGTTGATTTGGAACATATTCCCGCGGAAGGCTGGATTTTGATGGATGTCGGCGAAAAAACCATTGCCTCTATCAACGCAAAACTGGAAGAATGCAAAACTCTGGTTTGGAACGGACCGCTCGGCGTTTTTGAGCTGAAGCCGTTTGACAACGCGACCAATAAAGTTGCCGAGAAAGCCGCGGAACTGACACAGGCCGGAAAACTGCTGACGGTTGCCGGCGGCGGCGATACCGTTTCCGCTTTGGCAAATGCCGGTGTTGAAAAGAAGTTTTCTTATATCTCAACAGCCGGCGGCGCCTTCTTGGAATGGATGGAAGGAAAAGAACTTCCCGGTGTTGTCGTTCTAAAAAAATAACCGCCCGGACGCCGGGAGCGAAGACTGGCAGCCTAAATAATCTTTAGGTGGGCGCGCGGTGGCAGCGCCACTGGCAATATCTAAGCGGTTGTGGAGAGGCTTCCACTTTTCTAGTGCGAGCCGCACGGGCATAACTTAAGCGGAGGTGGGAAATATTCCACTTTTCTGCAGATGTTGTGCAGGTTAATGGTTAAATAAAGGTTCAAACTGTTTTGGGTTTGAGCCTTTATTTTTTTGTTGCAAAATCGCCTTGATTTATTATCATAATTCCGTCATTCGGTGAGCGGATGACGGAGTGTAGCAGCTCCACACAAGAAAAAAGAACAACTCCTTGAATGGGGAGCCGGGGGAATAAGCGTGTCCGCATGTCGAAGAACCCGGACTGTTCTTGTGCAGTTGCTAACTCCCCGCCTTAACGTTGTTTAAGGCGGTTTTGTTTTAATCAAAACAAATAAGGAGTTACAAAATGTCAAACAAAAGCGCAATGAAAAATCTGTCGGAAGACCGCCGCACATTGGCGCAGCAGCTTCATGACCTGAGGATATCCCGCCAGCTGACCATTGACGAAGTTCATGTCAAAACCGGCATACCCGGCTGGTGGATAGACGCGATAGAACTCGGCAACCGCCAGCTTAAATTGGAACATCTCTATCTTCTGGCCAAGTTGTATAATCGAAGGGTAGTTATCTCTTTGGAAAACAGAGAATAAATTAAAGAGGCCGGGTTTTTCTTCCGGCCTTTTTAATTCTCAACCAACGCATACCTCATCCGCAGAAAAGTAAAATTCTCGCCGCAGCCGCTTAGGTTGTGTCTGTGCGGCTTGCCGGGCCTCCAGGCGCTGCCTGGTTTCGTCCAGATATTTTAATCAGTGATTGACAGCTGTGTAAAGTTATGATAAGATTATCCCATAATCTATAGAGTGGTGAGTGTTTGGGGGAGTAGTGACCTTCAAATAATATGGATTAGCAACGTGACAAAATCTGACTGCCGACGCAGCCGGAATGTTGTGGTTATCTGTAATCCTTTTCTTCTTATCTCCTGTAGATTTCGTATGCCGGTTTTAACTATTTTAAGGACGACGGAAATGACGAAATCATGCAATATCTTAAAATATCTTGTTTTAACGTGTTTAATGATGGCGGCCTTTCCGGTTTCGGCCAACAGTCAAATACACACCACTAAGTTGGAACCGGCAGCCTCTTTGTTTTCGTTGGAGAAGGCTTATCAGGTTGCCGGAATATACTGGCTGCCCGATTATCTGAAAGACAATACGTCCCGGGACTATAACACCAATGCCGGCAACAATGACCAAGGCGGCGGGGATCCGTGGACAGACAACGAACCGGCAGACGGACGCTGCAGCATTTACGGTTTTAAAGAAACCTCGGCAGTCGATACTTATCTCTATGATTGCGACGTCAAACACCCGGTTACCGGCATGACCTGTTATGACAACTGCGTCTGCAAACCGAAATTCCAATATACCTCATCAAACTGCACCGCCGCTTCCGGTAAAGTTGTTTCCGGACGCAGCTGCGGCGGCAAATATGAAAGCTGTATCTGCAAACCGACCGTCAGCGTCGGCACCGGAGAGAAGTGCGACATTTCCTGCAACGGCAACTGTGTCCAAAAAAGCTGCAAATCTTCGGTCAGCGTGGGAACGGGTGAGGAATGTTCCGAACGCTGTGCTTCAAATACCGGCATTTGCACGGCTAAGAGGTGTAAAGCTTCGGTCAGCGTGGGAACAGGCGAGGAATGTTCCGAACGCTGTGTTTCAAACTCCGGCATTTGCACGGCCAAGAGATGCAAATCTTCGGTTTCTTATAACAGTTCCACCGGCGAATACTGCGCGGAGAAATGCGCGTCAAACTCCGGCGTCTGTACCAAAAAAGGCTGCAATAAAATCTGTAAAGATTCATTTACCGGCAGCGCCCCGTCAAACGGCTATATTAC
>CASFLC010000040.1 GCA_949295475.1 uncultured Pseudomonadota bacterium
AACGGGCGGATTAATTTTGTCCGTGATGCCGAGGTCGATTTTTCGGCGCGCCGGTTTGAGATAAAATATCCGTCAGGTCAGATTATGTCGCTTAAGGCGGCCAAAGGCGTCAAGCGCGATGACGCGGATTTTTACCCGTTGTTCGTTGCCAACCAGATTTTGGGCGGTTCCGGTCTGACTTCTCGTTTGTCTAAGGAAATCAGAGAAGGAAAAGGGCTGACTTACGGCGTTTATTCTTATCTGCAACTTGACGATAAGTTGCCGCTGCTGACGGCAGGGTTTTCTGCTTCTCCGGATAAATATCGGGAGGCGGAGCGCCTGTTTGAAGAACAGTGGCAGAAAATGGGGACCGCCGGAGTGAGTGCGGCGGAGCTAGAACAGGCGAAAAAGTATCTGACTGCCTCGTATAATCTGCGTTTTGCTTCCATTATGACGATTGCGGATATTTTGACGGCAATGCAGAAATATAATCTGGGATTGGATTTTTTGCAGAAACGGAACGTATACGTGCAGAATGTGACGCTGGAAGAAGTCAACCGCGCCGCAAAGAAATATTTTGACCGCAGCCGTCTGGTCAGCGCGGCTATCGGCGGTTTCGAGAATTAGAAAAGGAGAACCGAAATGTTTGGGAAAAAGAAAGAAACGGATAAGACCAGAGCATGGAAAAAGCTGGCGCATCATTATAAGGCTTTTCGCAAAACCGAAATGCGCGATTTGTTTAAAAGAGATCCGCAACGCGCTGAAAAATACAATATTGCGCTGGACGGCCTGATGCTGGATTATTCCAAAAACCGCATTTCCGACCGGACGATGCGTTATTTGCTGGCGCTTGCTCAGGAGCGCAAGCTTAAAGAGAAAATCGACGCCATGTTTTCGGGAGAAAAAATTAATATTACCGAACATCGGTCCGTTCTTCATGTGGCGTTGCGCAATCGCGACAATACGCCGATTTATGTGGACGGGGAAAACGTTATGCCCAAAATTAACGGGGTTTTGGGAAAAATGCGCGACTTTTCGGAGGCTGTGCGGCTGGGCAAGTTTAAAGGTCAGACCGGCAAAAAGCTGACCAATATCGTCAATATCGGCATCGGCGGTTCGGATTTGGGGCCGAAAATGGTGGTTGAGGCGTTGCGCAAATATTGGGGGAAAGGGTTGAACTGTTATTTTATTTCCAATATTGACGGAACGGCCTGCTGCGAAGTGCTGAACAAAGTTGATCCGGAAACCACGTTGTTTATCGTTTCATCCAAAACCTTTACAACCATTGAAACGCTGACCAATGCCAAAACCTGTCGCAAGTGGCTGACGGACGCTTTGGGCGAACATGCGGTTGCCAAGCATTTTGTCGCGGTTTCAACCAACGAGAAGGAAGTTGAAAAGTTCGGCATTAATCCCGAAAATATGTTTGAGTTTTGGGATTTTGTCGGCGGACGCTATTCCATGTGGTCGGCTATCGGTTTGTCGATTGCGATTATGATCGGCATGGATAATTTTGAAAAGCTGCTGGACGGCGCTTATGCCATGGACGAGCATTTTAAAACAGCGTCTTTTGATAAAAATATTCCGGTTGTTTTGGCGTTGCTCGGCATTTGGTATAATGACTTTTTCGGTTGGAAAAGCCACGCCGTTATTCCCTATGACCAGTATCTGCAGTATGTTCCGGCGTATTTGCAACAGTTATCGATGGAAAGTAACGGCAAGTTTGTTTCTAATGACAACAAGTATGTCAAATATAATACGGCGCAGGTTTTGTTCGGCGGTGCGGGAACCGACGTTCAGCATTCGTTTTTCCAGATGATTCATCAGGGAACAACGCCGGTGCCGTGCGATTTTATTATTCCCGCAATATCTCATAATGAAATCGGCGATCACCATGAAATTTTGATTGCCAACGTTTTGGCTCAGGGTGAAGCGCTGATGCGCGGGAAAACTGTTGCGGAAGCGGCCGAAGAACTTAAAAAAGCCGGTAAAAGCAAAGAAGAAATCAGTTTCTTGAAGAAATTTAAAAGTTTTCCGGGAAATCGTCCTTCCAATACGCTGATTTTTAAGAAAATAGATCCATATTCTTTGGGAATGCTGATTGCCATGTACGAACACAAGGTTTTTGTTGAAGGCGTTATCTGGAATATTGATTCTTTTGATCAGATGGGGGTTGAGCTCGGCAAGCAGATGGCTCTGAGCATTTTGCCTGAATTGCAGGGAAATGCCTCCGGCATCAGGCATGACAGTTCGACGGATAATTTGATTAAAACGATTAAAAAACTGAGAAAGTAAGCAATGCCCATTCGGATTTTGCCGTCAAACCTGGTAAACCAAATTGCCGCCGGCGAGGTGGTGGAAAGACCGGCCTCCGTTGTCAAGGAACTGGTCGAGAATGCCATTGACGCCGGAGCAACCTCAATAGAGGTTCGTTTGACCGACGGCGGTAAAAGCCTGGTGACAATTGCGGACAACGGGAAAGGAATGTCACCCGAGGAACTGGAATTGGCCGTAGAGCGGCATGCGACATCCAAGCTTCCTGACGACAATTTGTTTAATATTAATTTTCTGGGATTTCGGGGGGAGGCCCTGCCTTCAATCGCCTCTGTGGCGAGGCTGTCGATTGTCAGTCGGACGAAAGATGCCGACAGCGCCTGGAAGATAGAGGTTAACGGCGGTGAAAAATCAAAGCCGGTGCCGGCTTCCCATCCTTTCGGAACCCGGATTGAGGTCAGGGATTTGTTTTATGCTACGCCGGCGAGGCTTAAATTTTTGAAAACAGGTTCGGCGGAAACGACGCAGTGTGTCGATATTCTGAACAGGATTGCTTTGGCCAATCCTCACATTGCCTTCTATTTGTATGACGGCGAAAAGAAAAAAATTGCGTATCCTGCCTGCAGCGGCGATTTGTTTGATGCCAGGCTGGAACGTTTGAGCGCGGTGGTGGGGCGTGAATTCGGCGATAATTCAATTTTGATTGACGCCCGGCGAGAGACTCTGCATATCAGCGGGTATGTTTCTTTGCCGACGCTGAACAAGGCAAACAGCCTGTCTCAGTTTTTGTTTGTCAATAACCGTCCGGTGCGGGACAAGCTTCTTTTGGGGGCAATTCGCGGCGCTTATCAGGATGTGCTGGCATCGGGACGGTATCCGATGTGCGCGTTATTTTTTGATATTGATCCCAAGTATGTCGATGTCAATGTTCATCCTGCCAAAGCGGAAGTGCGCTTTTATGATAATGCCCTGGTGCGCGGTTTGCTGGTGAGCGCTATCCGCAACGCGTTGAATCAGCATGCCAACCGGACCAGCAATACTGTCAGTCTGGAGGAATTGGTTAAGGATAATATTCCGGATTTCGGTCGCGATATTCCCGATACGCTGACAGCCGAAGAACATTTGATGCCGCAAAGTCCGCTTCGTAATTACGGCTATCAGTCCGTTTTTTCACAGCCTTTTCGACGGCAGGCCGATTTGCCAGAGTTAGAACGTAAATTTTCCGTTAAGGTAGAGTCGGAGCCGGTTCTGCCTTCGGCAGGAGATGTCGGACCGCTCGGTTTGGCAAAAGCCCAGTTTCATGATACCTATATTATTTCTCAAACTGAGGACAGTATTATTATTGTTGATCAGCATGCCGCTCATGAGCGTATTGTTATGGAAAAGCTGAAAGAGGGCTTGCGTTCGGGAAAAACGGCGGCGCAAATGCTGTTGATTCCGGAAGTTGTCGATTTGGAGCCGTCGGCCAAGGCCAGAATTCTTGAAGCGGCTCCGGAACTTGCCAAAATGGGATTGGTTTTGGAGGAATTCGGAACGACGGCGGTGATTGTTCGGGAAATTCCGGCCCTGTTACGGGATACGGATGTAAAAAAACTGGTGGAGGACGTGGCTGAGCAAATGGCTGAATGGGGCAGCGGTTTTGAACTGACGGAAAAGCTTCATCTGGTATGCGCGACGATTGCCTGCCATGGTTCGGTGCGCGCCGGAAGACGATTGAATTCCGAAGAAATGAACCGGCTGTTGCGGGATATGGAAAAAACGCCGCATTCCGGTCAGTGCAATCACGGACGTCCGACTTATGTCGAACTGAAAATTGCGGATATTGCCAAGCTTTTTGACCGTTAGGGTATTTTCTGCCGTAAAAGAAGCGCTTGACTTCGGACGGGAAGGGGCGTATTCAGAAAAAAACATTTTTTGAATGGATGATGTTGTATGATTAACAGCGTTTTTATGCAAGGGTTGGGAGCTGCCGTCACGGCCGGGTTGATTACCGGCGTCGGCGGTTTTATGATTTTTTTGAAAAGAAAATACTCTCAGGAAGATATTAATTTTATGCTGAATCTGGCAGCGGGGGTTATGCTGGCGGCTTCGTCCTTTTCTTTGCTGTGTCCGGCTATGGACAAAATCAGAATGTTTGATTCTGACGTGCATGTGGCGGGATTTTGGTATGCCGGCGCCGTATTTGCCGGGGTGGCGCTCATCTGGCTGCTTAATGAGGTTTTGCCTCACGAGCATAACAATATGGGACATCACGGCTTGCGGTCGTTCAGCCTGAGGGCGGCCTGGCTGTTTATTATTGCAATTACGCTGCACAAGCTGCCCGAGGGGCTGGCCGTCGGCGTGGCGTACAGCGCCGAGGATTTTATTAATCCGCACAGTCTGGTTATAGGCATTGCCCTGCATAATATTCCCGAAGGTTTGACAATAGCGATTTCTTTGGTGGCGGCAAAAGTTTCCAAGCTGCGTGCGGCATTTACCGCTCTGTTGGTGGGAATGGTTCAGCCGGTGGGGGCTGTCATTGGTTTGCTGACAATGGATTTCAGTGATAAAATTGTTCCTCTGGGCATGGCGATGGCCGGCGGTACGCTGCTGTTTGTCGTTATTAACGAGATACTTCCGGAAACTTACGGAACAAAGAAGACCGAAAAATCGGCTTTTGCCGTATTTGCCGGTTTTATTTTTATGGCTTATTTAAATATGGTGCTGGATTAAAAGAATGAAAGAAGACTGGTCTCCGACGGAAATCTTTTCGCCGATTTTGATTGAAAATTATATCAGGTTTGAAACGGCCGCCAAATATATTAAGGCTTTGGAAGAAGAGGCTTCCGGAGATGTTGTCGTTTCGGCAAAATTTAAAATTTCAAAAGCTTATTTTGAACAGTTGAAAAATTCCGATAATCAGGCGCCGCTGTTGGGGCTGACGTTTGATTATGACGAAAGTACGGAAATTCTGACTGTTACCGCAGACGCTTATTTTAAAGAACTGTATGAAAACAAGATTATGCGCGACGTAGCTTTAAAACAATGCGAGGACTGCAAAGAGAGGTATTCTAAATTTATTGCTTTTGTCGCATAAACTGCCGGTAAATTTCTTTCACATAAAATGGAAAAAAATATTGACGCCGCCGAAAACATAATATACATATACTTTGGTACCACGGAGAGTTGGCAGAGTGGTAATGCAGCGGATTGCTAATCCGTCATCGTGAATAACGATGCACAGGTTCGAGTCCTGTACTCTCCGCCACTTCAAGCCGCCTTTAAAGTAAGGCGGCTTTTGTCTTGGAGACAGGACTACGCTCAGGAATGCAGGTTCGCCGCGGTTGCTGTCGCTTCCCTTGCTTACCAGCATTTTCTGAGATGTTGCAGATAATCAGTCAGAAATATTCAGCAGTTTGTTTATTTGGGTGGTATATTTTTTTCTGAGAGTGCGGCGTTTTTGTTTATTCAAGATGAAAGCAGTACTGATTTTGATTAAAAATTTCAGAGGTCTTTTGACCATTTCTGTTAAAAATTTTTTTAAGAATAAGATGAAACCGTGTTTCGTCAAAAGTGAGCGTAATTTCGTCCTGTAATTGATTCGGAATATTTGGGTGACTTTTACCAAACTGTTGAAATGTCCGGACCAGATGTCATCGCCATATTGCGGTTGGTAAAAACAGTTTGCCCGGATAATATGCGGAGAGAGTTCTTTCAGTTCAAAAAATTTATCTTTATATGGTTTGTGAGTCATTATCAGACATGCCAAATTGATATCTTTATCAGGAAAGAGGTTTTGCAGTCGTTGATGCTGAGTCAGGTAATATTTGTCGGACAGGTCCGGAATTTCCTCGCATTTCTCCGCGACATTAACAAATAAAATGTGGTTTGCCTGGGACAGGTGGGTGTAAAGACGTTCAATGCGGCGTGTGTATTTTTGCTTTACCTTGTCAAAAGACTGCTCCAAAGGAATATCGGCGGGAAAGTCATGCAAAAAACGGATATTGTTGCGTTTATTTTGATAATGCCGGGTGTCGCTTCCCGATGTGTTTAAAAGGACTAAGTCATCAGCGGAATTGAGAAAATCTTTAAAGTGTGTTGTCAACAGGTCTATTCCGTGACTAAGCGAGACGGTTCTGACCCAATCCAGCGGGTAAGAGCAAAATTGGTGGTGTTTTCTTAAAATTGAAGAACAAACGCAAGCATGTCCGAGCGGAACAATTAAATCAAATTTTTTGCGCAAGATTAACCTCCTTCATTTGAAACAAAAGTCTAAAGCTTATATTTAAATTTATCATTAACAGCAAAAGACAAAATTTGATTTATCTAAAATGTTTTGACATGTTGATTTAACTATTGGTTTTTTCTAATATAAGAATAGAACCAATAGCTAATAAACAATCGGGTCCGGTATGACTATATTGTCAGGTGTGTGTTTTGCAGATGAAGAGGATTTTCATAATGAATACACCAGCGGGATATCGAAAAATAAACAAACAATTTTCCACATTGAATGCCGGCGCCTTATTTATGAAAAGGGGTGTCAAAAGGTTGCAAACCGTTTTTTATCTGGCCAGAATCCATAGGAAGAATTTTGACAGTATTGCCTGGATTGCGCCGACGAATTATCTGGCGACCGAGGATTATGTCAATGATATTCGTGAGGCAGCCGGACCATTGTTTAAAAAAATCTGTTTTTTTTCAATAGAGCATATTTCACTTGATGATAAAAAGTATTTGCTGTTGTATGAGCTTGCCGATGCCAAAAGAGTTTTCTGCGTGGTCGATGAAAGCATTACCATTAAAAATACCGCAGCCGGACGGACAAAACGCCTGTTATCCATGAAAAACAAATTCAAGTATCGGTTGATTTTGTCGGGAACGCCTCTGACACAGGGATTGATTGATTTGTATTCGCAAATGCAGTTTATGGATTCATCTATTCTGAACATGACGGAGACTCAGTTTATGCATAAATTTCTGCCGCTGTATGTCGATGATTTCGAGGTTTGGAAAAGGTGGTCAAATCCTAAAGACGAAGCCAGACTGGTACAGCTAATCAATCCGTATGTCTTGGTTTGTGAACTGGAAGACAACATCAAGATAACTTATCATAATCAGGATTTTGATTTGACACCGGAAGAGGCTGCCGTCTATCAGTTTGAAAAAGAAGCTTTCCTGAAGGATCGGGAGCAGGTGGCTTTTTTGCAGGTCGTACAGCGTTTTCAATACCTTTACACCATTTGCAAGCATAAAGTCGACGCTTTGTTCAAACTGGTGAATCAAATTCTTGAGCGCAAAGAAAAAGTGATTATTTACACCAAGTTTTTGAGTGAAGTTAAATTTTTTAAAGAGGCGGGCGGGTTTGGCAAGCACAAATTTGTGGTGATGTCCGGAAATTCAAACAAAGATAAAGCTTTGACCGGATTTGAACAGAATATTGATATCATGATATGCACATATAAAGTCGAAAGTCCTCGACTTAATCTGAAAGGGTGTAATAATATAATATATTTCAGTCAGACTTTTGATTATAAAGACAAGCTTCATACGTTGACAAGTTTTTATAATAAAGATGTTCTAAACGTGAATGTTTATGACTTTTGGGTGGGAACAAGATTGGAAAATTTGATAAAAGATAATTTACATCGCAAGAAAAATGTACTAAGTAATGTATGTAGGATGATGTCGAAAGACGAGGCTTTGAAACTATGAAAATTTATACTGACCAAAATGTTTATGAAGCGACTCAGGAACGTATTAAGTTTGCTTTTGATAATTTTGAGAATGTTTACGTTTCTTTTTCCGGCGGGAAAGACAGCGGTTTGCTGTTGAGCATGGTGCTTGATTATAAGCGCAAACATAACATTACCAAAAAAATCGGTGTGTTTCATCAGGATTTTGAAGCGCAATATCAGTTGACGACGGAATATGTCGAAAGAATGTTTGATCAGAATATTGACGATATTGAGCCTTATTGGGTCTGTCTGCCGATGGGATCACGCTGTGCGGTGAGCAATTATCAGATGTACTGGTATCCGTGGGATGACGAAAAAGAAGATTTATGGGTTCGGAAAATGCCGGACAAGCCTTATATTATCAATTTGAAGAACAATCCGTTTGAGTTTTATAAGTATAAAATGGCTCAGGAAGATTTGTATGCCGAATTCGGCAAGTGGTACGCCAAACATCATGAAGGGCGGACAATCTGTCTGCTGGGCATTCGCGCCGATGAATCCATTAACCGGTATCGGGCGTATGCAAACACGCGCAAGACGTTGATGAAAAATTCCCAATGGACAACAAAAATGGATAAGAATTTTTATAATGCTTATCCGATGTATGACTGGTCGACCAAAGACGTTTGGATTGCAAACGGCAAGCTGGAATATGATTATAATAAAATTTATGATTTGTATTACAGGGCTGGTTTGTCTATCAATCAGATGCGGGTTTCAAGTCCGTATCATGAAAACGCAAAAGAAAGTCTGAACCTGTACCGCGTGTTGGAACCGGCTACCTGGGCAAAAGTTGTGTCGCGCGTAAACGGAGCGAATTTTGCCGCCATGTACGGAACGACAAAGCTGATGGGTGTGGGCAGAATTACTTTGCCCAAGGGGCATACGTGGCGTTCGTATGTTAAGTTTTTGTTGGCGACGCTGCCTGACTCGGTTCGGGAGAATTATATCGCCAAATTTAAAACATCCATTCGTTTTTGGTGGAAAAAAGGAGGTGTCGTGTGTGACGAGGCGCTCAAAGAACTTGAGGCCTGTAATTATAAAATCAGGCACAACGGTCGGAGCGGATATAATAAAAACAAAGACCGCATTTTGTTTTTGGGGACACCCGACGATACGGACGATATCAAATCGACCATAGATATTCCTTCATGGAAAAGAATGGCGGTTTGTATTCTAAAAAACGATCATTTGTGCAAGCATATGGGTTTTGCCCAAACTAAAAAACAAACGATGAGAGAAAAAGAGTTGATTCAGAAGTACAAGAGTCTTTAAGTAAGGATTGAAAATGAAAAATTTTGTAAGCCCTGTATACAATGTTCAGGCTGTGCCGGTTGAAATGGTGCAGGCGAACGATTACAACCCAAACCGCGTGGCTCCTCCGGAAATGAAATTGTTGGAGTTGTCAATCTGGGAGGATGGTTTTACCCAGCCGGTGGTTTGTTATCATGACAAGGAAGCCAATAAATATATTGTGGTTGACGGTTTCCACCGCTATACGGTTATGAAAACCAGCGAGCGTATTTATGCCCGTGAGCACGGCAAACTGCCGATAGTTGTTATTGACAAAGATTTGGGCGAGCGGATGGCTTCCACCATTCGTCATAACCGTGCCCGCGGTAGTCACAATGTTGATTTGATGAGCAATATTGTGTCCGAATTGCTTGAAATGGGCAAAAGCGACAGTTGGATTTGCAAAAATATCGGCATGTCGGCGGACGAGCTTTTGCGTCTGAAGCAGGTTACCGGTTTGGCAGCGCTGTTTAAAGATGAAGAATTTTCCCGCAGTTGGGAAGTTAAGTAATTTTTGCAGAACTCTTTAAGCTGTCGGGAGAGTTATTATATTAGTCTTGATTTTGATTGACGCAATTAAAGGAGAGGCTAATGGAAAATATCAGGCTTAACAATGACAGCGAGATGCCGCCCCTTGGGCTGGGAACATGGCAGTCCGGTCCGGGAGAGGCGTATCAGGCGGTTCGCTGGGCTATTAAACTGGGGTACAAGATGATTGATTGCGCCCCGATTTACGGCAATGAAGCCGAAATCGGCCAGGCCATTGCCGATGCAATCAATGAAGGCGATATTAAACGCAAAGATTTGTTTGTGGTTTCCAAACTGTGGAACGACTCTCATGCTCCGGAGGATGTTGAGCCGGCGCTTGATAAAACTCTGAAAGATTTGCAGCTGGAATATCTGGATTTGTATCTGATGCACTGGCCTGTTGCCCAAAAAAAAGGCACAGCGCTGCCCAAAACTTCCGATGATTTGATTTCTTTGAATGAAATACCGTTAGATTTGACTTGGACTGCCATGGAAAAACTGGCGCAAAGCGGAAAAGTTGAAACTATCGGCGTTTCCAATTTCAGCCCGGTAAAGCTTAGTAATCTGCTTGAAAAAGCGGAAATTGTTCCGGCTGTTAATCAGGTGGAATGTCATCCGTTGCTGCCGCAGAATGATTTGCTTGATTTTTGTCGTAAAAACAATATGACTCTGATGGCATATTCTCCGCTTGGTTCGCGTCAGAAAGGGGCTCATGTCGTGCTTGAAAATCCGACGGTTATGAAAATTGCCGAAAAGCTTCAGGCATCTCCGGCGCAAGTTGTTTTAGCTTGGCAGCTTCAACGAGGCGTCTGTGTTATTCCAAAGTCGGTGCATGAGGCGCGGCTGAGAGAGAATTTTGCGGCGCAGGTTCTAAAACTTGATGACGAGGATATGGCGGAATTATCCGGTTTGCAGCCGGAGAGGCGTTTTATCAGCGGGGCGGGGTTTATGCTTCCGGGATCCGGGTATGACAATCTCTGGGATGAGAAAGGTTAAACGGCCGTTTGTTTAATTGTTGATAAGAAAATCGGCCAGTTTTTCCGGTTCGCTCCAAACAATTTTGATTTCAAGGACTTTGAAATTTTTTTGGAGTACGGACGGTATTTTTACAAAGTCTTTGGCGGTGGTGTAAAGCTCGGCATTCAGGCTTTGAGCCGTTGATATCAATTGCAACAGTTCTTTTTCTTCGTAAAAGTGGTGATCCGGAAAATCATAAGTCAACAGCAGGTTGAAACCGAGTTCTTTTAGCGATTGATAGAATTTTTCCGGGCGGCCGATGCCGGCAAAGGCAACGATGTTTTTGCGGCTGTCCGGCGGTGAAACGGGAACCATCTTGCCACGGAAAACCGGTTTGCGGGGATAGCGCCTAGTCAAATTGAAACGGTCTTCGCCGATAATTGCCAGCGCGGATGCTCGGGTCAGTCCCTGAGGCAGAAATTCCCGCAACGGTCCGGCCGGAATACAAAATTCGTTGCCAAAGCCAAAACCGCCGTCAACAACAATCAAAGACAGGTCTTTATAAAGCAAGGGATTTTGGAAACCGTCGTCCATGATAATAAAGTCGGCACCGTTTTTTTCAGCTTTCAGCGCGGCCTGATAGCGGTTTTTATTGACAACAACAGGAGCCTGACGCGCCAGTAAAAGAGGTTCGTCGCCGACTTCGCGGGCTGTGTGTCTGCCGGCATCAACAATTACATTTTGCAGCGTTCCTCCGTAGCCGCGGGTGATAAAATAAGGTTTGTGTCCGTGCTGTTGCAGAAGTTCCGCTACGGCAACCGCCGTCGGGGTCTTCCCGGTGCCTCCGGCTGTCAGATTGCCGATGCAGATAACTTTCGACGAGACTTTTTCAGGCGTGTACAATTTCAAGCGGAGAGCTGTCGCCAAGCCGTAAAGGCATCCCAGAGGATAAAGTATGAGTGAGATTAAATTTTTGCTTTTCCAATGTATTGGAGTCTTCATTTAAAGGAATTCCTTAACTTTGTCCATAATGCCGTCCAAAACTTTTGCTTCTCCGGTTGCCCAATTATAAGCCAGATTGCGTCTGGTTTTGAGAAATTCGGGGTCTGTTAAAAGCTTCAGGACGTTTTTTTCCAGTTCTTCGGGGGTTTGTATTCTGATGACGGCATCGGCTTGCAGAGCCCGGTTCATGGCATCGGTAAAATTGTGCATATACGGACCGACAATCACGGCATCGCACATGCGGGCGGGTTCCATAAAGTTTTGTCCGCCGTGAGGAATCAGTGAACCGCCTACAAAAACAATATCGGCGATGTCGTACCAAAGTCCCATTTCACCGATGGTGTCGGCAATGTAAATGTCCGTTTCGGGAGTCGGTTTCTGCTTTTGGGAGCGGAGAGCGGTTGTTAGTCCTGATTTTTCAATATCGCGGCGGATTTCTTCTCCGCGTTGCGGGTGCCGCGGGGCAATAATCGTCAAAAGCCCCGGGACTTTTTGTTTCAGCCGGCGGTGTACTTCCGCAATCTTCAGCTCTTCGTCATTATGGGTGGAGCTGGCCAGCCAGAGCGGACGTCCTTTCACAAGAAGTTGAATATCTTGTTTGGCCTTTTCATCTATGGGAAGAGGCAACCCGGCGTATTTGATATTGCCGAGGCACAGAGCTTCGGGAGCGCCGAGCAGTTTTAAGCGGCGGGCATCTTCATCCGATTGCCCGAGGCACAGCGTAAAACAGGACAGTAACTCTTTGCAAATGAAACTGAAAATTTTCCAGCGTTTGAAGGTGCGGTCCGAAATTCTGCCATTGACGAGAATCAGAGGGATGTTTTGCGCTTTGAGACCGGACAATATGGCCGGCCAGAATTCCGACTCGAACCACAGGGCGACGTCCGGATGCCAGTATTTGAGGAAACGCGAGGTAAATTCCGGTTTATCAATCGGTATGAATTGGTGAAAAGCGCGTGACGGAAGGCGTTTTTTCATAACTTCGGCAGAGGTTACCGTGCCGGTTGTCACCATGACGTGCGCTTCAGGACAGGTGTCCAGAATTTTTTGAATCAAAGGCAGCATGGATACGGACTCCCCGACCGAAGCCCCGTGCAGCCAGACCAGTTTTCCTTCCGGCCGCGGCAGCAGGGGTTTGCCGATGCGTTCATTGAAACGGCCGACATCTTCTTTGCCGTTTTTTTTGCGCTTTTCTATATACGGGCGGATAGCCAACGGGTAAAGCGCAGAAATCAGAGTATTGTACGCCTTAATAAACATTGTCGTTCCTTTCGTTTCGTTTGACTTTGCGGCTGTTTATATCCGGGCGGACCGGTTCCAGACCCAGTTTTTCGTCGCATTCGATGCTGATGTCCACCAATTGTTTTTCAAAACGGCGGCGGTAGTCGTCCAGCTGTTTCGGTGTGGCGTCCGCCGGGATAAACAAAGGCTCGGAAACTTTGACGATGCCGCGTCCGAAGGGCAGGGGAATCATCATTTTATCCCAAGCTTTGTTCATCAGTTTTGCGGGGGCGACGCTGTAAGAAATGCCAATGAGAGGTTTCCCGGTTTTCTGAGCATAAAAAAACGGTGATTTGTTCATGTGCATGCGCGGGCCGCGCGGGCCGTCCGGAATAATGCAGATTGAGGTGTCGTGTTTGAGCGAACGCATTAATTCCAGAGCTGCGCCACTGGCATTTTCGTTGCTTGAACCTCCGATGGTGCCAAGTCCGAATTTTTGCAGAAGTCCGGCAATCATCCGGCCGTCTCTGTGCAGCGATACCAAGGCGTTAAGCTCTTTTTCCCTGTTCCAGAAATACGGCAGCATCAGAGCCCGTCCGTGCCAGGCGACTAAAATGAGGCCCTGGTTGTCATTCCACAGTTTGTAGAAGTTATCCAGACCGCAACGCTGCCACCGGGTCGTTTTTCCGACCAGACGGGCGTAGAGGTATATGGCTGACGATATGACCTCTACCGCTGCGGAAGATTTGGTAATTTTTTGAAAAATTTTTTTTAAGAAATGTTTGACAGAGTTCATTTTTTTTAAGCTTGAGAGCCGCTTACGGTGTCAGTAACGTTGATGCCGATGGTTTCCTTGTCGGTGACGACGACTTCGCCGTGGCCGATCAGAACATCATTGGCATAAATATCCACATAATCGTTGATATCACGATCCAGTTCCACCACGGCGCCGCGGCCGAGTTTTAGCAACTGGTGGACGCGCAGGGTGGCGGTGCCCAGCGTGACATGAATGTCAACCGAGATGTCATCATTGGATAAGGCGCGTTTTTTTTCAGCAGCCATCATATTTCTCCACAGTTAATTTGCCGCCATTATATAAACTATTTTTTTATTCTGCAAATTTTTATTGCCATTTATCAGACAATTTTCCTTCTAAAAGATTAAAGCTGTGGATTAGTGAGATTGAGATTGCCCTTGCGTTTTAACTGTGTCAAAAAAGTTATGTTTGTGCGTTGCAGAAGAGAGAATCTTTTCTTATATATTGTGCATGATATTTTGTTGTTAAGGTGATTGGAATGGCTGTGAAAAAAGAAAAATATCCGGTTTTGCCGCTGCGAGACATTGTTGTGTATCCGAAGATGATCGTCCCTTTGTTTGTCGGGCGGGAAAAGTCTATCAGCGCCCTGCAGGAGGTGGTGGATGCCGACCAGAATATTATTCTGGCGACGCAGAAAGATGCCTCCGTCGAAGATCCCGGCAGCGACGATATTTTTCATGTCGGAACCATCGGGTCGGTTTTGCAGCTGCTGCGTCTTCCTGACGGAACCGTCAAAGTTTTGATTGAAGGACTGGAGAGAGTCCGCCTGGATAAAATTTACAGCACAGGCGCCTTTATGGAAGCCTATGCGACGATTTTGCCCGAGAAAGCAGAAAAAGCAGACGCCGAATTGGAAGGACTGGTGCGGGCGGTTTTGTCGCAATTTGAAGAATATGTCAAGCTGTCACGAAAGACTCCGCCGGAGGTGCTGGCCGCCGTCAATAATATTACCGATTACAGCAAGCTGGCCGACACCATTGCTTCGCATCTGGCGTTAAAAATTGAAGACAAGCAGGCATTGCTTGAGGGACAGACCCTGAGTGACAGGTTTGAAAAAATCCTCGGCTTTATGGATGCGGAAATTACCATGCTTGAAGTTGAAAACCGGATTAAAAACCGTGTGAAAAAGCAGATGGAGAAAAGCCAGAAGGAATATTACCTGAATGAGCAGATGAAGGCAATTCAAAAAGAGCTCGGCGATGATGATGAAGACAGCGAAGTTGCCGAATATATGAAAAAAATCGAAAAAACGAAATTATCCAAGGAAGCCAAAGAAAAGGCGCTGGCCGAGGTCAAAAAGCTCAAAACCATGAGCGGCATGTCGGCCGAGGCGACGGTTGTCCGCAATTATTTGGACTGGCTGTTGGATATTCCGTGGAAAAAACGCTCAAAGGTCAATCGCGACCTGAAAAAGGCCATGGCGATTTTGGAAGAGGATCATTACGGGCTGGAGGAAGTCAAAGAAAGAATTATCGAATATCTGGCAGTGCAGTCGCGCGCAGATAAAATCAAAGGGCCGATTTTGTGTTTGGTCGGTCCTCCGGGCGTCGGTAAGACGTCGCTGGGCAAGTCTATCGCCAAGGCGACCGGGCGCAGTTTTGTCCGCGGCTCGTTGGGCGGTATGCGCGACGAGGCGGAAATTCGCGGCCATCGCCGGACTTATATCGGTTCCATGCCGGGTAAAATTATTAAAGGCATGAAAAAAGCCGGAACTTCCAATCCGTTGTTTTTGCTTGATGAAATAGACAAGCTCGGCAACGATTACCGTGGTGATCCGAGTTCGGCGCTGCTGGAAGTGCTGGATCCGGAGCAAAATGCGGCTTTTAACGATCATTATTTGGAAGTTGATTATGATTTGTCTGACGTGATGTTTGTGACGACGGCCAATTCTCTGGATATGCCGCGGCCGTTGCTGGACCGTATGGAAGTTATCCGGTTGTCCGGTTATACGGGGGACGAAAAGCTGCAAATTGCCAAACGGCATCTGATTCCCAAGATTTTTAAGGAAATGGAAATCAAAGACAAAGAATTGGAAATTTCCGATGAAGCGATTTACAACATTATCCGCTATTATACCAGAGAGGCCGGCGTGCGCAATCTGGAGCGCGAAATTTCCAAAATTGCCCGCAAGGCAGTTAAAGAAATTGTGCTCTCCAAAGAAAAGAAGCTGAAGGTGACGGCCAAAAATCTGGATAAATATCTCGGCGTTATCAAGTATCGGTTCGGCGAAGCGGAAGAAAAGGATCATGTCGGCGTGACAACCGGTTTGGCCTGGACGGAAGTCGGCGGCGATATCTTGTTTATCGAGGCAGTCGACATGCCCGGTAAAGGCGTTATCAAACAGACAGGAAAACTCGGCGACGTCATGAAGGAATCGATTGAAACGGCTTATTCCGTCGTGCGGTCTCATTCCATGGATTTGGGAATTAACCCTGAAATTTTTGAAAAAACGGATATTCATGTTCACGTGCCGGAAGGGGCGACGCCCAAAGACGGGCCTTCCGCCGGTATCGCCATGTATACGACGCTGGTGTCCGTTTTGACAAAGATTCCGGTTCGCAAAGACGTGGCGATGACCGGAGAGATTACCCTGCAGGGCAGGGTGCTGCCTATCGGCGGGTTGAAAGAAAAGCTTTTGTCTGCTTTGCGCGGCGGAATTAAGACGGTTATTATCCCCAAAGACAATGAAAAGGATTTGGCCGAAATTCCCCAGAATGTCAAGGAGGGTTTGAAGATTATTCCGGTGTCGGAAGTGTCTGAGGTTTTGAAAATCGCCCTCAACGGCAAAATCAAACCTCTAAAGCAATTGTGCAGTTGCAAGCCGCTGCCTCAACAAGAAAGCGCTCCGGCAAATTAAATTATAAAGAAAAGCCCGTTTTAGACGGGTTTTTCTTTTGTCCGGGTTTTGAACGGCGAATCATTTTGTTAAGACTCTGTAAGAATCGCGCAGAAATTCAGCTCCTTGGACGGTCAGAAAAGTCCGGCCGTGCTTTGTTTGAACAAAAAATCGTTTCTTTACGGGATAAAAATCGGCATTTTATGTGTATAACTTCTAAAAAATGAGGATTTCCGCGGGGAAAAACGTTGATTTCGTTTGACTCATATAAAAATAGATGTTCAAATTTTGATGTGGTCAGAGATTTATCTCCACATTTGGTTTTTAACTTATATTAGAGGGAGTCCTCACCGTGAATAAAAATGAATTGATTGCTAGCATTGCTAACGAAACCGGCCTTACCAAAACTGATTCAGCTAAGGCTTTAGATGCTTTTGTTTCTTCTATCTCCAAGGCTCTGAAGTCTGGTGATGAAGTTCGTCTGGTTGGTTTCGGTACTTTTGCAGTATCCAAGCGCGCCGCTACCACCGGCCGTAATCCGCGTACCGGTGCCACCATTAAAATTCCGGCCCGCAAGCAGGCAAAATTCAAAGCTGGTAAAGCTTTGCAAGACTCTGTAAACTAATATAAAAGGGGTCGGCTTGGTCCGGCCCTTTGGTTTAAGGGATTTTGACGGGATTCATACACTGAGTCCCGTTTTTTTGTTGGCCGATCTCAAATAAGATTTAGCTTGTTATGAAAAAACCGCCGTTACGGCGGTTTTTTATGGTGGGCGCTGAGAGGTTCGAACTCCCGACCCTCTCGGTGTAAACGAGATGCTCTTCCAGCTGAGCTAAGCGCCCATCTTGTTTACGAAGGTTTTATACACTTATAAAAACAATTAATCAAGCAAAAAATTAAAAAAAGTGTATTTGGAGACGTTGTATTGTATTTTGAGTTTTCGCTGTTTGAGTTTTGAAAACTGTTTATAAGATTGTTTTTATGAATTAAAATTCTTTTTTTATACATAATATGAAATGTATTTCATAAAATATTCCTGATAAGAAGAGCGGCTTTTTCCGGAAAGTTCAGTTTGCTGTTGCCAATCATTTAAAGAATAATTATATTCTTATTGATTGGAGCTTTTACGTTTAATTAAGGAGATTAGGTATGAAAAAAATTAATTTAGGAATTTTGTGCGCAGTTTCTGTTTTGGCGCTGAGCGCTCCGGCAATGGCAAACAATCATCTGGGCGGCGGCTTTCAGGGGCCGAGCGCCGTCGATGTCGTTACGGTTGAGCAGGCCAGCAGAATGAAAGACGACTCTCAGGTTATTTTGAGAGGCAGCATCGAATCTTCTTTGGGTGATGAGAAATATTTGTTTAAGGATAAAACCGGTTCCATCAGGATTGAAATTGACGATGACGACTGGAAGGGTTTGGTCGTGAAACCGTCGGATGTGGTTGAAATCAGGGGTGAGGTTGATTCTCATTTGATGAAACCGAACGATAT
>CASFLC010000041.1 GCA_949295475.1 uncultured Pseudomonadota bacterium
GTCTGCCTGATTCAGAATACCGGCGGTTTCCACCATTTCGACCATAAACGTCGACCGCCCCCGCGCCAAATCGTCCGAAGCCCCGACCCGGGAAAAAATCTTGTCAACCACGCCAATATGCGCCGATGCGCAGGGAACATAAGAGCCCATTTGCGCCATGACCGCTATAATGGCGTTTTGACGGAGAAAGGTCGACTTACCGGCCATATTGGGACCGGTTAAAAGCCAGAGGCGGCCCTTTTCTTCATCCAGTCGGCAGTCATTGCCTACGAAAGCTCCGGCATTTTCCTTGCTGATAGAATTTTCCACAACCGGATGCCGCCCTTCCCGGACATCAAAAATCAGACTGTCATCGACCAGCGGCCGGCAATAATTTTTTTCTACGGCCAGATCCGCCAACGCCGAAGCGACATCAAGCTCTGCCATGGCTTTGGCCGTGCGCAGAATATCCTCCGACGCTAATTGAATATCATTAACCAAGTTGTTGAAAATTTCCAACTCCATAGCCAAGGCTTTATCGGCCGCACCGCGGATTTTGTCCTCAAGCTCGCTCAGTTCGACGGTTGTAAAGCGCGCGGCATTCAAAACCGACTGGCGGTGAATGAAGTTTTTGTTTTCCAGCATGGTTGCGGCAAACTTGCTCTGTACTTCGATAAAATAACCGATAACGTTGTTATATTTTATCTTAAGATTCGGAATCCCGGCTGCTTCGGCATATTTGGCCTGCAACTCGACAACCATTTTGTGGCTGTCGGTTTTGAGCAACTTGATTTCGTCAAGCGGCGGATAATAGCCGTCGCGGATAAAACCGCCGTCCCTGGCCAAGAGCGGCAAGTCATCAGCTAAAGCATTGGTCAGGGTATCAACCATGCCGTCATGACGTCCGAGCCCGGAAGCCACTTTCTGCAGAGCTTCGGGCAGGCTGGCGGGAATGGTCTCTCCCGGTTCGGAAGAAACGCCGCCCAACAAATTACGCAATTTCGGCACCACCGCGAGCGCCTGCCTAATGTTATCCAAATCACGGGGGCCGCCGCGTCCCAAACTGAGCCGCGACACGGCCCGCTCAATATCCGGACAGGCCTTTAACACGGCCCGCAAATCCTCCCTTATCCGCGCATATAGCGTAAAAAACTCCACCATATCCAGCCGGCGGTTGATTGCCGCTACATCTTTGAGCGGATTTGCCACCCGGGAGGCCAGCAACCGTCCGCCGGCTCCGGTAACCGTCCGGTCTATAACGCCCAACAAGCAGGAATTTTTGTCACCGGAGAGCGACTCGACAAGCTCCAACGACCGGCGGGTAGCGCCGTCAATTTCCATTATCCGGTTTTCTGTGACTTTGACAGGCTTGGATATTAAAGGAATTTTGCCTTTCTGCGTGGTTTCGACATAATCGAGCAAAACGCCGGCCGCAGTTATTTCAGCACGATCAAAACTCCCAAAAGCATCCAACGTTTTGACTTTAAACACCTCTTCCAGACGATGCCTGGCGTTTTCGCTGTTAAACCTGGCCTGCGGCAAGACCGAAAGCTGATCGTGATAATCGTTAAAAACATTAAATAACGCCGGATTTTGCAAATAAGCATCCGCCACAACGGTTTCAACCGGATTGAGCCGGGACAAAACACCGCTTAAAACCACGGCCTCATCTTTGCCGCGCAGGTTCAGTTCCTGCAAATAAAAATCTCCGGTTGAAATATCAAGCCAGGCCAGTCCCAGATTGTCCGACAGTTTGGCCACCGTCAGCAGAAAATTGTTCTTTTTGGCATCAAGCAGCGGTTCTTCGGTCAGAGTTCCCGCTGTTACCAGCCTGATAACCTCACGTTTGACCACGGCTTTGTATCCGCGCTTTTTAGCCTCTTTGGGATCTTCCACCTGCTCGCAAATGGCCACCTTATACCCCTGACGTATCAGTTTGGCCAAATAACTCTCATAAGCATGGAAAGGAACGCCGCACATCGGTATTTCCTGATTATCAAGTTTGCCGCGCTTGGTCAGGGTAATATCCAGAGCCTTGGATGCGACAATCGCGTCATCCAGAAACAACTCATAAAAATCCCCCATGCGGTAAAACAGCAGATAATCCTTGTGTTCATTTTTAATCTGCAGATACTGCGCCATCATCGGCGTCATTTTGTTGATGTTTTCAAGATCGTCCATTTTCTTACAAAACTTGCAAATATTTATTAATTTTAAACTTGTTTTATCATACAATAATTAAACTTCTAGTCTAGGATTAATTTGCAAAATATGGGAAAAAACACTGATGTTTGAGCGCGCGAGAAAAGCTCTGGGAATTGAAAAAAATTCAAAATTTGCCGAACGGGTGCTGTTTCTGACTTTTCCGACCGCACTGGTGTTTATTACGCTGGCGGCTTTCCGGCTGGTTGATCCGACGCTGGCGGTTATTTCACTCGGTGCGGTAACCATGTTTAACATCGTTTTGCTGTTTCCGCTGACTTTTGAACTGCAGCAAATAAAGCGCTATATTACCAGCCTTACTACCGGCGGCAGCTTTGACGAATCAAAAATGACCCTGTCCGAAAAAGACGCCAAGGAAATCGTTGACGCCGTCAATGCCATGCACCGCTTTTGGGCTCAAAAAACAGACATGCTTGAGGCGCAGACCATTTCCGATACGGCGGTGCTGGACAGCCTGCCGGATCCGATCATGATGCTTGACCGTTCAGGCAACATTCTCGGCGCCAATCTTTCGGCACGCAACGCCTTCGGCAAAAACATCACCGATAAAAACATTGACAAGCTTTTTAATTCCAACAATTTTATCAATGCGGTGCTGCGCGTTCTCAATAAGGAAAGCAAATCGGAGAATCTGATTTTTTACGCCGAAAAACCCGTGCCCCAGAAACTTTATGCCCATATTAAGCAATTGCCGTGGCTCTCCAAAGGACGCGCGGTGGCCGTGCTGTCTATTTATGATCTGACCAAATCCATGAAAATAGAAAAAATGCAGTCTGATTTCGTAGCAAACGCCAGTCACGAACTCCGGACGCCGCTGTCGGTGATTTCCGGCTTTATCGAAACGCTGCAGACTGCGGCCAAAGACGATGCCGATGCCCGGGAAAAATTTTTGAAAATCATGGCCGAACAGGCCGAATATATGTCATCTTTGATTGAAAACCTGCTTTCCTTGTCTAAAATCGAGATGAATCAGGACCAAAAACCGGACGGCAAGGCAAACATCGGAGAGGTTGTTCAGGAAGTTTCGCAGGCTTTGGCTCTGAAAGCCGAGGAAAGAGAAATGTCCATCAAAGTTTTGAGCGAGGACAATATTCCCGAAATCACGGCAGACCGGGCACAGGTCAAGCAGATTATTCAAAATCTGACCGATAACGCCATCAAATACGGTCTGGCAAAAACCGATGTGACCATTCGGATTAAAAATTGCGAAAAGATTCCCTCTTCAAAAAGTTTTAAAACCTCGGCCGGGGCCGGCGTGGCGATTTCCGTCAACAACAAGGGCCCGAAAATCAGTCCCGAAAATCTGTCCCGGCTGACCGAACGCTTTTACAGAATGCAGGAACACAAAGACTTGAATATTAAAGGAACCGGATTAGGTTTGGCTATTGCCAAGCACATTATTATCCGTCACGGCGGCAACCTGACCGTCAATTCAAACGGATATAACGGCACAACATTTACAATTTATCTTCCGGTTGCGCAGGATTAAAACAAAAGGAGTTTGAAATGCAGGTAGAAATTATCGGGGCGAATTCGGCTTTGGCCGAAGACGGGCTTAATTCTTCTCTTTTGATTCGGGACGAAAGCATGACTATCTTGGCTGACTGCGGTTATAATATTTATCCGCGGCTGCAGCTGCTGGGCTATGTTGAGAATATTACGGCGGTTTTGCTCTCGCATTTGCATCAGGATCATTGCGGGTCGGCGGTTACTCTGCTGGAAGACATCGTCCTGACGCAAAAACGTTCTGTTTATATCGGCGGAACGGATTGGACGCCCTTGCTGCAAGCCTGTGAAGAAAACGGTTTTGCCAATCGGCTGATGACGGGAGATTGTCCGTTTGAGTTGGAAACACTCTCCGTTCCGCATAGTAAAGGAATGGATTGTCGGGCTTTATTTATCGGCGGGGAGCTTCTTTACAGCGGCGACACGGCAATTTCCCTGCTGGATACGCCTCAGGCGCAAAAAGCGTCGCTGATTGTTCATGACGCCTCCCTGCGCTGCGGCATTCCACACGCCTATATTAAAGATATGGCCGGCGCTCCGGCAGAAATTAAGGCCAAAACTATTCTGACGCATTATCTGCCGCAAAGTTATCATGAAATGGCGACCGCTGCAAAAAAATACGGCTTTAAAGGCGTTGCCAGGGCCGGCGATGTTTTTGAGATTTAAGCCTCGCCGCTGTCGGCTTCGTCAATCAAGCCTTCTTTATAAAAATGCATAAAGGTCACCGGTTTGATATCCGTGGCTTTGTAAACCATTTTTCTGATTTTGGCCTGAATAAAATCCCTTATCTGGCGCGGGCGATAATTGAGTTTGACAACTTCGGACGGAATCAGCTCCAGCATTTCGGCCTTTATTTTTGCGGCAAGCTCCGCAAAATCGGCCTCATCCAGAATATCAATCGACGAAATCTGCAAATCCTTTACCTCCCAGTTTTCACCAAGAACCGCACTGATAAACAGACTGCAGTTATAAGCAATGCGACGGCGGTTTTTGACAACCTGAGATCCCAGGCTGATAACCCGGCGGCGGTCGACTCCCAATTCTCCGGCAGGAACTTCGGCCACGACAGAGGCGTGCCCTTTATGCAGGTTGACAACCTCCCCGTCTCTGGCAATCAGGACTTCAGTGACCCAGGGACATTTTTCGGCCACATAGCGTTTTTCATGGCGGATACAGCGCTTGTCGCCGTGAACCGGAATTACGACGCGCGGCCTGATAATCGAAAGCATTTTGACAATATCCGCGCGGGTTCCGTGTCCGGAAGTGTGGACATTATATTCTTCGGCAGAAATAACTTCAACACCGGCATCCCTTAGTTTTTCCTGCATTCGTTCAATTTTTTCCTCATTGCCGGGGATAATCTGCGAGGAAAAGATGATGGCATCGCCCTTGCCCAATTTGATGTCTTTATTCTCTCCGTTGACAATCCGGGTCAGACCGCTGCGGTAATTTCCCTGCGACCCGGCACAGATATACAGCATTTTATCCAACGGAACATCCATGGCCTGTTTGGCCTCGGAATAAGACGGCAAGTCTGCCAGATACCCGCATTCTTTGGCAATGCGCATGTTTTCTATCAGACTCATGCCGGCAATGACCGGGGTTCGGCCGGCAGCGTGAGCGGCCAGAATCAGGCTTTCCATTCTGGCAATATTTGATGCAAAACAAGTGGCAACCAGCGTATTTTTGTATTTTGGAACCAGTTCCAGCAGGTTTTTCCGAATTTCGCTTTCAGACAGCTGCTCGCCGTCATGACTCATGTGAATAGAATCGCCTATATATAAATCAACGCCTTCCCGACCAATTTCATCCAACCGCTTCATATCGGTTTTCATAAAACCGATTTCACCGTTGTCAAAACGCCAGTCCGTAGCATGAAAAACCGTTCCGTACGGTGTCCGGATAACCAACGCCGAATTTTCGGGCGTGGAATGGACCACCGAGACATATTCCACTTCAAAACCGGGCAACTTAACAACCGGATTTTCCGTCGCCGAATGCAGCGGCACATCTTCGTCCAGCCCGTATTCTCGCAACCGCGGCACAATATGTCCCAATGTAAAATCCGTTGCATATACCGGGCAGCGCAATTTTGGCCAAATATGGGCTATGGCGCCAAAATGGTCTTCGTGGCTATGGGTGATAAACAACGCTTCAATGCAGTCCTGATAATTTTCCAAAAAAGAAGCATCCGCCAATCCCAGTTCCATACCCGGGAAATCATCGTTCAAAAAATCATATCCGCAATCGACCACGATAATTTTTCCGTCCGCAACATAGGCGTACATGTTCATCCCGACTTTTTCGGCGCCGCCCAGCGGAATAAAATACAGTCCGGGCTTTTCAAATCCGGGCAAAATCGTTTTTCCGGACGAGGCCGGCAAATCCAGTTTCACTTGATTTTCTTCGGTTTTATCCAATTTATTCATGCTTTGTTTCATCCGGCGGAAGGTCTTTTTCAAAAAAAACGTCTCCCGCGCTTATTTTTTCTATTTGTGTTAAACGTTCCAACAACAGCAGGCCGTTCTCGTCAATTCCGCGAAAAATTCCGCTTTTGCTTTCCTTAGGAAGATTGACCCGCACTTTTTCATTCAGTCCCCGGGCATGCCGCAGCCACTTTTCTCTTATGCCCGCGAAGCCGCTCTTCCGCCACTGTTTCAGATTATCATCAAAACAAGACAGAAACACCGCCAAAAAATCTTTTCGCACAACCCTGACTCCCGTTTGCCTGAGGCTTGCCGCCGGATATATCATATTTCTCCGGTTCGTCGGCGCTACGGCCAGGTTGACGCCAATGCCGACGATTATATACATTCCGCTTCCTTTTTCAAGTAAAATTCCGGAAATTTTGGCATTATTCAGCAAAACGTCGTTCGGCCATTTTAATTTTAAATCGGCGGCCGGCGCGAATTTTTTCACCGTTTCCAGCAAACTCAGCGAAACTACAAAGACCAGCCGCCCCCACCACTCTTCTTCAAGCGGAAAAGCCAAAGACACATAGAGATTGCCTTCCGGACTTTCCCAGTAACGGCCGCGGCGTCCTCTTCCCGCAGTCTGACGCCGCGCAATCACTGCAAATTTTTCTGCCGGCGGCCGGGCCGACAATTCAACGGCTTTGTCATTCGTGCTGCCAAGTTCTTCAAATTCAAATATTTTCCACTCTTTGGCCAAAGGCATTAAAAAGCTCCCGATAAGACCAACTCGGCGTCATGCAGCAGATAACCGGGATTCAACAATGAAATGACCACCAAAATCAAATTGATAAACAGGCAGATATAAATAGCCTTGTCCGTCCGGTCAAAACTGTTTTTAAGCGGAGAAAAGTAAATTTTGCGGATAACCTGCAAATAGGCATTGGCCATAAACAACAATGACAGCATCAGCAAGACGACATGCAGCCAGCGCTCGTCCACAATCAGATTGTTGATTACCGACAGACGGCCGACAAAACCCAAAAACGGCGGCACACCTATCAACGAAAACATGAAAATAAGCAGTGCTGCCGACAAATACGGCTTTACTTCGGACAAGCCGCCTATATCATCCACACAAACCAGGTAATTTCCCCGGCTTTTCAATCCGAGAAACACCGTATAAATTCCGGCCATGGACAAGACGTAAATGACGGTATAGGCAAAAGCGCCCAGCAACGCAACGGTTTTAAAGCTGACTATGCCGAACAGCATAAAACCCAGATTATAAACCGTACTGAAAGCAAACAGCCGGCGCAGGTTGGTCTCTCCGTTGGCGGACAGTGCTCCGACTATCAAAGAAACGACTCCGAAAAACAGCAGAACGGGCTGCATAAAATCAGCCAAAGACAAAAATACGCCGCACATCAGGCTTATCAAACAAGCCAGACAGACAAACGGAAGCAGCACTGTCAGCAGACCGCCGACAGGCAGAACCGCCAAAGTTATCACATCCACCAGCCAGGAATGAAACGGCGCCGCGGCCATCATAAACAGAAGGGCCGCCATAATCAGCGTCACTGCGGCATATTCCCATAACGCAATGACATGCGGCCGGCTCAGAAAGGCTTTAATTCCCTCAAAAGACAAATCATGCAGCTGATTCCAGAATAAAAAAATTCCTCCCCACAACAATAAACAGAAAAAACAAGACCAAAAAGCATACAGCCGGGAAACTTCCGCAACATCTTCTTCGTCCGTCATCAGGTGCAGCATCCGCCATATCAAAAAGCACAGGAACGGGACGATTACCGCAGGCAGCGCAAAGGTGGCCGCCGAAAGCAGCAAGTCCATCCCCAACACCGCCAACATGGCATAAACATAAAAAACAAGCGACATCTTATTTTTGGCCAGAAACCATTTGGATGAAAGATAAAACCAGGCCAGTCCGACCAAATAAATCACGATTTTAAACAACGCCGTAAATGCCGTATTCTGCCATAATTTCGGCAGAGGACTCTGATTATAAAATACAATTGTGGAAATCATGGCCGCAATCAGGCAATATTTGCTCAGCGTAAAAAACGTTTTCGGCGTTTTGTCCGCACGATAGCGGTTAACCAAGGCGGCCACCGGCAAAAATGTCAGAAGAAATGTTTCGGGTAATAAAAACAGCCAATTCTGCAGCATAAAGCCCCCTACTCGTCAATGACAAACCATAACGGATTAATAAACGACATCAGCAAAATAAACATGATGAATATAAAAAAGGCAAAAACCGGAAACGAGATGTCGTCGTTTCGGTCAGCCCGGCAAGCCGGATTGTCCGTTTTGAGCCGGAATAACTCCTGAAGCAGCGTGCAGCCGACCATGACCAGAGAAAAAATCAGAACCATGCCCATTTTGACATTTGAGGCCAGCAGCTTGGACAAGATGAAAAAATTGTTGATGAAAATCGCCGACAGCGGCATGCCTACCGCCGCGATTGTCAGATAAGAGCAGGCAAACGACAGCCGCTTCGTTTTGCATAAAAAGCCGGACGACCGGATATCTTCCTGCTCTTCTTTTCGGAGAATATGCGTCAACAGCGTTTCCAGCGATGAGAAAATCAACATAAAGCTAAACAAGGAAAAACCGATGTTCAGCAAAACCATCTCGTCACCGCTAAACGCCCCGAGCAAGTATAAGATGTAATAGACCGTGATGTAAGAAAAAATCTTGTATTGAGAATCTTTGTTGATAAAACCGATAAGCGCAATAAACAGCATGGTCACGATGCCGATAATGCTTATCCAGTCCACAAAAACATTCAGAGGGAAAGGCACCGGCTCCGGCAAAAAACGGATGAAACCGTATATTCCGGTCAGAGGCAGCAGCGCCGTAACGATAAAAGCCAGCGGATTGCGCAATCCGGCGCAGACCGATGATATCCAAAAGTGAAACGGCCAAACGGGAATACGGGACAAAAAGGCCAGGAAGACCGCCCCCCAGATATAAACATCCAGCCGGCGGGTCCATTTCAGTCCGGCGATTTCCTCAAGAGTAACACTGCCGTGCATGTGATAAATCAACATGACGGCGCTAAACAAAATGATTGCCCCCAAAAAATTATAGAGAAAAAAACGATAGACGGTTCCCTGTTTTTTGACCTCTCCGAAAATGCCGACAATCATAAACAGCGGTATCAGCATCGCTTCGAAGAAAATATAAAAAGAAAAGATGTCCGCCGCCACAAAAAATCCGGTCGCCATACTCAAAAACAGCAGCGTAAACACCATCAGCGACTTTTGTTTGACAATATTGCGGCGCACCCCAGCCAGACCGGCTAAAACGGACAGATGCACCGCCAGTATCAACAGCAAAGAAAACGTATCCACTCCGAACATAATATTAATTTCGGGATTGGCCAGCCAGCGAAACCTCTCTATCAGCTGCAAAGAACCGCTTTCTTCGTCCAAAATCATAAAGATACGCCAAATCAGCACAATGTTTGCCAAAAGCGTAAAAACGCAGACATTAAAAGCGTTACGTCCAGGTTTGTCGGCATCGTCCTTGGAAGTCAATGCGAAGAACACCCCGAATAACGGCAGCGCCACAATCAGCGATAAAAGTGCGAGCGGACTATTCATAATATTCATATCCCATATTCAGCAGCAGGACAGCCAATCCCAGCGCAATCATCAACAAATAGCTCTGTCGGACGCTCCCCTGGAGTTTTTGCAGGCCAGACACCAGAAAATCCGACGTCTGGGCGACAGTACCTATAATGCTGCGCTCAATCACGATAAAATCGACCAAAACCCACAGGACTCGTCCCAAAAGCCTTAACGGCGCCAAAATGACAATCTGATACAAATCATTGAACCAGTCCGCTTCCTGAACATCTTCATCATCAGACCAGCGGCCGCAAAAACGAAACGGCGCAATCAGAAGCAGCAGAATAAATGCGCCGAAAAAGGCATAAAACATTTTATTCCGCCAGAATGGATACTCCCAACCCAGCCAGACAAACACGCCAATCAGAGGCAGCCAATACAACGGCGACGGATTTTTTAAAAGTGCCATCACCTTGTCATCGGCATTGGCCTTACCCAGAAAAACCCTGGACATTATTGAAGAAAGCCCGGTCAGCACGACCGCCAAATATATAAACGCAATTTTTTCTGCCACGGCTGGAACATTCAAAAAGCTTCCGATAAAGGCGGCAACTCCTGCCAAGGACAAGACAAACGTAAACCGAATATGCCGCGCCAAGCCGCCAAGACGGGAAACATACAACTCATTGGAGGCGGCGTTATTCACCATCATCAACAGAATATTGAGCAGAAGCGCTGCCGGGAAAAAGTTTATTACACGGTCTAATCCGTCCGGACAGACGCCTAAAAAAGCCAATGAAAACGCATAAAAAAGTAAATTCAAATAGATAGCTGCAGCTTTCAGGCTATCGGTCAGCAACATGGCCACCAGGCACCATGCCGCCGCAGCCGCCAGCCAAATACTCAAAACCGGTTCCGTATACTGCGAGGCAACCAAAAGCGGCCGGAGTTTCGTAAAAATGACAAGCGACGACAACGGCAGCGAAGTCAGACAGAATATCATTATCCGGTTAAACGTCAGCGTCTGCAAATCCAAAATATGGTTTTGAAACCCCAGCATTCCGGCCTGGCAAAAAACACACAACAAAATCAGCAGCGCCACCAAGTCCTTATGCCGGCCGATAGTCGAAAATTGCTCCATATCCTGCAAATTCATTGAAGGGATTACTTCATAAACCACCGCCAGAGCCGTAAACAACGCCATTTCGGACAAAAATCCGTAAAAAATAAACTTGCGTTTGCTCTCCATGTCGGGAATCAGGTAAAACCCCAAAATGGCCAAGCAGCTGCTGCCCACCATCAGCTGCACAAAATCTTTGGAACACAGCAGAAGTATAAAAGCCGCCACATTCAGCAAAACTGCCGTATTGACCGTCAGCTTATGATTCTCGCCCCAATAAACGGAATTAAGATAGACCAGCCCGACGGCGCTTCCCAATAACGACAAAAGAATCTTATCAATTTCAGGGGTTCCCGAAAGATGAAGGCTGAATTGCAGATTTTGGAAACCGCCCCACTGATAAACAAAGGAACTGAACGCATCTTCCCGGAAGGAAAGCAGCAGTTCATACATCAAAAAGCCGCAGGCCGCCAGCAGCAAAAAAGACCATATCCGCCGACGCCGCCCCTGCACGACAAGCAACGCCAGCAAGGCAATGGCTATCAGACTGAAAAACAACTGAGAAATCATCTGTCATTTCCTGTTTTATTCAGAGCCAATATAACAAAAAATAAGGGCATTTAAAGCCCTTATTAAAAGATTACAGCAGAGAATGTGCATAAATACTACAACAGGGCGCTTACATCCCTGACGATGCGAACGGGCACCATGTATTCGCGGGCAACTTCCTCACCATCAAGCTCGGCAACCAACACCTCGTCAACGGCTTTCAGCGGGTTGTGCGCCTCTTCGGCAATATCCCCCAGCAAAACCGCACTTTCCCGACTCCGGTAAAGCAGCGCCTGATTGCCGCCGTCATATACAAAGCGCGGATTTTCCGGCCCGCCGCGACGTTGCTTTATCATAATCAAAATTTCGCCTTCACTGTTTTGCAGAATATCATATCTGCCTTCGTGTTCGGATTTTATTCCAGTCATTTCAACCTCTTAACGATATAAACACGTCCGATTTTGAGTTGATGTTAGCACATAATTATTAACAAATATACTACAATTTCAAAATTTTTTATTTTTTTAATTTTTTTTATTGACTTCACCGGATTTATCTTCTATACATGCCTCATTGTTTAAGGGTGCGTAGCTCAGCTGGTAGAGCATTTGACTTTTAATCAAAGGGTCTCGGGTTCGAATCCCGACGCGCTCACCAATGAATGAAATCTCTGCAGAAATGCAGAGATTTTTTTGTATTGGTTCATCGGGTTCATCGGGTTCATCGTCAAAATTAGGGGCAGGGAGTAAAAAAGTATCATAATGAGTACACCGAAGTTAAAATAAGTTAAGCACATAAAATCCGCACGCGCAAGCGGTAGTTTTCAAAATTTCTAAAGCCATAGGCTCGTCTTTGAA
>CASFLC010000042.1 GCA_949295475.1 uncultured Pseudomonadota bacterium
TAGAAATTTTGAAAACTACCGCTTGCGCGTGCGGATTTTATGTGCTTAACTTATTTTAACTTCGGTGTACTGATTATGATGCTTTTTTACTCCTTGCCCCTAATTTTGACGATGAACCAAAGCAAAGGAGTTTTTTATCTGCAAAGCTATAAGCTCTTTGGAACTACCGGCCTAGCCGGTAGTTTTCTTGTTACAATAAAAGCCTCCGCAACGGGAGGTCTAAAAGCTGGTGCCGACTGAGGGACTTGAACCCCCGACCCACTGATTACAAATCAGTAGCTCTACCAACTGAGCTAAGTCGGCGCATTTTGAAGTTTTTATATACGAGCATCTGCGGAATGTCAATTAAAATATTTCGCTTTGACAGAACAACAAAGCCGTCAAAAATCCGTTACGAAACTACACTTTCAGCAAAGCGGCAGCGGCCTCCTCAAGCCCGGCGCTTTCAAATTCGACAATACCGTCTTCCCGGTCTGCCAGCGCATAAAGATTTTCTTCCCGATTATAAAACAGCAAAAAATCCTCAGATTCGCCAATCAGCAGGTTATTCTGTTTATCCGGCAAATCAAACTCAAAATTTTTCTGCAGCAAATCATTAAACATTGCCGTCGGCGGATTCAAAGCATAAATCTCGGCGCCGTCACCGTAAATGCCGTTAAATTGCTCAAGCAATGCCGCAAAATCAGCAGGAATGCGGACAAACCCGGCCTCATCAAGCCGACGGTTATACAAAATGATTTCTTTTTTATCAATGCCGCCGCCATAATCAAAATCACCGCTGTCGGCCAGTATTTCTGCCAATTTTTTCATATTCGTCCTCTCGCCTCGTAATTAGCCTGCCGAACCGGACGGCCCTGCTGCCGGTATTGCCGGTCATAACGATGTTCCACATCCAACCTGTCTGCCGGAGAAAACATAATGACATTATCCAAACTGCCGACATAGCACATCGGATGCGTTTCAAAAACTTCTCCGTTGTCCTGCGTCACTTTGCGCGATTTGGCCATAATCCGTTTAATCACCTTGCGGCATTCTCCTCCCTCAAGGGCATAGGCGCCTTTTTCATGCACAAAGCCTTCTCCGGCCCGATCGTTTTCTGCCGGAACAATCTTCTGACCGCCGGATTCTTCATAAACCGGACGCTGACTGTTGCCGTGAAAGATTCCGTGATGAATATCTGCCAAAGACATATCCTGTTCCATCATTCCGAAGCGCAGCACCGCTCCGCCGCCGATTCTTACCAGATTTAGTCCGACCGGAGAACCGTTCGGTAAAACCGCCGCTTCCATTTCGCCTGCTTCAAGCATCGGACGCACCACCCGGACAATTTCCTGATTATCAAATCCGAGAGCCTGCATCGCCGACAAAAGCGCCGGCCCGTTCTCCTTGGTCAGTTTCTTTATGTATTCCCTTTTGGCGTCCGCGTCATTGGCCAGCCGCAGCCAGTCAACACCTTCCGAAGCAACCGTCAACTCATTGTCTTCCGCCAGTTCGTCCCAGCTTTTCGAAAGCTTCGCCGGCTGTTCGTTTTTGGAACGGGGATGATAAACCTCAAAAATAATCACATGATTGTCCGCATCATTAACGTCTTTCGGACCGTTTTGAGAAATTCCCAACGCCGCCGAATCATAAATCGCATGCAGATGATGCACCGTTCCCCGCAGCACTTTGCCGTCCGGAAGCGGAATAACCGGCAAACGCCCCTTTTGCATCAAAGCGGCGGCCCTTTCGGCATTTTCCGGCTCGACCCGCATTTTCTTCAAAATTTCCCGAAATTCTTCTCCGTGATTTTTAATAAAGGTTTTAAGGGTAAACTCCCGCGATCCCTCAAACAAATGCACATAATTCAACCCCGCATCGCCCCTGCAGTCCTCATGATAAGAAAACATAACGTCTTCAAAATCGAATACGTTCATCTGAGCGGCCAGCTGCGGCGGTACCTTGACGTAAGCCAAAGCGGCGGCAAATTCGTCTTTTTTGCGTTCAAAATTCGGATAAGCCGACAACATCTGCCACGCCGGATAATCCTCCATCTGGTAATCAGCAGGCCCAAACGTCTCCCCGCCGCCGTTTTCTTTAAAATCGGCATACCCGGCAGATAAATTCCGTTTCAGCGGCTTATTGATACCGCTGTTAAACTCGGCCCGCTTCACCCGCCGCTCGTCATAAGACGGCGGTTTCTGATAATCCATTGTCCGAAACTCAAGTCCGTGACGGTCCAGATATTTTTTTTGCAGGGTCTCTGCCTGTTGCAGCGTCTTCACCGAAGCAATTTCTTTTTTCAAACCGTCAGAAATTTCTGCCAGCAGATTTTTCCCCTTCAGCCTTTGGGTCAAAGAAATAACTTTTACCTCGGATTCCTCGGCAAAACGCACCTTATCCAGATATGAATCGCGTTCTTCCAACAATTTGAGCAAATCCGCACCCTCGTGAATCTGCTCCGGGATAGCTCGCATGATTTCATAAACTTCAATGGCCGCTTCCAGCTCCGCGCAATCTCTGCGGCTGCCTTGCAGCATAGCGTCAAAATCATACTTGGAAACGTCTTCTTCCGGATTTTTTTTGGAAACAAAAACATTCTTGGCCGGATTTTTCGGTGTAAATCCCTTTCCTTTTGAATTATACTTAGTGTTATTTAAGCGCAGTTGCTTCATCTTTTTGTTTCCGTCATTTTTGTCTACTATATCATGCGGAGATTTATTTTTCAATGAGATTAAAACACAAAACCTCAATATTTGTTTAAAACCAAAAATGCCGGAACAAACATTCCGGCATTTTTCACGTCACCCACTATTTTTTATCTTCGACAACGGCAATATGCAATTCTTTTAACTGCTGCGCCGTTACGGTATTGGGAGCCTGCATCATCAAATCCTGAGCCTTGCCGTTCAGCGGGAACAAAATCACATCGCGTATAATCGGTTCGTCCAGCAGCAACATCACCAGACGATCAACACCGTAGGCCGATCCCGCGTGCGGCGGCGCCCCGAATTTAAAAGCGCTGATCATTCCGCCAAACTTATTATCAACCACACTGTGGTCATATCCGGCAATTTCAAAAGCCTTGTACATGATTTCCGGCTTATGATTGCGAACCGCGCCGGACAGCAGTTCGACGCCGTTGCAGACAAAATCATATTGATAAGCCAGAATATCCAACGGCTGCTTGTTCAGCAGGGCCTCCATGCCGCCCTGAGGCATGGAGAAGGGATTGTGCGAAAATTCAACCGCGCCGGTTTCCTCATTCTCCTCATAAAACGGAAAATCGACAATCCAGCACATTTTGAAAGATTTTTCATCAATCAGCCCCAATTCCTCACCGACCTTATTGCGCAGCCGGCCGCTGAACTTATCAAATTTCATTCCCTTGCCGACAACAAACAAAATCGCGCCGCCGTCTTTGAGAGCGTACTGTTTTTTCAAAATTTCAATCTGTTCCTCGCTCAGAAATCGGGCGATTCCTTTGGGACCGGCGGCAGACAAAGCAACATAAGCCATTCCGCCCATGCCTTCTTCTTTGGCAAAAGCATCCAGCTTATCAAAGAAAGAACGAGGCCTATCGCCGATTCCGTCGACAACCATGCCTTTAACCGTTTTGCCTTCTTTGACCAGTCCGTCATAAACACCGAACCCGCTGCTGCCGAAAAAACCGGTTGCATCCTGCCAAACCAGCGGATTTCTCAAATCCGGCTTATCGGAACCGTACTTCTGCATCGCCTCGCGGAACGGAATATGAACATACGGCGCCTGATCAACTTTTTTGCCGTTGGAAAATTCATTAAAAATTGCGCCCAGCGTGTGCTCTATAACGCCAAAAACATCTTCCTGGGTGGCAAAACTCATTTCCATATCCATCTGATAAAACTCGCCGGGCGACCGGTCCGCGCGCGGATCTTCATCTCTGAAGCACGGCGCTATCTGGAAATAGCGGTCAAAACCGGAAACCATCAGCAGCTGCTTAAACTGTTGCGGCGCTTGCGGAAGCGCATAAAATTTTCCCGGATTCAAACGTGACGGCACCAAAAAGTCGCGGGCACCTTCCGGAGAAGAAGCTGTCAAAATCGGCGTCTGATATTCGGTAAATCCCTGCTCTCGCATTAACTCGCGCGAACGTTGAATAACCGCCGAACGTAACAGAATATTCTGATGAATCCGCTCCTTGCGCAAATCCAAAAAACGGTATTTCAGACGCAGTTCCTCCGGTGCATCGTCTTCAATTGCCACCTGAAAAGGCAAAACCTCCGCTTCCGAATAGACTTCGATTTTTTCAGCCTTAATTTCAATATCGCCGGTCGGCATATTTTTATTAACGCTTTCCCGGGCAACCACTTTTCCGGCAACGCCGATAACCGATTCGACGCGCAGAGCCTCAAGTTGTTCAAACAAATCCGAGGAACTGTCAACCACACACTGCGTAATTCCGTAATGATCCCGCAAATCCACAAAGCACAAATTGCCCAGATTGCGTTTGCGATGAATCCAGCCGCCGAGTTTGACTGTCTTGCCGACGTCAATAATTCTCAGTTCGCCACAAGTATGAGTACGATAGCTCTGCATATTAAACCTCAATCAATCTAAAAACTTTCTTCCAAACCCCTCAGGGCTTTCTCTTTTTATTCCCAAATCCGCACAAAAGCAACCCTAATCTGCCGCTCCGCGCAAAAAAACGTCCGGATAATTTCCGGACGTTAAGCTCAAACAACAATTTTTTACTCAGACCACGTTAACAAACGTGCTCTTAAAAATCAGCGGACAACCGACCAATGCGGCTGTTTTTCCGCTGTAAAGCTGCCAGGCATGATAATTGGGATTGTCAAACCAGGCCGACAAACTCCATACTCTGACATCGCCTTCGTCTTCAAACACGCAAAATGTCAGGTTTATCCGCTGTCGTTCATACAAATCAACCGCGGCCAACCGAAGTTTTTGAGCCGTTTCTTCTTTGCCCCCGTTTTCTTTCAAACCGGACAAATTACAAAATCCCATCCGCCCGTACTGAAACTCGGACGGAAGATTTTCCCGCATGGCAGAAACGAAGACTTGTTGAGCACCGCTTTGCGCTTTCAGCACGGCAACGGCACGCATAACCTCCGGAAGCATCCCATCCACAGTGACAAACGCTCCAACACATTGATTATCCGACTTTCCGTCGACCACTATCGCCGGACAAATCCGCACGGAAATGTTCAACGGTCTGACAGTGTTCTCCAACTTTTGCAGAAAATCTTCCTGCGCAAAAGCGTTCAAAAGAAAAAATTTTGCGTTCATAGCTAAAAATAAATTTTTAAGATTATTTAATAATGATAACTGGATGCCGCCAAGATAACACTTTTTCTAATTTTGTCAATTTTTTATTTTAACGGCGGCAAAATTAAAAATTTCTCACGGGAATTAAATGAATATTAAGTTTATCTGTTTATCTTGGGAGCAAATTTTTTGATAACCGGGTTAAACAAATGAAAGTAATAACAAATACAACAGACCTGCAGGCCAGTTGTGAAAATTGGAGCAAATACAATTTTATAACCGTTGATTTGGAATTTTTGCGCGAACATACCTACTATTCAAAACTATGCCTGATTCAAATCGGTTCCCCCGGAGAATGCGCCATTGTTGACCCTTTGGCGCCAAACCTCAGCCTGACACCTTTTTTTGAACTGATGCAAAATCCCAAAGTCACCAAAGTTTTTCATTCCGGACGTCAGGATATCGAAATCATTTACAACCTCAGCGGCAAAATTCCGGTTCCCGTATTTGATACCCAGATTGCCGGCATGGTAACCGGCTACGGAGAATCAGCCAGTTACGACAGCCTGGTCAAGTCCATTCTCAATATTTCTCTGGACAAATCAAGCCGTTTGTCCGACTGGAGCCTGCGCCCGCTTAACGAAACACAGCTTGAATATGCTCTGGCCGATGTAACGCACCTGGTGCACATTTACGAACATTTGCGCCAAAAACTCAAAGACCTGAAACGCGAACATTGGGCCGATGAGGAAATTGCCGTTCTCACTTCTCCCGAAACTTATGAAGTCAAGCCGGAAAACGCCTGGATGCGGATTCGGCACCGCTCTCACAGCGCGCGATATCTCACGCTGCTGCGGGAACTTGCCGCCTGGCGCGAACGCCGCTCTCAGCTAAAAAACACGCCCCGTCAAAGCTATATCAAAGACGAAATGCTGCTCACCATTGCTTCCATGTGTCCGCACACTCAGGAAGAACTCAGCCGTATCCATAATTTACGCAAAGACATTGCCGGCGGACGATTAGGCAAAGAAATCATTGATGTCATCAAAAAATTTGAGAGCATTCCCGAAAACAAATATGTCACCCCGCCGCCTTATAAATCTCTTATAGGAAACAACACTTCGTTATTGGAACTTCTAAAACTTCTGCTCAAAATCACCAGCCAGCAAGAAGGGGTTGTCGCCCGCCTGATTGCTTCGGACGAAGATCTTAAAAATTTCAGTAATTTTGAAGATGACGACAACAATCCGATTTTAAAAGGCTGGCGCAACGAAATCTTTGGGCAAAAAGCGGTTGAACTCCGCAAAGGCAAATTGAGCCTGCGCTACAACCCCAAAACCCGCTGCATAGATTTATAATCACCTCCAACCGTTACCGGATACGAAAAGCCTAAAGATTATTTCTTCAACGCAGACCCCACCCACAAAAAAGCGGAAACCTCTCCACCTCCGCTTAGGTATTGCCACCGGCGGCTCTCCGGCAGCCAGTTATGCCCGTGGCGCTGCCACTGCCTCCAGGCGCTGCCTGGTTTCGTCCAGTCTATGCAAATA
>CASFLC010000043.1 GCA_949295475.1 uncultured Pseudomonadota bacterium
TCAGGTTAACCAGAGGCGTGTAAAAAGCCTCAAACGGCAAATTTTTTATCTGTTTACGGAATTTGCCGAAACGTCTGCCCGTTTTATCTCCCGGCGTCGGGGAGTAAGTTTGGCGCGGGCAGACGTTTTGCCGGAATCTATTCGGTTACGGCCGTCTGGAGTGTGCAGGTTTAATTTTTGAAAAAGGACTGTCGACAACCGCAGAAGGCGGGTGTTAAGACAAAACGGGCAGTATTTGTTGATTAACTGGTCGTCTACCCAGCGCGATGGCACTACTGCATGGCGTGTCCAGTTGGGGTCCGGTGCCGTTAGTACTTCTACTAAGTTGCTTAGTATGGCGGTTCGGTGTGTCTTAGCTTTTTCAGGTTAACCAGAGGTGTGTAAAAAGCCTCAAACGGCAAATTTTTTGTCTGTTTACGGAATTTGCCGAAACGTCTGCCTTATTAATTTGTCTTGAAAATTTACGGAAAATTCGTTTTATTTTAATAATGTACTATTACAGTATGTTAATTTATAAGGGCTCTGAATAATATGGATGAAATAGCAAATTTATTATCAGAAAAGCGGTTGGCGAAATATAAAGATATCAGCAAAGAAAATGCTGTCGCTTGTCATTTATATAATTGTGAGCTGGCAGAGTCCTTTTATTCCTCATTGTCATATTTTGAAATTATTTTGCGAAATAAGATTGATAAAGTATTTTCAAAATATCTTGGCGAAGATTGGATTTTTAAAGGTGAGTATATTATCGGCAGAAATCAGGATAATATGAAAAGCGCTCTTGCTCATATGAAAGATACCAAAAAAAGTTCAGATGATAAAAATCACATCATATCTGAATTAAATTTAGGCTTTTGGGTATATTTGTTTTTGCCAGCTTATAATGATATTATTTGGAAGAAACATCCTCAAATACTGCAGGAGATTTTTGATGGTTGTAAAGATATTAATGTGCTGTCAAGAATTTTTAATAAACTAAACCGAATTAGGATGTACCGAAACAAGGTTTTTCATTATGGTTCGTTGCTTGTTGTGTCAGACGAGAATCGACCAGAGAAAGTGCATAATTTGATATATCGTATAATTGGAGATTTAGGTGCTCGCAAGTTGTTAAAAGAATTAAAAAAGATAGATTCCTTTAATGAAAAATACTTAAAAGGGAAGAAACTTGGAATTTTAAAACGATAAAGGATGACAGCAAATACAACCAGAGAAACTCCTGCGTGAAAACGCTTAATGTATTTTATAGTCATCCTATCTGTTTGAATATATAGCATTAAAATTTAGAAATGTCAATACAGTCTTTCGGTGATTATGTTTGTTTGACGGCAGATTAATTTATGGTTGCATAATCTGTATTGACCTGTTTGCAGCGAGAATTGTTTGCCGAAACGTCTGCCCGTTTTACTTCTCCGGCACCGGGGAGGTTCGCTTATTTGTCCTGATAAGATGCGCGGCGGATGCGGTCGTTGATGGCCAGCCCCAATCCGCTTTGAGGAATCGGCGACATGGCAATTCCCTTAAATTCGTCGTGCTTTTCCGCCTCGCGCATAAAGGCAAAAAGATTGGCCGCGGCTTCTTGCAAATCGCCCGCGGGACTGAGGTTGAGCCGCGCTTTTTTTACCGGACCGAAACCAATAAAAAACTCGTCGGCGCGGACGTCTTCTTCCGCCACGTTAATCCTCATCGGCAGCCGGGGCGCATAGTGTTTGAGCAGTTGTCCGGGGGCCGAGGGTTTGTCAGGCGTGCCTTGTGACAAAATTACTTTTTCTCCCGTGTAGGCTTCAATCGCTTCTTTGGGCAGGCCTCCGGCGCGCAAAATGACCATTTCTTTGGTGGTCAGATCCAAAATGGTGGTTTCTACACCGATACGGCAGGGACCGCCGTCCAGAATCATGTTTACCCGGTTGCCGAGGCTGTCTTTGACATGTTGGGCGCAGGTGGGCGAAACCGTTTTGAATCGGTTGGCCGACGGGGCGGCAATCGGTACGCCCGACGCCCGGATAAGTTTCAGTGCCAAAGGATGATTGGGCATGCGGACCGCAATGTTGGGAAGCCCGGAACAGACCAGATCCAGCCGGTGGTCCTCATCTTTTCGTTTGAGAACAAAGGTCAGCGGTCCCGGCCAAAAATGCCGCGCCAAATCCATGACGCGTTGGTCTGTTTGCGCATATTCCGGCAAAAAATCAATGTCGGCAATATGCGATATCAGCGGGTCAAACAACGGACGTTCTTTGGCTGCAAAAATTCCGGCTACCGCCGACGGAAGGTAAACGTTGGCTCCCAGGCCGTAAACCGTGTCGGTCGGAAAAGCCACCAGCCCGCTGTTGCGGATGACGTCGGCCGCTTTGCCGATGTTTTCGGGTGTGCCGGGATAAATGTTGTCCATTTGCGCCTTCTTTGTTTGTGAGTCGATTTTGCCTCTTTATTAGCACCGGGAAGGCGGTTTTGTCAATTGTAAGTTTGTGCGCTACGGGCCGATATCAAAAAGCTCAGCGGACTGCGTTTGGCCGGGCGCGGCCGGTTTTGCAGTGCCTGTTGTTCCTGATAGCGCCGTTCTCTTTCCGGGTCTCGCCGGATTTGCAAAAGCGAATCGTATCCGCCCATAAATGTAACCGACGAATCTACTTTTAACTGAAACGGCCGGTGAAGGCTGCGATGCAGCGGGCTGACAAAGGTTATCATCATGTTGGAAAACGCGTTGGCATCGGAGATGTTTGCAAAATTGCGGCTGTCTTTGACGTTGTTTTTGTGGTGAGCGTCCATTGTCTCGTCAAGGCGGCCGTTTTTCATGAGGTTGATGTGGCGAAGAATCTCCCGGTCCGAATATTTGAGCAACCGCATGACGCGGACGAATTCCGGTTCGTAGCAGGCAATGAACATTTTGATGTTTTCGCGTCTTCGCGACGGAATTAAATGACGCTTTTCGTGTATTGAAGCGGTCAGCAGCAGGTGATTCAGGTCGTAGTAATTGAGCTGTTGAAGCTGGCGGGGCGGAAAATTGACAGCGGCCAGCTCCCGTTGAATAAACGGTGCGGCGCGGCGGAAGCTTTCAAAACGCTTCATGGTCTGCCAGAAGGGTACGGCGTCTAAATTATATTGCGCGGGGGCGTGGTGGTACAGGGGAGAAAGAAAATGAGTAAACGTTCGCAGGTATTGGTGTTTTTGCAGGGCCTGGCGGTAGGCCGGGGACAAATCCGTTTCTTTGAGGGGGGGGGTGCGGCCTTCAAAGTCGAATCGGATGAGGAGGCTTTCTTCTTTGGTGACTTTGGGCGGCGGGTTATCTTCTATTTTTAAGCCGGTGGAGCGGAGAAGGTAATTGAGTTCAAGGGTTAGAAGTTTGACGGTTTTTTGGCTGGTTCGGCGTTGTTTTTTGGTGGAGGACGGTGATTTGATTTTGAGCTGGGCGTTGCAGAGCGCGTTGAGTTTCCGGTGAATGGCGCGGGTGAAGTGTTCTTCCGCTTTTAGTCTTGACGGCCACGAAATGCGGGGCCGGGGTTCCCGGTAAGGTAAAAACCTCTGTTCGCTCATTTGCCCTCCTTTCGTATTCTGTTATAGATTTTGCGCCCTGCTTTTGTCGATATAAAAAAATGCCCTGAGGATAAGTCGGCGCGGTTTGTGGAGAAAATCAAGAAAATTTGTTTTTTTGAAAAAAAAGGGTTTATATTAAACGCAGCAAAAATTGTTTAAGCGGAGTAAAGTGTATGCTCGAAGTTATTTTTACTGACGGAAAAATCGGTTCCAAAGCCGTGAAAATCATCGGGTTGGCCGAAAAAGCCAAGGTTGACAGCAAGTTTCTTGCAAAAGACGAAATCAAACTGGTGAAAAAAGCTGTTCAGCAGGCCGGTTTCAGCGGCAAAAAAGGCAGCTTTGTCGAGGTGTTCGGCTCAACCGGCAAAATTATTGTCGCCGGTCTGGGCGAAAAGCCGGAGGCTTTGGATTTGCAGATGCTGGGCGGCGCTTTGGCCAAAAAGCTGTTTAAGGACGCGGTCGCCTGCTTTTATGTGGAAGAAATTAAAGGTTGCCGGCTCAGCCCGGAGGAAATCGCCCATAACGTCGCCTTCGGTCTGATGATAGGTTCCTACCGCTTTGATAAGTATTTTACCCGGAAAAAACAAGACGAATATCCGAATTTGGAGCAGGTTATCTTTAAGGTGCCGCAGCCCAAAAAAGTCAGTGAGGATTTTCGCTATTTTGCCGCGCTGGGCAATGCCGTCCGCTATGCCCGCGATTTGTGCAACGAACCGGCCAACTATCTGACGCCGGAAGTGTTTGCCGACGATATCAGACGGCTGTCCTATCTGGGGCTTGAAATTGATATTCTGGATGCCAAACAATTAAAGGAAAAAGAATTTAATCTGCTGCTTTCCGTAGCGCAAGGCTCCGTTAACGAACCGAGAGTTGCGGTTATTCGCTGGAAAGGACGGCCGGAACAGGAGGCGTTTGACTGCGGTTTGGTCGGCAAGGGCGTTACCTTTGATTCCGGCGGAATTTCCCTGAAGCCGGAAAACGGCATGTGGAATATGAAACGGGATATGACCGGCGCCGCTGCCGTGGTCGCCACCCTGAAAGCCATGGCGCTGTATAATGCGCCATGCAACGCGGTGGGAATTGTCGGATTGGTGGAAAATATGCCGGCGGCAGATCCGACTCGTCCGGGCGATGTGGTGACCTCAATGTCCGGGCAGACGGTCGAAATTTTGAATACCGACGCCGAAGGCCGGTTGGTGCTGGCAGACTGCATGTGGTATCTGCAGGAGAATTATCCGGTCAAAACCATTATCGACATTGCAACGCTGACCGGCGCGGTCATGCGGGCGCTCGGCGACCAATATGCCGGCGTGTTTGCCAATGACGACAAACTGGCCGCGGCTCTGATAAAAGCCGGAGATGCCAGCGGCGAAAGATTATGGCGGCTGCCGGTGGGCGATGGCTATGACAAGATGATTAATTCCGATATTGCCGATATGAATAATATCGGCGGCGCCAATGCCCGTAGCATCACGGCGGCCTGCTTTTTGCAACGGTTTGTGAAAAAAGGCAACAGATGGGCTCATCTGGATATTGCGGGCGTTGACGATGAAACAAAGGGAACGCCGCTGTGCCCCAAAGGAGCCACCGGTTTCGGCGTGCGTGTCCTCAGTACTTTTGTTAATAATCTGTGAGCAGGGAGGCAAAAATGAAAGCTTTGTTGTATATTATCGGTTTAATCGCTGTCGGCGTGTTGGTGGTCTGGCTGGTTTTCGGCATCAGTCCGCAAGAGCAGTGGGAACGCGTTAAATCAGAGTATGCCGGCGGCGAAAGCGCCGTATCGGAGCAGGTTTCCAATCTGGGCGATGCTGCCGGAAGACTTAAAGACAGAGCTTCCGACCGCTGGGATGAAGCTGAAGACGTTTATACCAACGGTGTCAACTGACAGCTTGGTTTGATAATAAAAAAAGGAGGCCGAACAGCCTCCTTCTTTTGATTGTTTCTTATACGGACATCGTCCGGTAAAAAAACAGCTGCTTATTTTCATCTTCCGCAACCCTCCAGCCGCAGTTGTGATGAACAAAATTTTCACCGGGCTCAATCAGTTCACGCGCAAGGTCCAGCGGTGTATATTTCGCTAAAACGCCGCGGTCTTCTTCAAACGCCGGTAAAAGCACCAGTTGATTTTGTTCGGCGTTGTATCCGCTCCATAAAACAGATATGAAGTTTTTCTTCCGGCCGATGGCGTAGACTTTGCACAAGCGGAAGTCCAACGTTGGATACTCCAGCATTGTGCTGATGTCCGCAGCCAGAGACTGGTGATTAATCACCTCGTATTTGCGGACAGTCTGTCCTAACGGCGTTTGCCGCACGATGGTATACGGAATTCTGCCATAAAGAAAGGTCTCTCCCGTTTCAATCGGGTTGAACAAAAACAAGCCGTTTTCCAATTTCGGTCCCTGGTCAAATGCCGGGCAAAAACAAGCTGAATTGCCATTGACGCACCCCCAGCCAATGATGCCTTCGTAGGAATTTTCCTTATGTAAAATTCCAAATTTGACGTTGCCGAAGATGTTGTTTTGCGCAAAAAAGGCAATAGCTTCCGTTTGCGAGGGAAGCAGACAATCATTTCCAGCGGGAACAAGATAAATTCTGTTTTTCATATTTTTAATTATTGGGTTAATAATACTTTTGTTAACCCAATATTAATGTCCGGATAAAAATTTGTCAATCCGTGTGCTAAGCTAAAAAATACAACCGCCTTAAGGCGGTTGTATTTGAAGGTTTTACCGGTCGTAAACTTTTTTTGCCATGAAAGCCTGATGACTCCATTTGGCGTTCGGACGGGTGAATTTGTAACTTTTTTCATGATAACCGGCGTCAATGCTTTTGGCAATGCTGCGGGCGGTGTTTTGATAATAAGCTTCTTTATCCTGCGCCATCGGCCTTTTGTAATTGTGTTCGCTGTCCTGAATGGTCAACTGTTCAATTTTTGCCGGATCAGCCGCATAATGTTCACAAAAAGCCGTCAGCAAAAGCCGGGCATTCTTGTCGTCAGCCGCCCAATCTCCGTAAGTTTCCGACATCTGATAGCCGCGAACCTGAAGACTGGCTTCATTAAGCAAAGCACGTTGTTTGTCTCCGGAGAGTTTGACAAAATTACTTTCCGGCTTTTGTTCCAGATGTTTTTTAAAATCTTCGACAATGCGGGGGGACGGCAAGGATTCGGTATTCTGTGCTTTTTCCATATTTTCTCTCCTAGAAAATTGTTTTATATAAATAGTATACCTTTTTTATCAGACTTTGTCCAGTTTTTCCTGCTGGTTATTAATAATAATTTTGTTTGACTGCCGCATATAATATATTAATTCTGAAATATTTTTTTATAGAACCTTAGTTTTGTCTAATTCCTTTGTCATTTCGGATTGTGTTTTGTTGTTAATATTTCCCAGTGAGCCAAAAAAAACTTGCATCTTGAACTTTTTTGTTTTATTTCTTGTTCCGTTGCAGGCATAGTTCAATGGCAGAACGTGAGCTTCCCAAGCTTAGGATGCGGGTTCGATTCCCGTTGCCTGCTCCAAAAATGCGCCCTTCGGCGCTTTTTTTTGTATCAGGGGTTCATCGTCAAAATTAGGGGCAGGGAGTAAAAAAGTATCATAATGAGTACACCGAAGTTAAAATAAGTTAAGCACATAAAATCCGCACGCGCAAGCGGTAGTTTTCAAAATTTCTAAAGCCATAGGCTCGTCTTTGAA
>CASFLC010000044.1 GCA_949295475.1 uncultured Pseudomonadota bacterium
AAGCCGTCGGCGTGGCAGACAATCAACTGCCCAACATCAGCTTCAAAGACAGCGGCAGCCTGAAACAGTATCCCGAAAAACCCGTAAGCGAGATGAAAAACGAAAACGGCAAAATCGCTTCCTACCGGCTGATTTCCAACGTCTACATCCCCGGAGCTCCGGGACAGACCGTTGTGCCCGAAATCAAAGTCAACTGGTTCAACGTCAAAACCGGACGTCCGGAAAGCACGACACTGCCGGCCATGACCGTAATGGTCGCACCTAATCCTCAGGCAGCCCCGGCACCTCAGGCCCCCGCCACACCGGAAGCAACACCCCCGGTAACGCAGTCGCAGGCAGCCCCGGCTGAAAACTCACCGGCTGCCCCACAAACCGCCGCGTCTCACCCCGGATTATATATCGGACTGGCCTCAGCCGCCTTCTTACTCGGCATTGGGATCAGCTGGCTGTTGTTCGGCCGCCGGGCAAACCGTTCGGAAACAAAACTCAGCGCCGGAGATTATCGGAACGAAGTCATCAAAGCCGCCCGCAGCGGTCAGCTTAAAGAACTTCGCAACAACCTCATCGGCTGGGCAAAAGAATTTTACGCCGATGCCAAAATCAAAAACCTGAAAGACATTGCCGCCCATGCGCAAAACGAACGCTTTACTCAGGTTCTCGACAATCTGTCGTCCTTAATGTATGCGTCCAAATCCTCCCAATGGGACGGCGAAGCCTTTATCAGTACCTTTGATGAGGTCAGCCGCAAACGCCGAACCGCGCCGCGCGCCAAAGCGCCGCTGCCGGATTTATACGAATAGCTTCCCCGCGAAACCAAACGCCTTTGTTTTTGAACAAAGGCGTTTTTCTTTTTCTCTGCCAAAATTAAGATATTTTTTAGGATATTTTTTCAATAATAAAACATAATAATCACAACGGAACAAACATGTTAAAAACTCTGCTCAGTTCTCTTTGCTGCACCAACCTGCTGAAAACCGCAGTCTGGTTGTTGCCGGCCCTGCTGATTGCCGAGCTTCAGAAAGAGCCGCCGCTTTATTTCATGCTCCCGGTTCTGATTGCCGCTCTGTTGCTGCCGATTCTGATTTTTCCGCGGCAGATTCGTTTTTACATATTCTTCCTGGCCGTCTTCCTCTATCTCCCCGCCTGGTTCAACGGCGCTTATTACCTGTTGTTTCAAGGCTGGCCCGACACTTCCGCCTACTACGCATTATTCTACACCAATTCGCAGGAAGCCGCTGAATTTGTTTCCGCCTATCTGAATCCCCGGCTGACAATTTTTTCAGGCCTCACCCTCGCCTGGATAATCCTCGGCCTCATCGGAATAAAACCCGACGAAACACCTTATCCCCGCACATTACTGCAAATTTGTTTCCTTGCTCTGGTTATTGAACTTTTCACCGGTGCTTTCTCTTTTTTCGCCCGCCAAAGCCAGCTTCCGGCTTTCCGCACGGCCGACAAACTCTATGAACTCTACGACGATGAACAATACGTCACCCGGCTGCGCCAAAATGTAAAAGACATTAACTTCACCGACATCAAGTCAATTTTTCCCGCCACGGAAAAACAAACTTATGTCGTTGTCATCGGTGAATCTCAAACCCCCGACCGCATGAGCATTTACGGCTACCACCCCCGCCAGACCACTCCCCTGTTAAGCCGCATAAAAAACGAATTATTCCTGTTTGACAACGTCACCTCGCCGCATGCCGCCACCCTGCCCAGCCTGAGGGAAGCTCTCACCTTCATCAACAGCAACAATGAAAAATTATCCCAGGCCCGCGGCTCTGCCGTTGATTACTTTAATGTTGCCGGCTTCAAAACCTTCTGGATATCCAACCAGTACCAGCGCGGAAAACTCGACGGCCTGATTTCACTCTGGGGCAATGCCGCCGCCCAAAGCGTTTTCATCAACCGTTACCACAGCGACAAAGAAAAAATGCAAGCTCCCTACGACGGAGAACTCCTG
>CASFLC010000045.1 GCA_949295475.1 uncultured Pseudomonadota bacterium
ATTCAAAGACGAGCCTATGGTTTTAGAAATTTTGAAAACTACCGCTTGCGCGTGCGGATTTTATGTGCTTAACTTATTTTAACTTCGGTGTACTGATTATGATGCTTTTTTACTCCTTGCCCCTAATTTTGACGATGAACCTCTCATACTCCGTCTGACCGGCATGCTCCCGCCTGCCTGAAAACGGCGGGCCAAACTCACTTCTGTGAGTTCAAATCTCTATCCTCGCCTTAACCATAAAAAAACCGCCTTACGGCGGCTTTTTTATGGGGCGAATGATGAGATTCGAACTCACGACATCTGGTACCACAAACCAGCGCTCTAACCAACTGAGCTACATTCGCCGTTGAACACACAAACTTCTACATATAATCAACCATAAAGTCAAGCAAAATTCTTTGCCTCTTTGAAATATTTTTTCCAATCTCGCAAAATTAACAATTTATTTTCTTTTTGGGCTTAAACTTAAAGAAATTGGGTCAGAGGTATTTGAAAGCAGAGATAAAGAAATGAATGCAAACGACAGAAAATTCAGTTGCTTAAAATTTGCGGCGGCAGTATGCCTGACTCTGGGACTGTGGACACAAACAGCCAGAGCTTCAGTCTCTTCCATTATGATAGATGCCGAAACCGGAACCGTCCTTTCTTCCTCCAACGCCGATTCTCTCCGTTATCCTGCCTCTCTTACCAAACTGATGACATTGTACATAACTTTCAACGCACTTGACAAAGGCCTGATTAAACTGGACGACAAACTGACCGTATCACGCACGGCGGCCAACCGTTCGCCCTCAAAACTCGGACTTCGTCCCGGAGAAAAGATTGCCGTCAAAGACGCCATTCTGGCATTAATCGTCAAATCAGCCAATGACTGTGCCACCGTTCTGGCCGAAGGTCTGGGCTACAGCGAAGCCCGCTTTGCCGAAACCATGACAGAAGTCGCCCGCGAACTCGGCATGAAAAACACAACCTTCAAAAACGCATCCGGCCTGCCCAACCGCCGGCAAAAAACCACCGCCAGAGACATGGCTTTGCTCGGCGCCGCGATGTATCACCACTTTCCTCAATATTACAAACTTTTTTCCACAAAAAAATTCACTTACAACGGGCGCACTTATTATACGCATAACCACCTGCTCAAAACCTTTGAAGGCGCGGACGGCATGAAAACCGGCTTTACCAACGCCGCCGGATACAACATTATCACCTCCGCCGAACGCGGCGGACATCGCGTTATTGCCGTCACCATGGGACATAGGACGCTCAAAAAACGGGACAAAACCGTCGCCGACATGATGAACAAAGGACTGACCAAACTGGCGCTTGCCGACAACATCGGCCCGCAAAAGCTGTATGCCTCTTCCGTCTCCGAAAATGACGAGGAAACCGTACAAACGGCATCCGGTGCCTGGGGCGTTCAGGTCGGCGCATTTTCAAACTATGCCAAGGCGCGTAACTTTGCCATCTCCGTCAAACAAAAAGCCAAATCGACCATCCTGGCCAATGCCCACATAGATATTGAACCGACGCGCAAAGGTGCTGCGGTTGTTTACCGCTCCAAATTAATCGGAATGGAAAAAAATGAAGCGGATAAAACGTGTAATCGTTTGAAAAAATCGAATCAGTCTTGTATAGTCGTCGCATCTGACGATAACCCGCAACTTGCAATGGCCGAGCACCAACAATGAACGAAACGCCTCAAAAAAAAGCCCATATCATTGTCATCAGCAACGAAAAGGGCGGCACCGGAAAATCAACCCTGGCAATGCATCTGAGCGTCAAGCTCCTGCAGGAGGGATTTAAAGTTGCAACCATTGATTTGGACGGTCGTCAGGGCAGCTTGTCAAAATACATTTCAAACCGCCAGGCCTTTTGCGAAAACAAAGGCATTGAACTGCCGATTCCCGAACACTTTCGCTTTGAGCCGGAAACCAATACATATCTGATTCCCGGGGAGAGGGAAAAAATCGGTCATCAGATTTACGACCTGTCTAACGAATACGATGCCGTCGTCATTGACACTCCCGGAACCAAAAACTATTTGTTTGAAGAAGCGCATAAATATGCCGATACGCTGATAACGCCGATTTCAGACAGTCTAATTGACCTCAACGTTATTGCCGATATAGATTATGAAACCGGCAAAATCAATGCGCCGGGCCACTACGCCAATTTTGTCTGGGAAACAAAAAAATTTTTGGCGTCTCAGGGCAAAGCGTATCTTAACTGGATTATCGCCGCCAACAAAATATCGCCGACCCGCTCCCGCAATAAAGAAATTGTATTCGACTATCTGCAAAAAATTTCAAAACTTTACGGTTTCCGCTTTTTTAACGGAATCAAAGACCGGGTTATTTACAAAGAACTGTTTCTGGAAGGCCTTACTGTTTTGGACATGCAGCACGAG
>CASFLC010000046.1 GCA_949295475.1 uncultured Pseudomonadota bacterium
CGTATATTTTTGCACCGGGGTTCGGCAGTTTCGGCGGCGGTACGGGAGAATATTATCTGGCAACCGCTTTTGACGAGATTACCATGCTGCCGAACAGCGATTTGGGTGCCACCGGCGTTTATGCCGAAATTCCTTTTTTTAAAAACATTTTGGACAAGGTCGGCGCCAAAGCCGAGTTCTTTACGCGCTATGAGTATAAAAACGCCATGGTTTCCCTGACGGACGGCTCCGCACCGGCTCCGTTGACGCGTTCCGTCCGCGGTTTGACGGAAAATTTGAACCAGGTGTTCGGCGACGGCATGATTGCGGCGAGATTTCCAGACGGCGGAGGTCTCAGCGCCGCGGAAATCAGAAAACTTTCCCCGATGCCTGCCGAGACGGCTAAGGACAAAGGGCTGATTGACAATATTGGTTTTGAAAGCGACTGGCTGGCGGCAATCAAAGAACGCCACAATGCCGAAACGGCCGATGCCGGAACTTATCTGCGAAATATTCGTTTTTATCAAAAAGCGCCGTATGTCGCTTTGGTGGTTGTGGACGGATTGATTTCCGATGGGTATAGTTTTACCAGTCCGACAGGTGAATCCGTCGTCGGTGTGCAGAGCGTGCTGGCGCAGATTGACGAGCTGCGGGAAAATGATGATTTGAAAGCAGTGGTGCTGCGGTTGAACTCTCCGGGAGGGAGTTATGCCGCTTCCAGCGAGATTCTGCATGCCCTGAATCGTCTGAAGACGGACAAAAAAATTCCGCTGATTGTTTCCATGGGCAATTATGCGGCGTCCGGCGGTTATTTTATTGCTTTGGCCGGAGATAAGATTTTTGCGGATGCTGCGACGCTTACCGGTTCTATCGGTGTGTTGGGCGGAAAGGTTTCCATTGCCGGACTGTGGCAAAAGCTGGGGGTCAACTGGCTGGTTGCCGGTGCGGCGGAAAATGCCGGTGTCAATAGTGTCAATCGCCCGTTTACAAAAGAGCAAAAAGAACTCATAAACAAATCATTAGATGCCATCTATGAAGATTTTACTTTAAAAGTTTCACAAGCCCGGAACATTGATTTGAAAAGGCTTGATAAGCTGGCGCGGGGCAGGGTGATGATCGGCAAAACGGCCGTTGAAACCGGTCTCGCCGATGAAATCGGCGGCGTTTCTGCCGCTTTGACTTATGCTTTGCAGGCTGCCGGGATTAATCCGGGCGACAAATACGGTCTTCTGGTTTATCCGCGTCCCAAGACGCTGCAGGAGAAACTCAGCGAGATGCTCTCCGGCGTGCCGGTTGTCCGTTCTCAGCAGATAAAAGCTCAATTAGGACTTGATATTGGTGCGCTTAATATGCTAAAAAGGCTGCAATATGATGCGGTTATGCCGCCGCTAACGTTCAAATATTAAAAGGAAAAAGAAATGGCTATAGATAAAGAAACCGTCAGAAGAATTGCCTTTTTGTCGCGTCTTCGGGTGGAAGACGATAAGATAGAGGCTGTTGAAAACGAATTTAACAAAATTCTCAACTGGGTTGAGCAGTTAAAAGAGGTTGACACCGAAAATGTCGAACCGCTGATTTCGGTGAACGAAAATCATCTTATCCTGCGAAAAGATGAGGTGACCGAAGGTAACCAGGCGGAGGCGGTTTTGGCTAACGCACCGATGAAGGAATACGGTTATTTTGCCGTGCCGAAGGTTGTGGAATAGACGGCGGAACATTTTCCGGTGTGAGTGGAATAATTTGAATGAATAAGAAGAAAGAAAAATGGCTGATTTAACGAAACTGACAATCTCTGAAGCCCGAAACGGCTTAAAAAACAAGGAGTTTACTACTGTCGAACTGACGGAGGCTTATTTGAAGAAGATGGACGAGCGCCGCAAACTCAACGCTTTTGTCTGTGAGGCGCCGGAAAAAGCTCTGGAGCAGGCCAGAGCCAGTCAGGAAAAATATAATCATAATTCTGCCGGCGATTTGGAAGGGATTCCTCTCGGTATTAAAGATTTGTTCTGTACCAAAGGAATGGCTACCACCGCGTGTTCCAACATTTTAAAAGGTTTTGTGCCGCCTTATGAATCGACGGTTACTTCAAAGCTGCTTGAGGCCGGGGCTGTCTTTTTGGGCAAGTTGAATTTGGACGAGTTTGCCATGGGCGGCAGCAACGAGACTTCCGCTTTTGGCCCCGTGGTTAATCCGTGGAGCAAAGATATTCCTCTGGTTGCCGGCGGCTCGTCCGGCGGGTCTGCCGCTGCCGTGGCTGCTGATATGTGCGCGGCGGCTACCGGAACGGATACCGGCGGGTCAATTCGCCAGCCGTCGGCTTATTGCGGCGTTACCGGCATGAAACCGACTTACGGACGCTGCTCCCGTTACGGGATTATCGCCTTTGCGTCTTCGCTGGATCAGGCCGGGCCGATTGCCAAAGATGTCCGTGACTGCGCGATTATGCTTAAAACCATGGCCGGTTATGATGCCAAAGATTCAACTTCCGCCAGAGAAAACGTTCCTGATTTCGAGAGCTTTTTGGGACAAGACATCAAGGGGATGAAAATCGGTATTCCGGTAGAATATCGTGTCGACGCGCTGGATAGAGAAATTGCTGCTTACTGGGATAAGGCCGCTGAGATGCTTAAGTCCCGCGGGGCGGAAATCGTTGATATTTCTTTGCCACATACTAAATATGCTTTGGCGACCTATTATATCGTTGCTCCGGCAGAAGCGTCTTCAAATCTGGCGCGCTATGACGGTCTGCGTTACGGCAACCGGGTTGACGGTGCTCATCTTGACGATATGTATATCAATTCGCGGACGGCCGGTTTCGGTCGGGAAGTCAAACGACGGATTATGATGGGGACGTATGTTCTGTCGGCCGGTTATTACGACGCTTATTACCTTAAAGCGCAGAAGGTTCGCCGTCTGATTCGCGATGATTTTGTCAAGGCTTTTGAAAAATGTGATTTGATTTTGACGCCGACGGCGCCGACGGCCGCTTTTCCGATAGGCGACAAATCCATGCAGGATAATCCGATTTTAATGTGGTTGAATGACATCTTTACCGTGGCGGTTTCTTTGGCCGGATTGCCGGCAATGAGCCTGCCGGTCGGGCTGTCTTCTCAAGGACTGCCGCTCGGCATGCAGCTCATCGGCCGGGCGTTTGACGAGGCCAGCATTTTCAAAGCGGCCAGCGGATTGGAACAAGATATTGATTTCAGAGGGGCAAAATAAGATGACAGGGATGATTATTGAAGGTAAAACCGCAAAGTGGGAAATTGTCTGCGGGCTGGAAATCCATTGTCAGATTATTTCCAAATCAAAGATGTTTTCAGGGGCGTCCACTCATTACGGTTCGGATGCCAACGAAAATGTCTCGTTTATTGACGCCGGAATGCCGGGAATGCTGCCGACATTAAATGAAGAATGCGTGCGTCAGGCGGTTAAGACCGGTTTGGGTCTGAATGCCAAAATCAACAAATATTCGGAGTTTGCCCGTAAAAACTATTTTTACGCCGATTTGCCGCAGGGATACCAGATTTCGCAATTTAAATATCCGATTGTCGGTGAGGGTTTTGTTAAAATTGATTTGGAAGACGGAACCAGCA
>CASFLC010000047.1 GCA_949295475.1 uncultured Pseudomonadota bacterium
AGATAAAGATGTCAGAGTATGTTACCGAAGACAATTTTATGATTGCGGAAGGCTCCGAGGGAGAATTGTATGTTTATCTCTCGGCTAAAAAGGCGCAGCCGGAAACGCCGAGAATTGTCTATGACGGACATGACCATGCAATTTTTCTGCGTTCGCCCAAACAAAAAATCATTTTGGACTACATTAATCCGGAGGTACGCGACAAACTGCGCAAAGCGCCGGAAGTAATTGTGGTTGAAACAATTTTGGAAAATATTAAAGATTGCTATGTGGCCAAGATGAACATGGTTGACCGGATTCCGGTAGATTGGAGTCAGCTCGGACTTTCCAATTGGGAAGACGCCGTTCTGAAAAATTAAAATTTATATCAGCCAGAATGCGCCCTTTGCGGCGCATTTTTTTTGCCCGGACACACCCGCATCTGCCGCAGGCATTGTGTAAAAGTTTATACAGAAAAATTTAAGAATTTTGATGACGGTTCGATTACCGACAACATTGTCCATGAAAAATAAAGTCCCTGTCTTTTATTGCGTACTTTCTCCCGTTTTGATTATGACGCAATGGTTATTAAAGAAATTTTAAGTCAAAAGGCTTGCAATTTATCTGTTTTGCATTATACTTTGGACAAAATTAATTATTAACTTTTAAACTTTATGTCTTATGGATTACTTTTTTATTATTTTGTTGAGCGCAATTTTTATTGTGTTGGTTTGTGTTTTGATTTTTCAGCGCAAACTGTTGTCCTACTTTCCATCCACCCAGACACAGAGCGGAAAAGTAGTGTCTTTGCAACGCTATGAAAACATTGTGACAGGAGCTGATCCGTGGTGTGACAGTCTGTCTCCGAGTTATTGTCATGCATGGATATGCGAAATTATCGACGTGACGCTCGACAACGGAAAGCGCTTCATGATGTATCGCGGAACCGTAAAAGAACCGTTGAAAATCGGTGATTTGGTAAAATTCCGGATTTATCCGCGCCTATTCTGTGATGAAACCTGGCTGGGAGAGGCTTTTGACGTTGAAGTTATCGGTCATGAAAATCCGCTTTCGCATGCGGCGGTCGGTATTTTGCTTGACGGCAAAAACATCTTTATCGCCCAACGCGCAAAAGACCAGAGCTTTCCTTTGCACTGGGAATTTCCCGGAGGCAAAATCCGTAACGATGAAAATGCGGAACAGGCTCTCGCCCGCAGACTGAATGAAGAACTCGGCGTCAAAGCAAAGAAAATGACCTTCTTTATGGACGCTCTCTGCGAAACATCAGACAAGACTTACTTGCTGTCGGCTTTTTGGGTGCAGCCAGAGACAACGGATATTCCGCCGAAAGACGAACATAACGACACCCGGTGGATAAGAATCTCCGAACTTGATTCTTATCAGTTCACGCCGGCGGACTCCTTACTTTTGGAGGCTTTGAAGCTGCAGCGTTTTTTGTATGACTAAAAATTTGCGCAATCCTTTTAATCCCTGCTTTGGCAGGGATTTTTTTGTGACTGTCGACTATGTAAAAAATTTATTTTTCGCACAGATTATTTTTTTAATTGCATATTAATATTTTTGCGGATAGTATGGTTTTGGATGCAGAAATTTGTCTGTGTTTAGTGCCATAGGGGCACGGGGCTTTCAACGGCTCTTATCCACATCGGCGTTAGGGTATAACGTCGTCAAATTGTTATCTGTTCAACGCGGGTAACGATGAATATATCCCCGATTCATAGCAATATGGTCGGGGAGCTTTTAGCGTATACAAGAGGAGTCTTCCGACTTTAAAGGCTAAAGGAATCATTTATGTGGATATGATTGTTGAACTCTCCGGCCACCTGCAAAAGGTGGTTTTGTTTTTATTAACGTGAATAAAACAAAAGGAAAGTTAGATCATATGAGAAACAAACTTTTAATATCAACAGCGCTGGTCGCGGCTTCATTAAGTTATGCGCCTGACGCGGCTGCCGCAACATGGTGGAGCAGCACTTTTGAAAACGTCGGAAATTTCTTTACTGGCGGAGAAACTCAGACAGTCAACGACATTACGTTGGGCGGCGAAGGCAACAGTTCGACGCTGACAATCGACGGCGGGACTGCGGTAACTGTTGCAGCTACGGCCGAAAATGAGGACTTTTCTACATATTACAACAACGGCAACTTCCAAATTCCTGCCGAAGACGTCACTTTGCAGAGCAATGACGGCACAGAGCTTGATGATGCCAAGTATATCAGCTTTGGAGAGAAAGGCAGCGAAACTTATTACATTATCACCGAAGACGGAAATATTTATGCCGCCACGTCAGATAATGACGGCCAAACGATTAAAGCCGGTGCCGACGCTTTGACAGGAACTACTCTTGCCGAAGAGGGTAACAAAGCTTTGGCAGAAGTTCTCGGATTCAAAGAGCCCAGCGCGGATAAAGCAGGAACAATCTCCGTCGGCAAGAATACCAATTTGACGATTACAGGTTCCAAGCCGGGTGCAGGCGCAGACGATCCTGCCACTTATTCCAAAGTAACGGCTGACAGCACGACTGTTGACGGCGGAAGTTTGACCATCAGCGGCGGCGCCGAACTTGTTTCCAATACGACTTTAAACAGCGGCACATTGTCCCTGTCGGGGCTTCCGGCCGCCGAAGATGACGGAACTCCGACTTTTGCGACCATAACCGGCGATTTAGCTCAAAACGACGGCGTTTTAAATGTTCGCAACGGTAAAGTTACCGGAGCTTATGTGTTGAACGGCACAACGGCGGGAACGACTGCCCAAACTGCCGCTGAAAACGCTTATATTAATGCCAACAAGGCCAGTCTGACCGTCAGTGACATTGACTGGACCACTCCCGCAGAAGCCGTTAAAAACACCGGCGCTTATGTTCAGGCTCAGGTTGATACCTTTGTTCAACAGCAAATCAGCGCTTTGGAATCAGACAGCAGCAATTCGCAAACGGATACAATTAAAGGCTATTTTGCCGAAGGCGTCATTCCGACTGAAGGTATGGATACCAGTAAAGCCGTGGCTGAGTGGCTGGGAGAAAACGCCGATATGCTGACCATTAACAGCATTGCGGAAGATTCGCAAGAAACTGTCAAAGGGGAAGACGTCACCCTGACCGGTGATGAAGAAGGCGTAGGCGAGCTGCAGGAAACCATTTTGTCTGAACTGAAGGAAGAAGATGATTTGACCGGCGACATTCTGGCTGAAACATCTTCTGACGAAGGCGAAGAAAAAACTTTTTATGAGAATGCCACAGCTGCCGGAACCGAGGCTCAGAAAGCTGCCGTGGCCGGCATTGCGGCTCATTTGGACGGAGACAACTCCTTTGCTTCCATTGCGGTCACTAACGGCTCTTTCAACATCAACAGCGGCACGACAACATCCGCAGGTAATGCTACGTTTAATAAAGGAAAGCTGAATATCGCCGCCGGTGCAGCTTTAGATGCCGGCAGCAATACTGTTACGTTAACCGCATCCGAGGCCAATATTGACGGTACCGTTTTGTCAAAAATGACTGTCGATGCAGATTCAACCGTTAATCTGACCGGTTCATTGGGCAGCCAGGAAAAAGATGCTACAGCAACTGACTATACGGTAACCAACAGCGGCACGATTAACGTTAACGCCGTTTCCGCATACATCGCCCAATTGACAAAAGACAGCAATGACAAATTGAACATCAATGCGGACACGACGACGCAGACGTTGTTCGGGGCAGATTCGACTGTTAGCGAGATGAACATTGCGGAAGGCAAGACCTTTACGC
>CASFLC010000048.1 GCA_949295475.1 uncultured Pseudomonadota bacterium
AAAAAATGGGAGTAAACGATAATCTGCCGCATCTGCTGTCAATGTCTCTCGGGGCGGGGGAAACCCGCGTCATCGACATGGCGTCGGCTTATGGCATTATGGTCAACGGCGGCAAAAAAGTCGAGCCTTATCTGATTGAAAGAATTCAGGACCGCAACGGCAAGACAATCTATAAGCATGACCGCCGCAGCTGCGAAGAATGTCGGCAGGATGCTTGGAACGGGCAGGAGCCGCCGAAATTGACGGACAATCGCGAGCAGATAATTGATCCGCTGAGTGCTTATCAGATGGTCAGCATTTTGGAGGGTGTGGCCCAGCGGGGGACGGCCTCCCGTCTGCGCAATCTTGGCAAGCATCTGGCGGGCAAAACCGGCACCACCAACAAAAATCAGGATGCCTGGTTTGTCGGTTTTTCGCCGGATTTGGTCGTCGCCGTTTACGTCGGTTTTGACGAACCCCGGACGCTCGGACGCTATGAAACCGGTGCCGGATCTGCTCTTCCGATTTTTTATAATTTTATGAAAGAAGCTTTGAAAAATCAGCCGGATATTCCGTTCCGCATTCCGGCCGGCATCAAGCTGGTGCGGATCAATCACGACACCGGCCGCCCGGCGCGACCGGAAGACCAGTCGGTTATTTTTGAGGCGTTGAAACCTGAATTTAGTTTTGATTCGGATAAACAGCGCGTTATCGGAACGCCGGCCGCCTCAGACGAAAAAACGGAGCAGCCGTCAAATGCAGATTTCTTTGCTAATGACGATAATGACGTCGTTCAGTTGGGAACCCAATATTAAAGGATATAAAAAATGCGAGCGGAAATTTATGAAATTGTTGAATCCATCGGGCAGTCGCTGGAACTGCTGAGGAGGTCTCTTTGACTACGACAATGCCTGTCTCCGGCTGGAAGAACTGAATGCCCTGACCTCGGATGCTTCGTTGTGGGACAATCCGGAACGGGCGCAAAAACTGATGAGCGAAAAAAACAGTCTTGAATTCAATTTGGACAATTTCCGGAGGATGGAAACGTCACTGCATGATTTGCGTGATTTGGCCGAGCTTGGCGAAGCCGAAAACGACGAAAACATGCTGGATGAAATACAAGGACAGCTGCAGCAGCTTCAGGGTGAAGTGAAACACAGCGAACTTGAAGCACTGCTGTCCGGTGAAGTCGATGCCAACGACGCGTATCTGGAGGTTCATTCCGGCAGCGGCGGAACCGAGGCGCAGGATTGGGCAGAAATGCTGCTGCGGATGTATTGTCGCTGGGCGGAGGCTCATAAATATAAAATTGAATATGTGGAAGAAACCGAGGGGGACGTCGCCGGCATTAAGTCTGCGACCGTCAAAATCATCGGCCGCAACGCCTACGGCTGGCTCAAACATGAAAGCGGCGTTCACCGGCTGGTGCGGATATCTCCGTTTGACAGCAATGCGCGGCGCCACACCAGTTTCGCGTCTGTCGGCGTATATCCGGTAGTCGACGACACGATTGAAATCCATATTAACGAGGCTGATTGCCGCGTGGACACTTATCGGGCGTCCGGCGCCGGCGGACAACACATTAACAAGACAGATTCTGCCGTGCGCATTACCCATCTGCCGACAGGGATCGTTGTCCAGTGCCAGAATCAGCGTTCCCAGTTTCAAAACCGGGAGGCCGCCTGGAAAATGCTTAAAGCCCGCCTTTATGAACTGGAGCTTCAAAAGCGGGAAAATGCCGCGCAGGCAGAACGCGACAATCAGGGAGACAACGGTTGGGGATATCAGATTCGTTCTTATGTGCTTCAGCCTTACAAAATGGTCAAGGACCTGCGCACCCAGGTTGAAACGTCCGATTGCAAAGCCGTCTTGGACGGGGATATAGATTTGTTTTTGGCGGCTTCGCTGGCAGACAAGGTAGGCGCCGATGCTTAAGCGGCGGGCAAAATATGTGGTCTTGACCGCAGCCGTGTGTTATCTCGGTTTTTGTGCCGTGGTTTATTTTTTGCCGCAGCTGTTTTTTTATAATCCGTCGCGCCGCGCATCGGATTTGTCGGCGGCGCATGCCGGAGGCTATCCTGCCCGGCAGGTCAAGTATGCCGCTGCGGATGGAACGCCGTTGTATGCCTGGTATACGGCTCCGGAATCTTCGGACAAAGTCATCGTTTTCTTTCACGGAAATTCGTATAACATAGGGGCTTTTTATCATAAACTTGTTCCGTTAATGAAGGCAGGGTACGGAACAATGCTGCCCGAATACAGGGGCTTTGGCGGCATCAAAGGCGTAATTAACGAAAAAAATCTGGCGGCGGATGCTTTGGCGGCGGTTCGCTGGCTGAATAAACGGGGCATAGACAACCGCAATATTATTTTATACGGATTTTCGCTGGGCTCTTTTACGGCAACAAACACGGCTTATATTTTGGGAAAAGAGCAGCCGTTTGCCGCCCTGATTCTTGAAGTGCCGTTTACCAGCCTGCTGGATACGGTCCGCAAGCTGGTTTGGTTTCCGCTGCCTTTGAAATATATAATAAAGGACCACTACCGTAATGACGATAAAATTGCAGAAATCGGTTCGCCGCTGTTGATTATGGCGGGAAGCGAAGACGCTCTTGTTCCGGCATCTTTGGCGGAGCAGTTGTTTTCGGCGGCATCCGAACCCAAAAAAATCATTGTCTATCGCGGAGCCGGACATAATGATTTGTTTGATTTTGACAATTATCGTGATGTGTTAAAATGGCTGAAGGAAAATGAAAAAACTCGACCTTAAAACTTACCGGCGTTACCGTCTGGTCGATTATATCGGAGTTGTCTTTCTGGTCTTGCTGCTGCTGTTAATCTGGCAGCTTTCCAGAGGACCGATAGCCATGCCGTTTCTCAAGCCTTATATCATCAAGGCGCTCAATCACGAAGACACGCAGTATCAGGTAACGCTTGACAGCGTTAATCTGGAGTTTGTTCGTTCCATCAAACCGTTGAGAATTATTGCCAATAATGTGGTCTACCGTAAAAATGATGATGAAATTGTTGTCAACGCCCCGAAGACAATGGTTTCTTTCAGCATAAAAGCCTTGCTGCGCGGCGTCATTGCGCCGTCCTCGATAGAAATCGAAAAACCCCGCGTCTACATTTTTACCAGTTACGGACTGAATAAGGACAAGTCTAAAGAGGTTGCCGAAATTAACCAGAAAAAATTGAAATATTATTTTGACGGCATGCAGGATTTTTTGGAGCGGTTTAATTCCGAAGACAAAACTTATCCCGAAAGCTATATTAACGACATTATCATCAAAAACGCCGAAGTGGAGTTTCATGAAGTCGATTTGGGGCAGAAATGGACATTTTCCGATGTTAATTACCGCTTTGAAAGAGGGTTGACCAGTCTGGAAACGGAAATCAACGCTCTTTTGAAATTTGACGGAGTCCCCTCCTCTTTGGGGCTCGAGGCTGTTTACCGTCCGTTCAATAACAAAGTTGCGCTGCAGCTTTATTTCGCTGACTTTATTCCCGGAAATCTACTGAAAATGTTTAATGCCAAGGCTTTGGACCGAAACTATCGGATAAACGTCCCCTTAAGCGGAAATATAAACGCATTGGTCAATGTTGCCGAAGTCGTGAAAAATCAGGACAAGCTGTTGGACAGCCTGGATACGGCCATTGAAAAAATAAAATTTGATTTTGAAGGCGGACAGGGAAGCATAGCGCTTCGTGATGAGCCTGACAGCAACTACGATATTGCGTCTTTGCAGCTGTCCGGAGAAATCAGCGGCGGGCTGGATAAAATAAGTATCCGTGATGCCAAACTTGACTTAGGCGGACAAAAAGCCGTGCTGGGTATTGAGGCAACCGGGTTGAAAGACTACATTCTTCATTCATCTTTGAAAAAAATACAAATGACCCTGACCGCCGCGGTGGACAAATTGCCGGTTGACGATTTGCACAAGAGGTGGCCGAAGTTTATAGCGCCTGATGCATGGAGTTGGTGTCGGGAAAGTCTGTTCGACGGAGAAATTCGCAATGCGGAATTTGAATTTAAATTCGGATATGATGCCAAAACCGGAAAAATAGGTTTTACGGGGCTGGAGGGAAAAGCTCTGGCTGACGGCGTCAGCCTGGATTATCTGACCGGCATGCCGCGGATAACCGGAATTTACGGAACCGTCAATTTCCTTAGCGACAAATTAAAAATTAATTTGGATAAGGGCGTATCGGATGACATCATTCTTAATAACGGTTATGTTGAATTATATGACTTAAACAAAGAGGACAACTTTGCCAAAATAAGTTTGGAAGCGGTAGGCTCCATAACCGATGTCCTTAAATTGATAGACCATCGGCCTCTTGGATACACTTCGGAAATGGGACTCAATCCCGAGGCCGTCAAAGGAAGCGCAACAACATACCTCGATTTGCAGTTCGAATTAAAAGAAGATTTGACTCCGGCAGAAGTGGCGGTCAATGTTAAGTCCGAACTTTCAGACGTCGTTTTGAACGAAATCATAGAAGGTAAAAAAATTGAGGCCAAAAAACTTGATTTGGAGGTTACCAATGACGGCATGCTGATAAGCGGCGTCGCCAATTTTGAGGGAATACCGGTTAACCTGTTGTGGGACGAAAACTTTAGTGATAAAGCGTACAAAAGCAAATATCAGTTGACCTTTAATTTTGACAGCAATCTGAAATCAAAGCTCGGTATAAATTCGGAGGCGCTCAGCGCACCGTATATCCGCGGTTCTGTTCCGACCCGGGCGGTTATCACCACTTATGCCGGCGATAAAATGTCCGTTAATGTCAACGGCAATCTGAAAAGTGCCGATATTGATTATGCTTTTTTGGGTTTTAAAAAGAATTTCGGCACAGAAGGGACGTTGACCGCCGATTTGAGCTTTGAAAAAGGGAATATTAAAGAAATACCTGCTTTCCGGCTTTCGAAACCTGATTTCACTCTCGAGGGAAAAGTTGCTTTTGATGAAGGCGGAAGCGTCAGGCTGGTGGACATCAACAGCATAGAAGGTCCGAAAACATCCGCCCGTGCCAAAATAGAATTTTTGAAACAGCCGCAGGAAAAAGTCAAAATTACCGTTTCCGGCAACAGTTATAATCTGTCCGATTTCTTTGAACGCGACGAAGAAGACAAAATCAAGTCCAAACAACGCCGTAAACTGATGAAAATCAAAGACGCCGAAAACAATTACGATCCGCAAACCGAAAAAGACGAAACGGAAGATGTTGCCGATACTGACATTAACATTGCTGTCAGCAGCTTGTGGACAAATCCGGACGTTGCCATCCGCAATTTTGCCGGATCGGCCAAGCTGCGTAAAGGAATCGGCGTGGAAGAAATGCATCTGATAGGCAACTTCAATTCCGGAAGCAAAAACAAAAGGCCGTCCAATCTAAGACTCAATTATGTGCCGCGGCCAAATAAAGAACATCTGTTGAGCATAGAGAGCAACGACGCCGGTTCTACTTTGAAATTCTTGCGCCTGTATGATTATATGCGCGGGGGCACGCTGAGCATCAATGCCCGCAGAGATGCCGATAAAAAAATAATCGGACATGCCAAGATTCGTGATTTTAACATTTACAACACGCCGGTTCTGGCCAAGTTGCTGACCGTGGCGTCTTTTACCGGAATGGTAAATTTGTTGACGGGCGAGGGGCTGGCTTTTTCGCATTTTGACGCGCCGTTCGAATATCGGCACAATATTTTAAAGGTTAACGATGGTAAAGCTTTCGGAAATGTTGTTGGCATTACGGCCAACGGCACCTACAACACCCGCTATCAGGAATTTGACGTCAAAGGCGTCGTTGCCCCGGCGTATGGACTGAATACGCTTATCGGCAGCATCCCGTTGATTGGCAGCCTGCTGAGCGGCAAGGACGGTACGGTATTTGCCGCCAACTACAGCATTACAGGCGATATTGACGAGCCGGACATCAGTATCAACCCGTTGTCGGCGTTGAGCCCCAATTCGCTGAAAGAACTTTTTTCCTCGGTTTTCGGAAACAATGATGAATAAGGCAAGACTCAAAATCGGATTGGATTTTCACGGCGTTATCACCAGCCGTCCGGAATATTTTGCGGCCTTTTCTCAGGAAGCGCGCCGCCGTGGCCACGAAATTCACATTATTACCGGCGGACCGTATGAAGAAGTCCGGCGGCAGTTGGAAGAATGGAAAGTTTGGTACAGTCGGTTGTTTGCCATTTATGATTATTATGATGCCAAAGGGGCGGTTTCACGTTTTGAAAACGGTGAATATAAAGTCCCTGATGCGCTGTGGGATACGGCCAAGGCGGAATATTGCAGCCACAACGGTATCAATATCCACATTGACGACAGCAGCCGTTATGTACGATGGTTTTTAACGCCCTATTGCCATTATAATGCCTCCGGCAAGAGCTGCACGACAGAGTCCGATTTTGCCATAGATTTCAGCCGTCCGGCAGCGGATGCTTTAAATGAAATTGAAGAATTTTCCGGACGCGTCCAGTTTTTTTAATCTCTTTACGATTTATTTAATTCTTTTCGGTATCAAAAAACAAAAGTTTGTTAAATGCAACATAAAATAACCGACATGATTAGTGAAGAAATTGTTCATATCCGGGAGATTCCCAAAAAGCTTGTCGTGTTTCTGCATGGTTACATTGACAGTGCCCCGTCGCTGGATAAAAAATTAACGCCCTTGTATGAGCGCCTGAGCGATGTGGCCGTTCATGTTCCGCAGGCGCCCGTCGTTTGTGAGATACATGAGTGCAAACGGCAGTGGTATTCCATGCATCGGTTTGATCCTGACGACAGCCGCAAGGTTGCTCCCACCATGGAAGAATGTGTTTCTTATTATAACCGCATGACTCTGGGATTGCAAAATGCCTACGGCTATATCGTACCTTACATCGAAAATGCGTTGACGGAATACGGTTTGACATGGAAGGATTTGTATTTATGCGGCTTTTCCCAGGGAGCAATGGTTGCGATTTACATTGCGCTGATGCATCCCGAGCAAATCGGCGGCCTGGTTAGTTTCAGCGGCATACTGGCCGGCGGCAATTATGTAATGAAGCATGCCCGCAGTCATCCCGAAGCGCTTCTGATTCACGGCAATGCTGATAATCTGGTTCGATTTGAGGCTCTTGAATACACCAAAAAACATTTGGAACAGCTGGGATGCAAAGTCAGCACATTCGAAATTGAAGGCGGTCAGCACATGGTGACACAGGAAGGCTTACTGGCTGCCGCTGATTTTATTTGCCGTTTGTCGCGGTCTAAATAAACGGAGATGGATTAATCAGCCCGCCGTTATTGATAAGGTTGTTCTTTTCCCTTTCAATGTTATATTCTGATTCGTCGCCCAGATTTTTCTCATAAAACTCGCCGTAATTGCCAAGTTCTTTTACGGCCTGTTTTACCCAGTCTGATTTCAGTCCGAAAGCGCTCCATAACTGAGTATCTTCACCAAGCAGATTGCGGGTTGAGGTGTCGCTGACACCGATAAAAATATCAGCGTTTTTGGAGGTAATTCCCTGTTGCTCGGCAAGTTTCAAAGCATTAAAAATCCATTTGACGATAATCCGGAGCCTGGCATTGTCATTGCTGACATAAGCATATACCGGACGATAAGCGATAACCTCCGGCAGCACTTCCGGCTTCAGGGAAGAGCTGACAATCATCTTGTGCAGCGCCCGCAGATAAATTTCTCCGGCAGAAATCATTTTGCAGCGTTTCAGATAAAAAGCCTGTCTGGCCTCGGTCAAATTCCGGAACGACATAATTCGCAGTCCGAGGTTGTATTTGCGGTTATATTCGCGCAAATTGGCAATGTCTTCGGATTTATTGAGAGCGCAAACGCTCATTCCTTTGTAATCTTCCATGGAGGTCGCGTTTTCCAAAGGTTCCGTATACAGCATTTGTTTGTCGTAATAAAGCAGTTCCGCGGCGTTGGCATTTTCTTTGATTTCTGATGTTGCCGAAAGGGTGGTGTTCCCGAACATCACGTCGATTTTCCCGGAATCCAGGGCTTTGCTGATTTGATTCGGCTGCACGTTCACCATTTTGATGTGCTTTGAATTTCCGAAAATTGCAATTGAAAGCACCCGGCATAAATTGGCGTCGACTCCCTGCCATTCGTTGTACTCGTCTTTGTAGGCGTAAGCTTTGCTGTCCAAATCCGTGCCGCAGCGGATTTCGCCTCTGGAAATAATTGCCCGCAGTCCGGCACCGGCGTCAGCGTTAGACACTGACGGCGCCAACAGCAGCGGCAAAGCAAAAAACAGGACGCGGAGTTTCATTTTATTAACCAATTCATGTTATCCTGAACAAAAATAACTATAAGGCAAATTTTATGAAAAGTAAGTTTTTTTTGCAACTTATCAGCGTCGTTTTAATTTTGGTCTGCGCAGCACCGGCTTTCGCGGCCGAGAAGATTGGCAAAGCCGAGGCGTTTTCGTGGGCTGAAACTCGCGGCGCCGAGTTGCTGAAAGCCTTTAGGATGAAAGATGCGGCCGAGCGATATCGGGAGCTTGATTACCTGTTTGATGAAAATATTGACGCCGATTACGTTTCACGCTTTGTTGTCGGCAAATACTGGCGGACAATGACGCCGCTGCAACAAAAGGAATATCGCCGGATTTTTGAGCGCTACCTTAAAGCGATGTATAAAAGTTTTCCGTTGGATTTTGTTGATACGCTGCAATATGAAGTGACAGGAGCGTCCGTTGCCGAAGATTTTACCGTCGTAACGGCAACCGTGCGCTTCACGCTGAACGGACAGCCTCAGGAATATGTGCTGCAGTTCAGACTCCACCGTCCGGCGGACAAGATACTGCTGGTTGACATTAAAATCATGGAAAGCAGCCTGATATTGTCGGCGCGCAGCAAGTTTTATCAAATGATAGCTTCTGTCGACGGCGAAATCGAATGGTTTTTGGAAGATTTGGAGCTGGATGCCCTCGCGTATGAAAAAAAGAATGCCCCGCAAGGGCAAAGACAATAAAATATCCTTGAACTTCGCGCGCAAAGCTTATAATATCCACTTTAGTTTTTAACCAAAGTGGATTTTTTATCATGAGCAACATCAAAGTCCGGTTTGCGCCCAGTCCCACCGGGCACATGCACATCGGCAACACCCGCACGGCGTTGTTCAACTGGCTGCTGGCCCGCAAACTTGGCGGAAGGTTTATGCTTCGTATAGACGATACCGACACGCTCCGTTCCAAAAAGGAATATGAAGATTCTTTGCGTGAATCTTTAATCTGGCTCGGATTGACTTGGGACGAGGAAGCCCGTCAGACGGCCCGCATGGCGCGATATGATGAAGTCGTTGCCCGTTTAAAGGCGGAAGGGCGGGTTTATCCCTGTTATGAAACCGCCGAAGAGCTTGAGGTCATGCGTAAACGGCTGCTGTCCAAGGGGCTGCCGCCGATTTACGACCGCAGCGCGTTGAAGCTGACGGCCGAAGATGTTTCCCGTTACGAGAAAGAGGGACGGCGCCCGCATTACCGGTTTAAGCTGTTGCCCGGCAGCATTGAGTGGGACGATATGGTGCGTGGCCGCTGCCGGTACGATGCCGCCAACTTGGCAGATCCTGTCATAATCCGCGAAGACGGCAGTTATCTGTATCATCTTCCGTCAGTCATTGATGATGCCGATTTCGGAATTACCCATATCATCCGCGGAGAAGACCATGTGACCAATACAGCCGCCCAAATTCAGATGTTTGAGGCTCTTGGCGCGCCGGTGCCGCGGTTTGCTCATTTGCCGCTTTTAACCGGCAAAGAAGGCAAACTTTCCAAACGGCTTGGTTCTCTGGGCGTGAGGGAATTGCGCGCCGAAGGAATAGAGGCAATGGCAATCTGTTCCTTTTTGGCCAAACTCGGAACTTCGGAAGCAATTGAGCCTTTTTATGATTTAACGTCGCTGGCCGCCACGCTCGACCTGAGCAAACTTGGACGCGCCCAGCCGAAGTTTGACGAAACCGAGTTAAAAAGTTTTAACACCCGTTTTGTCCGCGACATGCCGTATACCAGTGTCAAAGGGCGGATTAATTCGGACGAACGTTTTTGGAATGCCGTTCGCCACAATTTGACGGTCGTGGCCGATATTGCCGAATGGGAAAACATCTGCCGTAACCGGCTGACGCCGCAGATAGAAAATGCGGATTTTTGCAAGACGGCAGCGGAGCTTTTGCCGCCGGAACCTTGGAACGAACAGACGTTTTCCGCCTGGACGAATGCCTTAAAACAACAAACCGGACAAAAGGGAAGGGATTTGTTTCATCCCCTGCGTCTGGCGCTTACCGCGGCCGAAAACGGTCCGGAACTTAAAGTCCTGCTGCCGCTCATCGGCCGGGAGAAAGCCCGCCTTCGCCTGATGGGACGGCCGGCGTAATTTATGGAAAGGAAAATCAATGACCACGATATATCTGCACAATACTCTGAAAAGACGCAAAGAGGAATTTAAACCGATTGACGCTTCCAACGTGCGGATGTATGTCTGTGGTCCGACGGTTTATGACCGCGCGCACTTGGGCAACGCCAAAACCCCGGTAACTTTTGACGTGCTGTACCGTCTGCTGCGTTATGTCTATGGTTCGGCGCATGTCAACTATGTATCAAACATCACGGATGTTGATGACAAGATTCTCAAAAAACATCAGGAGACCGGAAAGCCGATTCGTGAAATTACCGAACAAACTTATCAATGGTATGTTGACGACATGGCCAAACTGAATGTGCTGGCGCCCAATCATCGTCCCCGGGCCACTGAGTATATCGGAGAGATGATTGAACTGGTCAAATTGCTGCTTGCCAACGGACATGCCTATGAGGCCGCGGGACATGTTTTGTTTGATGTCGATTCTATGCCGGGATACGGAAGCCTTTCCGGACGCTCCATGAAGGAAATGCTGGCCGGTGCTCGCATAGAAGTCGCCGATTATAAGAAAAATCCGGCGGACTTTGTTTTGTGGAAACCCTCAAGCCCTGGCCAGCCCGGTTGGGACAGCCCCTGGGGATACGGGCGCCCCGGGTGGCATTTGGAATGTTCGGCCATGAGTTCAAAACTGCTCGGCAACAGTTTTGACATCCACGGCGGCGGTGCGGATTTGATTTTTCCGCACCATGAAAACGAATGCGCCCAGTCATTATGCGCCCACCCCGGAGAAAAATTTGCCAATTACTGGGTTCACAGCGGTATGCTGATGGTAGACGGTGTCAAAATGTCCAAGTCGCTGGGCAATTTTTATCTGATTGACGAAGTGCTGGAAAAAGCGCCGGCAGAGGCTTTGCGGCTGCTTTTTTTGGGAACGCATTATCATCAGCCGTTTAATTTTACCTTTGAAGGGCTGGCGCAGTCAAAGGCTGTTTTGGACAAGTTTTATAATGCGCTGCTGCGGGTCAAAAATGTTGCCGCGGCGCCGGCCGAACCGGACAACCGGGTTGTCGAAGCTCTGGCAGATGATCTGAATACGCCTCTGGCCATAAGTTATTTGCACGAATTGTCCAACAATCTCAATAAGGCGGAAAGCCCTGCCGAACAGGCTCGTTGTAAGGGAGAACTTCTGGCATCGGCGGATTTGCTGGGGCTTCTGTGGCAGAACGCCGAAAGTTGGTTCAAAGGCGGAGAAAACGATACTGATGCGGAAGCTGTCGAGGCAAAAATTGCCGAGCGTGCCGCAGCTAAAAAGAACAAAGATTACGCCTTGGCCGACAAAATTCGCAATGAATTGAAAGAGCAGGGGATTCTTTTGGAAGATACGCCACAGGGCACCACCTGGAAAAAAGCCTGATTTTTTCAATGAAGCCCCCCGCTTTTCTTGATCTGTACTCCCCGGGTTATTGTAATAAGAAAAGCGTAAACCCATAGTCAGGGTTTACGCTTTTAGGAAGGCTTTTTAATATGCAAAGCCGTTACATTCCCGACAGCAATTATGCCAAGAGTCAACGTCACAGGTACCGCTGCCTATGCTGCTGCCGCGGCAAGAAGCTGACAGCTGATTGTATTGAGATTGACAGGCGTTGACCGATGTGTAACTGGACCATTCGCTGCAGGGTTTTCCGTTATAGTAGCCGCTTGCAGTACATTTTTTAGTCGTCGTCCCGCCGCTGCTGGGTTTGTAACAAGTACTTCCTGACTTTTCATATCCCGGGTTGCAAGCCCATGCGGTACAGATATTGCAGCTGTTTTTGCTGGAGCAATAGCCGTTTGTCGGGACAGAGACCGCAGTCGCATTGCAGTCATTATTGACGCAGGTTCCGTTGCTGCATGTATAACCGCTTGAACAACCTCCGCAGCATTCTGAGGTAGCGATACAAGACCCGTTGCAGTCTTTTTTGCCTTGTTCTGTGCAGGTTTTGGCCCGGCATTTATAACAAGTTCCGGAAGTTTGCCCGCAAGAGCAGACTTTGGAGGTT
>CASFLC010000049.1 GCA_949295475.1 uncultured Pseudomonadota bacterium
AAAAAAGCAACCTAAAATTTTAGGTTGCTTTTTAAATTTTTGTAAGATTCCGATTCTTTTTTATTTGGCCAGAATATCCAGAAGCTTTTTAGTTGCCGCTTCCGACGAAATATTTTCAAAAACGGCATACTCGTTTGCCAGCCGGTCAAGAGCCTGCTCATAAATCTGACGCTCGCTGTAAGACTGCTCTGCCAGATTTTCGCTGCGATACAGATCGCGGATAACCTCGGCAATGGCAACCGGACTTCCGGAGTTGATTTTATTTTCATATTCCTGAGCGCGGCGGGACCACATAACTTTTTTCACTCTGGCCTTGCCTTTAAGCGTATTGAGGGCGTCGGCCATGGTTCCCGCTTCGGAAATACGGCGCAAACCGGTCGTTTCTGCTTTAGCCATCGGAATGCGCAAAGTCATCTTGTCTTTGTCAAAATTGACTACAATCAATTCCAGTTCGGAACCGGCAATTTTCTGCTTGGTAATATCCTGCACCTTGCCCACGCCGTGAGCCGGATAAACCACATAGTCGCCGGAACAAAACGGATTCTTAACTGAAACTTTTTTATTCATATTTTCTTCCCATATGCTTGATTGGATGAAACGCCGAAACCGGGCGTTTCTTGAACGACAGCGTTAACATACCACAAAAAAAGGTTTAAATCTAGTCAAAAAATTAATTTTGTCAAAAAAAGGCATCCGATTTTAACCCAATATTAATTCTGAAAAACTAAAATAATAAAAAACAGATATATCCGGGGAACAATCATGTTAAAAATCGCAAAAACGGCTCTGGCCGTATCCGCTTTTATTTATGCCGCCGCGGCAAACGCCGCCGTCGTGCCGGAATACGCCGACAACAATTACCAAAACCATGAGCTCTCCCGCGCCGAACAACGCTGCCTTGACGAAGGCTACAAAATAACCTACGCCAACTGCTCCAACCAAACAGCGCCGGCCGACCGTTGTCCGCATCACAAATCCTATTATCGCAGCTGCTCGCAGGAGCAATGGTGCCGCAACAACAATTACCGTTTTTTGGATAAAGACTGCAAACGCCCGCTTTATCCCGACAAAATGTGCCCGAATAATTTTCCGCTTTACCGCTCTTGCCAGGAAAACATCGGCAAAGCCTGCGAAGCCGAAGGCTTTAAATCAAAAGACAGCTGTCAGCTGAGCGACAAACGCTGCCCCTACTCCAACGACTACGGCATCTGCTGCGGAAACTGCGAAGAATTCAGCCACCTGCTGACAAAAATTCCGGCCGGATACATTGCCGACGGAGAAACCTGCACCACATGCCAGGGCATTGTAAAAACCAACGTCAAACCGGCGCCCTGTGAAGGATTCAAAGACTGTCCCTATGGTCAGTTGTCCGGCCAAACGCCCAGTTGCCTGCAAGGCAAAAAAATTCTTTACAGCGCCTGCAAAACCGCAGATACCGTCTGTCATGAAAAAGGCTTTACCGCAAACGCCTGCAGCGCGACGGAAGATTTCAGCGAATGCCCTGAAAATCCGGCTCTGAAAAAATGTACCGTCAACTGTTTCAAATACGCCCGGGCGCAATTTCCGGAGGCGGACATCATTGCCGAAGACACTACAGACCCGCGGGTCCTGGTCGCCAACAAAAGCATTCGCAGCCTAATCGGCATCAACCTGCCCGAATGCCGGATAAACCGCCGGCCGCTGGTAAAACTGACCATTAATCAGGCCAATGCCGAACTCTACCAAAACCTTTTTGACCGCCGCGTTGAAAACCTTAACTTTGAGCTCAACTTTGAAGAACCTCTGACGTTAAGCCTCAACGGCGACCTCTACAATGTCAAAATCAAAGTTTCCGGCAATCTGCCCGAATGTCCCTTCCGGGGAGAAAGCGCCAAAATTTCGGGCGTTGTCAGTTTTGAAGGCATCCCGGAACTTTGCGGCAGCTTTCAGGTAACCCCCGAGTCAAAACTCTTAACCTCCGGCTCTATCAAGGGCAATGTCGACCTCGCCCATGATTCCGCCCTCGGCGTCAAAGGCGACCTGTTGGGATATCTGCGCACCGGCAAATACACCGAAGTCTTTATCAAAGGCCGTCTGGAATACAGCGACTCCGCAAACAGCGATGCCGATTCGCAAAGCATTGTTTTCGGCTGCAACAGCAAAAACAAGATTGCGGGCGGCATTGTTGCCGATACGTCCACCGTTTACCTTAAACAATGGGCAAAACTGGATACTTCCGGCATCAAAATGATTTCTACGACAGACAACAGCGCCCTGCCCAATCTGCTCTCCGGAATTCACCTTTACAAATATGCCAATGTTTTCACGTCCTACGGCAGCGGAGATTCCGCGGTTATCTACCCGCTTCAGGAAAATGACGGCAACAACGACTGCGACGACCGCTATTACACCCATATCGGTTCCACCCTTGATCACAATCTGCAGTCCGTTTTGCTTGAACCGGCCAATCTGCTGGAAGACAAATGGACCTGCCGGCGTCTTGGTTACAAGGAACTGGAGTGCGACTAAGGATTGACGTTGGGCGAATAAATCGTCTGCGGATTTGACGGATCGCCTATCGCGTCAAAATCTTCAACCGGATACGCCTGCACATCGTACACCATGCCGTTGGCCTCCATCAGCGTATTTTGAAAATCTTTGCCAAGCTGCTGAGAATTCAAAGGCGTTTCCGGCTGCGGAACAGTTCCCGGCCGTTCTGCCGTTGACGGCTTGACAACGCCTTTCGACTCCGACGCCGGCGCCGCCGATTCGTCTGAAACGTTGGCATCGTTTTCCGAATTTTCGTCCGTTATCGGATTCCCCAGTGGATTCGGCGCTCCTTCCGGCTGTTCTACCACCGTTTCGGCCTGCCCGCCGGACGGTGTGGCTGACGAACCGTAAACGATTGTCGGTGCCGCTGTATGATTTTCTTCCGCGACAACCAAATTTTCCCCTGCGTAAGACTCACTGTTAACAGCGCACAACGCCCACACCAACACGGCCACATTCCGAAAAGCCTCATCCATGATAAACCTCGCAAATCTAATTTCTCCCGTACAAATAATCCCGCTCGAAACAAAAACAAGGGCTGAACACAAAAAGTTAGTGAACTTTTAAGCATTTTATGTTAGAATGAAACATGTCTTTTAGAAAAGGAGGCTGAAATGTCCGCAGAATTAGGCGCTTTGAGTTCATACATGCTTGCCATGCAGCAAATGCAGATGAACCTGATTAAAACCAATATTGAAATGCAGCAACAGGTAGCGGAAGTCCTGCTTGATCCTTCGCGCATGGTTTCCATATCCGACACCGTCGGAACGACCGTAGACATTTCTCTTTAAAAACTAATCAACACAACCAGCGAAATCGTCAGCAGCCACGCCAAAACAAATTTAACCATCCCCCACAGGGTATTAAAAATCAAGGCGGCATAATCAACCGTTATGCCGTCGTCTTGATATGTTTTCTTAAACAAAAAAGCAAAAACAAACGAAACACCGCCGACCGCCGCATATAAATGCCAGTTAAACAACAGAGCCTTTATCTGCCCCTCATCCAACTTGAGCAAGCTGAAAACCGCCATTGCAATTCCCAGCAACACCATCGGATTAAAAACAGCCCCGGTTGTAAAAAGCGCAATCAGCCCCTTAATCATGTCAGCGGCTCCGCACCCGGCGGCTTAAATATTTTGAATCGGAATTATCCCAGATACTCGGCCAGACACAACGAGATCTGACGGCCGACGGTACTGAGGCGGGCGTCTTGCCGAAAACCATGGCCGGCGCTACCAGAGAAGCTATGCCGCGCCGCTGAACCACCACTTCCGTTTTGTCTCTGGACCAGTCAAATTTGGTTTCTTTCAAAATATTCTGCATTTTGCAAACCTCCTGCTCAAATAATGGAGTGCCACTAACCTAAAGTATAGCGCCCATAAGTAAACAAAAGATTAAGCTCTTTGCAGCCCAGCCGCGGATTAAAACGCCTCATTTGAAAGATTCGATTTTTTCAACCAGACGGGCGCTCACCGTCCGAACCAGAGCTTCGTCCTCCCCGCCGACCCAAATGCGAATAAGCGGCTCTGTTCCCGAAGCGCGGACAACCACGCGTCCTCTGCCTTCAATATCCTTCTTGGCCTGTTCAACGGAAGCTCGGACCCGCTCGTCATTCATAATCAACTGGATTTTGTCCTGAGAATCAAACCGCGGATTAACAAAAACAAAAGGCTCAAGCTCAAACACCGGAAAAATTTCGCTCATTTTCTTACCGCTTGCCAACAAACCTTTAGCCAGCACAATCGCCACCATCAGGGCATCGCCGGTCCGGCCGAAATCGGCAATAACCACATGCCCGGATTCCTCCCCGCCGACAGCGCCGTTGACTTCCCGCATTTTTTCAATAACATAACGTTCGCCGACGGCGGTACTGTAATATTCGACACCCAGTGATTTAACAAACTTGTCAAGTCCGGTATTGGACAAGACCGTGGAAACCACCGCCCGGTCGTTTAATTGACCGTTTTGTTTCATATACTGCGCCAAAAAGGCTATCACCTGTTCGCTGTTGACTTTGACACCGTTTTCATCACAGACGATAATCCGGTCACCGTCACCGTCGACGGCAATTCCCAGCATGGCGCCACAGCTGCGGACCTTTTCCATCATTGCCTGCGGATGCTGCGACCCACAATCCCGATTGATGTTACGACCGTCAGGCGTATTTGCCGTCACCACGACCTCTGCTCCCAGCTTTTGAAAAACGTCGGGCATAATCTTGGAAAAACAGCCGTTTGCGCAATCCAAAACGACCTTCAGGCCTTTTAATGCGGTTGCCGAACCGCCGGCTTTAAGCGCGATACCAACATAATTTTCCGCGGCAGTGTCATTATGCAACAACCTGCCGATTTGCTCTTTGTCGTAAACAACTTCCGCCGAAGTCACCGCCGCTTCCAATTTACTCGTAACATCATCGGAAAACTTGTCTCCGTTTGCATTTATCAGCTTGATTCCGTTGTCATGATAAGGATTATGCGAAGCTGTAATCATAACCGACATATCCACATCAAGCGAGGGAGTCACCGTCGTAACGGCCGGAGTCGGTAAAACTCCGAGCAAAACGACATCCACTCCCTGAGACATAAAACCGGCAGCCATGGCAGCCTCAAGCATATCTCCCGAAATCCGGGTATCTTTCCCGATGGCGACGCGGCGCCGTCCGACACAAATTAAACGTCCGGCGGCAGCCGCCAGCTTATAGGCAAAATCCGCCGTCATCGGATAAACATTCGCCACACCGCGCACACCGTCGGTTCCAAACAACTTATTTCCCATCTTTCGGTCCTTTCCAAAAAACAATCAATAATCAGATTGTAGAGATTTCCGAAACAAAGGCAAGAACTGTTTCCCCTTTTCCGCCTCAACTGTCATTAACGATTGTTACAAAAATCAGACATCGGGTAAGGAGGAGCGACAGACAAGAAAAAGACCACACCTGTTTAAGGATTATTCTTGCAACGCACACTTCACCCACAGAAAAATGGAATTCCCTCCACCGCCGTTTAGGTTATGCCAATGCGGCTCGCCGGGCCTCCGCCCGCTGGGCGGTTTCGTCCAGGGGATTTAATTGATTATTGACTAGTTGCGTTTCACATGATAAAATTAAATAAATTATCTGTGAGACCTTGTGATGAAACCCGACGGAATAAACATCTTTGTACTTCAAATCGTTGCTGCAAGCGCCGCTTTTTTCGCGACATGTCCCGACGTTT
>CASFLC010000050.1 GCA_949295475.1 uncultured Pseudomonadota bacterium
AACCCAGCTGATTCAGCCGTTGTTTGAATTCTCCGGCGCCTGCGCAGGCTGCGGTGAAACGCCGTACGTCAAACTGCTGACCCAGTTGTTCGGAGATCGCATGGTTGTCGCCAATGCAACCGGCTGCTCATCCATTTACTCCGGCAACCTGCCGACCACGCCTTATGCCAAAGATGAAAAAGGCCATGGTCCGGCTTGGGCAAACTCTCTGTTTGAAGACAATGCCGAGTTTGGTCTGGGCATGAGATTTTCAATAGATCAGCAGACAGGTTTTGCCAAGGCTTTGTTGGAAGGCCTCAAAGACAAAATCGGCACTGAATTGGTCGAAAAAATTCTTGCCAACCCGCAGTCAACCGATATTGAAATTGACGCTCAACGCGATCTGGTAAAACAGCTGCGCGAAAAGCTGACAGGCATCAACGGTGAAGAAGCCAAGCATCTTGATAAACTGGCTGACTATCTGATTAAAAAGTCCGTTTGGATTCTGGGCGGCGACGGCTGGGCCTATGACATCGGCTTCGGCGGTCTGGATCACGCCATTGCCTCGGGCAAAAACATCAACATTCTGGTCATGGATACCGGCGTTTACTCCAACACCGGCGGACAGCAGTCCAAAGCCACCCCGATGGGAGCTTCGGCCAAATTTGCCACGGCAGGAAAATCTCTGCCGAAAAAAGATTTGGCCATGATTGCCATGTCCTACGGTAATGTTTATGTTGCTCAGGTTGCTTTTGGCGCCAATGATGCTCAGGTTATCAAAGCCATGAACGAAGCCGAAGCTTACAACGGCCCGTCCATCATCATTGCCTACTCGCACTGTATTGCTCAGGGCTTCAACCTGGCAGACGGTCTGAGCCACCAGAAAGCAGCCGTTGAATCCGGTTCTTGGCCGCTGTACCGCTACAATCCGGAAAACATCAAGGAAGGCAAAGCGCCGTTGATGTTGGATTCTAAAGCGCCGACCAAACCGCTGGCCGAATATATGGCCAACGAAACCCGGTTCCAGATTGTCAACAAACAAAATCCGGAACGTTATGAAAACCTGGTCAACAAAGCTCAGGAAAACGTCAACGAAAAACGTTCGCTTCTGGAACACATGGCCGAATTCAAAGTTGCCGAATAAGTGCTTTGAAACAAACCAAAAAAAACAGCCCTTGCAAAGGGCTGTTTTTTTATTCGGCAAAGCGGCTGTATCGGCAAAAATATCAATATCGCTTTTATCTGCTGTGTAGGCTAATCCGTAAAACGCTTATAAACTTCTTCTCGCTCACTTTTTCCTTCGGAAATAATGCCGTTGAAGTTTTACACTTTCATCGACATACCCGGCAAAGGTATGAGAAACTTGAGAACTTTTCAAAACCGGTTGAAACGGAAAAACTTTCGATTTTCTCACGCGCGGTGAAATATCCGAAAAACTGCAAGAAGGAAAAAGTCCGATAAGGAAACCGTCAATCGGTCTTTCCGTATGACTGTTCATTTACCTGCTCCCCATGGAGATTGTTTTTTTATATTTTCTATTAATAATTTTGGAAAAGCAAGCAAATTGTGTTCCCTTTCCACCATTTTAATTGTTTTATTTCCAATAACCTTATATTAAAAGCTGCAAAGCAACTCACACACATAAATAAAAGAGTAAAACTTCCTGAAATACTGCAACTTAATTTCAAAAAAAGGCCTGCCACAGCAGACCTTTTTCTCAACGGCAAAACAGCCTAGTCGCGGAGAACCCCTCCTGTCTTTTTGCCAACGTCAACAATAACCTTATTCATCAGCACTTCGATATCTTTGTCGTTAAAAGTAACCTCCTTCGGCTGAAAAGTAACCGAAAGCGCCAGAGATTTCTTGCCTTCTGGAAGATTTTGTCCTTCATAAACATCAAAAACCCTGACATCGCTGATATAAGTACGATCGGCATTCCGCGCCGCAGCAATCACGTCAACCGCCTTAACCGTTTTGTCGACAATAAAAGCCAAATCCTTGTCAACCGGCTGCAACTGAGACAATTCAAGCTTCTTACGAGCTTTATCATGCCCTGCGCGCGGTAACGGAATATTATCAAGATAAACCTCAAATGCCGTCACCCGCTGTTTAATACCGAAAAGACGTAAAATCTGGGGATGAATCTCACCAAAATAAGCAATGACATTTTTGCCCAAACGCAATACCCCGCTGCGACCCGGATGATAATATTCCGAAGCTTCCGCAACAACCTGCGCATTTTCAAAAGGACCGTTCGCCGCGGCAATGGCCGCCAGCGCGTCAGCTTTGACATCAAAAACATCAAACACCCGCTCCTCGCCATACCAGGATTTTTTCGCGGTCATACCGGAACGAATACCGGCGGCAACAGTCTGCTGTTCGCCCGGACGACAACCGTAAAACTCCGGTCCGACTTCAAACAACGAAACATCGGCATACCCGCGGCTGATATTGTTTTTTAACCCCAGCAGCAAATTGGGCAGCAGCGACGGACGCATCTCATTCAACTCCGTCGTTATCGGATTGCAAAGCATAATCCCCGGACGCACGCGTTCTGCTTTGTTTTTTTCACGAAAATAATAAGCCTTGGTGGAATCCGTAAAACTCCAAGTCACCGTTTCCAACATTCCCCTGTTGGCCAATTCGTGACGAACGGTTACAAGCCGCTGTTGAGCCGGTGTCAAAATTTGTTTTGGAAACTTGTCATGCGGCAAAGTCTCGGCCGGAATTTTATCCAGACCGATCATTCTCACGATTTCTTCAATCAAATCCTGCTCACCGTCGATATCACCGCGCCATGTCGGTGAAACAGCCTTGATTTTGCCATTTTCTTCAGACGTTTCAAAACCGAGTTTATCTAAAATCTCAACAATTTTATCTTTGGGAACATCAACACCCGCAAAAGATTTCATTCTTTCGGGGCGAAGATAAGCAACCCGGAGCGCAACGTCTTCCGAACCTTCAATCATCACTTCCGAAGCTTCTCCTCCGCAGATATCCAAAATCAGCTGCGTCGCATAATCGGAACCCAAAACATTTGATTTCGGATCGACCCAGCGTTCATAACGATAACGGGAATCCGAATCAATCTGGAAATGGCGGCCGGTACGGGCAATACATTCGGGTTTAAACAACGCGCATTCAAGAAAAACATTGCGTGTTTCAGGAGAACAGCCTTTTTCGCTGCCCCCCATAATACCGCCCAGACACTGAATACCCTCCTCATCACAAATACCGAGAGATTTGCTGTCCAATGCATACTCTTTTCCTTCAAGAGACACAAACTTTTCCCCTTCATGCGCCATCCGCACGCAGACGTCACCTTTCAGTTTGTCCGCGTCAAAAACATGCAGCGGCCTCGCCATATCATAATTAATGTAATTGGTAACATCGACCAGCGGAGAAATCGACCGCAGCCCGATAGCCGTCAGCCGGTCTTTCATCCATTTCGGAGTTTCAGCCTTGTTGTTGACATTGCGGATATAACGCCCGACATAAACCGGGCAAGCGTCAAAATCTTCAACTTTAACTTTAATGGGACTCTGAAAGCTTCCGGATTTTCTGGAAATTTTCAACGGCTTTAAACTTCCCAAACCGGCCGCGGCCAAATCTCTGGCCACACCCCGCACCCCGAGACATTCCGCCCGGTTTGGCGTAATTGAAATGTCAAAAACCGGATCGATTGCCAAAACGTCAGCCGCCGGCAAACCGATTTGGGTATCGCCAGGAAGTTCAATAATGCCGTTATGATCTTCTCCGATGCAGAGTTCTTTCTCTGAACACATCATGCCGAAACTCTCCACGCCGCGGATTTTACCGACTTTTAAAGTTTCATTATAACACGGAATCACCACGCCGACCGGAGCAAAAATACCCACCAGCCCTTGGCGGCAATTCGGCGCGCCGCAAACGACCTGTAGCTTCTCCTTACCGGTATCCACCGTCAGCAATCCCAAATGGTCTGAATCCGGATGACGTCCATAAGTTTCAACTTTTGCTGTAACAAAACCGTCTAACCTGCTGGCCGGATTGAAAACTTCCTCAACTTCCAAACCAATTTGAGTCAGCGTTTCGGCAATCTCGTCAACCGTTGCGGTTGTATCCAGATGCTCTTTTAACCACGACAGCGTAAATTTCATCTTTCAATCCTCCTATCTTGCCAAACCGCCGTTATTGCTGAGCCCGCCGGTCATAGACGCATGGTCTAGCGGCACAAAGCCATAGTGTTTAAGCCAGCGTATGTCAGAATCAAAAAACATCCGCAAATCCGGAATTCCGTATTTAAGCATGGCCAGCCGATCCATTCCGACGCCGAAAGCAAATCCCTGATATTCGTCGGGATCAATGCCACCCGCGCGCAAAACATTCGGATGCACCATGCCGCAGCCCAAAATTTCCAGCCAGGAATCGCCGGCGCCGATTTTAAGCTCGGTTTTGGTCTTTTTGCAGCCGATATCCATTTCTGCCGAAGGTTCGGTAAACGGAAAATAAGAAGGACGGTACCGTACCGGAAGCTCGTCAAGCTCAAAAAAAGCCTTCACAAAATCGTACAGACAACCTTTAAGGTGGGCCATGGTAATATTCTTGTCAATCACCAGCCCTTCCACCTGATGAAACATCGGCGTATGCGTTGCGTCGTAATCCGAACGATAAGTGCGCCCCGGCGCAATAATTCTGATAGGCGGACGCTGTGCCTCCATGGTGCGTATCTGCACGGAAGATGTCTGGGTCCGCACCACATAACTGTCATCAAAATCGGTACTGTCCGGATTGGGAATATAAAACGTATCCTGCATCTGCCGTGCCGGATGATTGGCCGGCGTATTCAAGGCGTTAAAATTATGGAACTGGTCTTCAATATCCGGCCCTTCCGCAACCTCAAAGCCCATCTGCCCGAAAATAGCAACAACTTCTTCATAAATCTGACTGACCGGATGAATACGCCCCTGATTTTCCGGACGAATGGGAAGCGTCACATCCACCCGTTCTGCCTCAAGCTTTTGCTTCATTTCCGCAACCTCGAGCGAAACTTTCTTTTCTTCCAGAGCTTTCTCAATATCACTTTTCAAAATGTTAAGCGTTTTTCCCGCTTCCTTTCTCTCTTCCGCAGACAAACCGCCCAGTCCCTTCATCAGCTCGGTAATTTTTCCCTTCTTGCCCAGCGCCGATACCCTGATTTCCTCCAAAGCCTTAGATGTTTCGGCCTTTGCGATTTCCTTCAGCAAGTCTGTTTTTATAGCTTCTGTATTTTCCATTTTTTTCACCATTTTCCATTCAGATTAATTGCACCCGGCTCCTCGTTTAAAAAGCTAAAGAGCCTCTCCGCCAGGAGCGACTCTTTAATCTTTTCCGTTTTTTTATTTTATCTTGAGAACACGCAAAGCAAAAACTTTTTTGCCTGCCGTCGACGATAAACTATTTAAGAGCAGCCTTGGCAGAATCTACCAGTTTGGCAAAAGCCTGGGGCTCTTTAACAGCGATATCGGCCAACACTTTACGATCGAGCTCAATACCGGCTTTGGCGAGCCCGCTCATAAATCGGGAATAAGTCATGTCATGCAGACGGGACGCGGCGTTAATACGCTGAATCCACAAAGCACGGAAATTTCTTTTTCTGACTCTTCTGTCGCGGTAAGCATACTGTAAAGCTTTTTCAACTTTTTCAATCGCTACTCTGAAAACGTTCTTGGAACGTCCTCTGTAGCCTTTCGCCATACTCAAAACTTTTTTATGGCGGGCGCGTGCGGTAACACCTCTTTTAATACGTGACATTTATCTTCTCCCTACAAATACGGTAAAAACTTTTTAACAATCTGAACATCGACATTGGCAAGCAAAGTCGTGCCGCGGGCTTGTCTTTTCATTTTCTGGGTTTTGCAGAAGAGGCAGTGTCTTTTGTACGCGTAATTTCTCTTCAATTTGCCGGTACCTGTCACGCTGAAGCGCTTTTTGACCGAGCTTTTGGTTTTCAATTTAGGCATTTTAATCCCTTTCTTAATTCTGTAATCATCGGATTTTTCAGGAGTCGCCAGGCATGCCGATTAGCCCGGACCACTCTGTTCAGCAGGGTTTATACAATTTAAATCTCCGAATTGCAAGCCTTTTTTGATTTTCCCTTGCATTTTTTCTAAAAAGAACTTATAAGCGCCCAATCAAAACAAATTACCGTCAAATTAATGCTTAACTTAAAAATTTTACGCCATGAAAAATGAGTGTCTTACAGCAACTTCTTGCCAAACCGGGCGCCAAACTTCGGAAAAATATATTGAACACCCCACAAAATCAGTAAAACACCGACAATCATATTCATAACGTTAATCACGATATCCGGCAGAAAAGCGCCGCCCATGGAACCGATCAACACCACCGCCGTCATAAACAGCGGCGTTGACAGCAGTGTCCCGAAACCGAAGAAAAACAAATCTTTAACAGACATTTTCAAATCTGCCAGTTTAGCATTAAAAACACCGGTATAGCAGACGATTGTCACCGGATTCAACATAGTCAGCACCAAAACGCCGACAAAAACGCTTCCCGCCCGCCAATCATACAAATCAAAATATGACGGCCGCTCGGTCAGACTCATCAAAACAAATGAAATTCCCAGATAAGCAATAACCGCACCGTTGACTTTTTTAAAAATTTCGGACGTGCTTTTCACCTGATGAATAATTCCGATTATTCCCAGTAAAGAAACCAGAATATAAACCGCGTCGGCCAAAGTCACCGCCGCAATGCCGGCAAAAACATCCGGCAAAGACAAAACCGTCGCCAATTGAAACAGCAGCAGACAAATCGGTCCCATGCCGCCAAACTGCAGCAAAATCCCGAGTTTCAGTCCTTTGAGAACCGGATGTTGTATCCATTTCCGCAAAATATCCGCCATCAGACACTCCTTAGTAAAAATTTTTGTTTTCCGTCGCAAACGCTGCGGCCCGCATATCCGCCAGCTTTCCTTCCTGCAGGCGAACCTTGCGGTCCATCTGATCCGCCAGTTCAAAATTATGCGTGGCGATCAGAGCCGACAACCCTGTTTCCCGGACAATGGACAACAACTCGGCAAACACGGTTTCCGCCGTTTTCGGATCAAGATTTCCGGTTGGCTCATCCGCCAGCAGCAGTTTCGGCGCATTGGCCAGCGCCCGGGCAATGGCCACCCGTTGCTGCTCTCCGCCGGAAAGCTCAGCCGGCCGGTGCTTCAGCCTTTTTTCAAGCCCCAAACGTTTCAACAGCCATCCGGCCCTGTCTTTGGCCTTACGCTCGGCAACCCCGGCAATCAGTTGCGGCAGCATCACGTTTTCCCTCGCATCAAAATCAGGCAGCAGATTATGATACTGATAAACAAACCCCAGATAATCGCGGCGCAGCGACGTCCGCAGCGCGTCTCCAAGCTTGCTGCATTTCTGTCCGTCCAGATAAATTTCACCCTTGGTCGGTTTTTCAAGCAGCCCGGCAATTTGCAGCATCGTCGACTTTCCGGAACCGGACGGCCCCAGCAAGGCCACAATTTCTCCTTTGGCAATATCCAGATTAACGCCGCGCAAAACTTCCAGCGTCTGGCCGCCTTGTTTAAAACTGCGGTAAATATTTTTCAACTCAAGGGTTGGCGTATTTTTACTACTCATAGCGCAAGGCCTCCACCGGATCAAATTTTGCGGCGCGATAAGCCGGATAAAGTGTTGCCACAAAAGACAACAACAAAGAAATAAGCGTGACCGCCGTCACCTCGGCCGCGTCAACTTTAGCCGGCAGTTTTGACAGAAAATAAATTTCCGCCGAAAACAATTCCTGCCCGGTCAAATGCTGCAAAAACTGCCGAATACTCTCAATATTATGGCAAAACAGCAAGCCAAGCCCCAAACCGATAGCCGTTCCGACCAAACCGATAACCGCACCGTCCATAAAAAAGATGCGCATAATCATTCCCTTGGTCGCGCCCATCGTCCGCAGCACGGCAATATCCCGGCCCTTGTCCTTCACCAGCATAATCAGTCCCGTGATAATATTAAACGCTGCCACCAGAATAATCAGCGTCAGAATAATAAACATCACGTTGCGTTCCACCTCAATCGCGTTAAAAAAGGCCGCGTTTGTCTGTTTCCAGTCATAGACGTACGCCCCCATCCCGCCGATACTTTCCTCAATGGTTCGGCGCACCGGCCGCAGCAGCGTGTCGTCGTCAAGCGTCACGTCAATATTTGTCACGGCCCCTTTAAGACCGAAATAAGTCTGAGCGGCCTCCAGCGGCATAAAAATAAAAGAGGAATCATATTCATACATGCCGACGTCAAACGTCCCGATAACCTGATAAGACTTCATCCTCGGCACGGTTCCGAAAGCCGTCACTTTTCCGTTTGGAGAAATAAGCGTAACCTTATCGCCGGGAACAATACCCATTTTAGTAGCCAACCGAATGCCCATAATGACGTTGTCACCGTGAAAATCAGCTATATCAACATCTTGAAGACCGTTTTTGAGCACTGGCTTTTTCAACAAATCTTCGGCGCTGATACCGCGCACCATGGCTCCTTCGGCAGCCTTTCCGGCCGTCACCAGCAGTTGATTTTCAATCATGGGAATCACCTGCCTGACATGCTCAATTTCCGCCAGTTCCTTAATGGCCTCCTGATAATTGTTAAAAGGATAACCTAAGGGAGACATGATGCCGATATGCCCGTTAATTCCCAAAATCCGTGACAACAGCTCATGGCGAAAACCGTTCATCACCGACATCACGATAATCAGCGTCGCCACGCCCAGCGCAATTCCGGTAAAAGCAAAGCCGGTAATAACCGAAATAAAACCTTCCTTGCGTTTGGCCCGCAGATAACGCCGCGCAACCAGCCGTTCAAATTTAGAAAAAAGCATTCCTCTCTCCCTTCTACGCTCAGTATCATTTATAAGAGGTTTGCATCAACATTACAACCGTTCAATCCGCCGGTGTGCATAAGACTGAACGACTTTTTTTCAAAAAAAATCCCCTTTGAAATTTTTTTCAAAGGGGATTTCCTTTTTTTTCCACTTTCTGGGGAACAGAACAACCACCGGAGGGGATGCTCGTCAAAAAATCTCTATGCAATTTTCTGATTACTGATTAAGCCTTCCGAAATCTGCAGATTGGTCATAATCATGGTATCCAGCGCCTTATCGTTCAGATTGTCCATGTTCTGACCGAGTTCAATGGTCTTAGAAGAAACGTACTCAGCCAGTTTCAGCAGATTGTTTCTGGTCTCAAGCGGCAGCGCCGTCCCTTTGGAATTAGCCATGGTCTTAATATAAACCCACAGCTTCAGATTATTATCCAGCGCAGAAACCAGTTCGGCCTTATTGTTGCTTTCGCGCGCCGAGGACAAATCCACCGCACATTTCAACAAAGAAAAAGCCTCTTCCTTGGCCAACGAATTTTTAACCGATTCCAACAGGCCTTCCGAAATCTGCATATTAATGTTAATCAGACTGTCAAAATCCGTTTTATTCATATCAACCCCTTTGGAGAGGGTAATTCTTTCCACATATTTGGAAAGCTTCAGCAAATTGTCTTTTATGTCTTGGGGAAGCAAATTCTTTGCGCTTTTCAAAGAGGATTCTATCTCAACCCATAATTTCAAATTATTATCCAGAGCGAGCAATCTGTAATTTTTATCCTCGCTCGTTGACGCTTTGGACAGGGCCATTGCATAGTTCATCAGAACGCGGGCCTCCTTCTCGGCGCACTTAATTTGATTTCTGGCATTATTCATAATATAGATTCCTTATCAAAATTAAAAAAAATGACATACACATGAATATAATAAAGTTTCGGTGTTAATATAACATTAAAAACCGCGATTTAAATCTTTTCTTGTCAATAATCCACCTGATAAGAAAAACCTGCCGGATTTGGGGATTTTCCGGCAGGTCTCTTGGGGAAAACAGTTTTTCAATATTCAAAAACTGTTCTGTTTTAAGAAAAAATGGGGAGATTTTTTCTTAAAAACGGGGAAACATAATAATAAGGGAACTTGTTGCGGCGGCCGTCAGAACGGCGCCAGAATATCCAGTATTTGCCGTCCGTAACGCGGCTGCTGAACATCGGAAATAACACCCTGCCCGCCGTAAGAAACCCGCAGCTCGGCAATTTTGCTGGATTCAATCGTATTATCCGAACTGATGTCCGCCCGGCGGATAATGCCGCGCACCATCAGCCGGCGCACTTCATAGCTGACCCGGATTTCCTGCGTGCCTTCAATCACCAGATTGCCGTTCGGCAAAACCTGCGTAACCACCGCCGCCATCGTCATTTCGATTTTTTCCTGCCGGTCGATTTTTCCGTCGGCGGAAATTTCACGATTCGAATTGATGTCAAGCATTGCAGAAGGCTGAACCGCATCCGGCAGATAATCGTCAAAATAAGATTCAAAACCGGCCAAAGCGCCAATGCCCATGGAATCTTTGTTATCATCGCGATTCTGCTCCATCTCGTTCTCCATCAGGGCATTGTCCTTGGCCGACACCTTAACCGTAATAATATCGCCGACCTTTGAGGCGCGCTGATCTTTGAAAAATCCGCTGGCTCCCGGAGACCACAAAGAATTTGCGCCGCCTTTTGCGGTGTTGACCTCCGGCATCGGCATAGACACCGGCTGATAATTCTGTGCCTCCACGGGATTAACAATCGGCGTCAACGGCGGTTCTTCGCCCACCCGCTGCAGTTTCGACCAGATGCCGCAGCCAGACAAAGACGTTGCCAACAGCAAAACGGCCGTCCCCCGGATAAGATGTTGATTAATTCGTTTCATGTTAATAGTCTCCCCTCACTATCAGTCAGCCCTGATTTCAACCGTATCGGCATCCACCACCTTGGCGTAAAACCTTTTATCGCTTTTGGTGTTTTTGACTTCCACCGACTGTCCCTTGGCGCCGTCTTCCAAAACTTCGACCTGAGCCGTAATCTGCATTCCCTTCGCCAGATAAACGGACGTCACGATTTTTCCCTTTGGCATGATAATAATCGGACCGATATCCTTCTCATTAATGATTTTGCCTTCTTTCAGACTCCTTTGAGCCTGCATACCGACCAACTTGGCTTTGTCAATAACGTTGAGCGCCTTAACCCGGTTCATCCGCACCGGAACAGATTTCAGCATATCGTCGGTCAATATCGTCCCTTTTTCCAAATCCTGCACCGGTACCCAGGCTTCTCCCATGGTATAATACTTGCCGCTGAGCGTCGTCTGCGCAACGCTGCCGCCGTCGGCAAAAATTTCCGCCTTGGCCGTAAACTTATTGGAATCCGCTTCGGTTTTCAGACCAAAAACCATAATTTTGGCCGCCTTGGCATTTTCCAACGCAAAATTTGTCTGTCCGCCGAAAAATTCAAACTCAAACGAACCGTCAAACCCCTGCTCGCCAAACTCCCGGGCCAAAGCCGCAGACACATCGTCTTCCGTCAGAACAATGCCCTTAGCCTGCAGCGGCACGGATACCGAAAGCAAAAAACCCAGAATGATGACAAGCTTCCCCAAACGCATTGTCTTACCTCAGCTGATTAATGGTATTAAGCATCTGATCCGCCGTTGAAATAACCTTGGAATTCATCTCATAAGCGCGCTGCGCCGAAACCAGTTCGGTAATTTCCACCACCGGATTCACGTTAGAAGTCGTCAGATAGCCCTGCAGAATGGAACCGAACCCTTCCGTATCCGGATTATCCAAAATCGGTGCGCCCGAAGCTTCCGTTTCCAAAAACAGGTTGTCGCCCATAGCCTCCAAACCGGCTTCGTTCGGAAACGTCGCCAGTTCCAGCTGCCCGACATTAATTTCGTCGGTTTCACCGTCTTGTTTCACCCAGACCTCGCCCGAAGCGTTAACGTAAATTTCAACCGCATCGTCGGGAATGGTAATCTCCGGCTGAACCACATAACCGTCATGCGTCACGATAACACCGTCGCCGTTGCGCTGAAAAGAACCGTCGCGGGTATAGGCAATTCCTTTTCCTTCCGGCAGCTCAATCTGAAAATAACCGCGGCCGCGGATAGCCATATCAAGCGTTCCGTCGGTTTTGGTCAGCCCGCCGCCGTCGGTAATTCTGTAAACCGCCGCGGTGCGAACGCCCAGACCGAGCTGAATACCGGCCGGAACAATATTATTGTCGGCGGTCGACGGCGAACCCGGACGCACGATATTCTGATAAAGCAAATCGTTAAATTCGGCCCGGCGTTTGGTGTAGGCCGTCGTGTTCATATTGGCAATGTTGTTGGAAATGACGTCCACGTTGGTCTGCTGAGCCAGCATTCCGGTTGCGCCGATTTGTAAAGATCTCATATTTTATTCCCCCTCAAAATTACGCCAGCTGCGCATAAGTTTCTATCGTGTTTGAAATTCGGTCATGCTCTTCGTCAATCATCTGTTGAACATATTCGTAAGAGCGTTGCAGTTTAATCAGTTTGGTCATTTCCACAATCGGCTGAACGTTGGATTTTTCCACCGCGCCCTGAATGACTTCCGCATCGTCACCGGCCGGCCGCATGGCATTTCCGCCGACATTTTCAAACATGGTTCCCGCCGTTTTCAAAAGTTTCTGATTATCGGCAAAACGCACCAGCTTCAAACGGCCGATAACCCCGTTTTCCGTCATGACCTCTCCGCTCTGAGTAATCGAAATTTCAGATTCGCCCGGCGCGAAGAAAAAAGGTTCATTGTTTTCGGAAAGCACGGCATATCCTTCGTTGGTCACCAGCATACCGTCAGAATTGAGCGTAAACTGGCCCTTGCGGGTATACCTTTCGCCCTGATCGGTTTCCACGCTGAAAAAAGCGTCACCTTTCAAAGCCAAGTCAAACGTATTGCCGGTCTCCACAATCGGACCTTCGGCAAAATTCTGATAAGTTCCGTAATCCTCTGTAAAATACAGCGGCACCCGGCCTACCCCTTCGGCCTTCGGCGTCTGAATCATATAAGAAGTAAAAACCGCCTCATCCTGCTTAAACCCGCTGGTGTTCATATTGGCCATATTATTGGAAACCGTATCCATTTGCTTCCACAAGGCCATTTGCCGGGACAAGGCAATATAGTTGGTATTATCCATTATATTCTCCCCAATAGTTTGGATAATTAAAACTCTTTGCCATATCACATGCAAAAGCCGTGCCAAATTTAAAAAAATATAGAAAGCACAAAAAAAGGCCGGATGGCGTGCGTGGATAAAGTGATTTCCAGCAGCAAAAAAATTTTAGTATACACAAGACACGTTAAAAGGTTGGAGAATGGATGAAGCAGAGTGTTTCACAAAGCGAACGCGAACAAGCGTACAAAGAAGTACATGACCGAGCGAGAAACCGCAGTTAAACACACTGTTTCGCCATTATACAGCCTTTTAATTATCCCTTCTTGCTCGGAATAAAGTTTTGTTGTTGGGCTTCCCGATAATCGCAAATGCGGCGCAA
>CASFLC010000051.1 GCA_949295475.1 uncultured Pseudomonadota bacterium
TGACTGTCAACCAGCATGATATCCTCATATATGTTTGCAAATATTGACTATTATATTAATTAACGCCTGCTTTTTATCAAGATTTAAGCGGTCGGTTTCCGAAAAAACTTTTACGGTATTGTCCCAGCTGTCGGCATAGGCAACAACATTTGACGTCTTCTTGACGTTTTCGCTCAAAAATTTCAGCAGCAGTTCCCGGGTCAGGTCGTAACTCTCCTCATTGACAACCGCCGCATTGCAAAAATCCAACACACCGCTTATGGTAAAATTTTTGCCGCTTTGCAAAAGCCGACACAATTCATCATAACGTCCGGCGGCATTATTGTCCACATAATTCAGCGCCTTGCCGATACTCCCGGAAGAAATGGCTACGATTTTTTTTATTTCCGGCTCGGACAAATCCGGCCGATAGCGCCGTAAAAGGCTTGCGACGCAGGCATCGGTGAGCGGCTTCAGTTCAAGCTTGGCGCAGCGTGATTTTATGGTCGGCAGCAAACGGTTTGGATTATGGCTGATCAGCAACATTAACGTTTTTGACGGCGGCTCCTCGAGAATTTTGAGGACGGCGTTGGCCGAAGCCGAATTCATGTCGTCAATGCTGTCAATAATCACGACACGCCACCCGTCTCCCGAAGAATGTTTGGACAAAAACTCGTTAATAGTGCGGACGTCGTCTATTCTGATGAAGGCAGATTTTTTCAAATCTTTCAGTTCTTCGGCGCTGAGCCGTTCGCCGTCATTAATCGCCTTGACGACTTTGCGGCGGTCGGTTTCGGTAAAGTCTCTCTCTATGATTTTCAAATCGGGATGCGCATTGTTGGCAACCAGCTTAAAAATCTGAGAATCGGGAGAAATATCCAGCCCAGTGCAGCTTTCGGCCCGGCTTTCATCCGCGGATAACAAAAAACGAGCCAGCTTGTAAGCCAGCGTTGCTTTTCCTATTCCTTCAATTCCGGAAATCAGCCATGAATTGTGCAGTGCATGGTTTTTCCAGGCTGACAAAAACATCTGCTCGTCATTTTCATGCCCCAAAAGGTACGGATTGTTTCGCGGCGATAATTCGGACAGTGCTGTTTCTTCGCTCATTTGTTCAATCCGAACCTTTCAGAAACCAAGCCGATAATATCCTGATGCAGAGCCTCAATGCTTTTGTCGGCATTAAGGACGACGCAGCGCTCCGGTTCGCGTGCGGCGATTTCTAAAAAGCCCTGCCGCATTTTGTGATGAAAATCAAGCTTTCTGCTTTCAAACCTGGTTTCTTTAACAGTCATATTGACGGCTTTGGCAAAAGACCTCTGCAGGCCGATTTTGGGGTCAATATCCAGTATAACGGTTAAATCAGGCTTAAAGTTTCCGACAGCTATCGCATACATATCCTTAAGCGTCTCAAAAGGAATACGCTTATCATAGCCGTAATATTGATAAGCTACAGTAGAATCTGCAAAACGGTCGCTCAGCACCCAGGTTCCTTTTTTCAGCGCCGGCCAGACTTTGTTGGTCAGATGAATGCGGCGGTCGGCATAATAAAGCAGCACTTCCGCCACAGCGTCCATTTTGTCCTTATCTCCGGTTACCAAAAGCCGGCGCAATTCTGCTCCGATTTCGGTTCCGCCCGGTTCTTTGGTGGTGATATTGTTGACGTGTTTTTGCCTCAACCACTCCGACAGAAGATTAAGCTGTGTCGATTTTCCGGTTCCCTCCCCGCCCTCAAAAGTAATGAAACGGCCGGCCGGAATAAGGGCTTCCAACCCCAGATCAAGCTGGCGGGAAGTTTCGTTTTGCTCAAAGGTGATAAATTTTCCTTTGATGGATTCCATTATTCGGCTCCAAACAGCAGATACTTGAAGTTGCGGCTGACTCTTCCCCAGAAACCGACCTCTTCAACCGTTTCGGCGGCGATCAGAGGTATTTCCATTTCTCTGCTTCCGGGAATCTCGGCTCTGATGAAGCCCAACTGCTGTCCCTCCTTGACGGGCGCCTTAACCGGTTTGTCATAAACGGCCGTCAATTTGACGTCATCCCGTTTGTTTTTTTGCACCGTGCGGATAATATCTTCGGAAACAATCATATCCACAGCGGCTTTTTGGCCGAACCATACCGGAACAGAAGCGATTTTGGTGTCTTTTTTGACAATGGTATAGTTGTCAAACTCCCGAAAACCCCAGTTCATAATTTTGTCGGCTTCTTCGGAGCGTTCCTTGTTTGAATTTAATCCGGTCATGACACCAATCAACCGCCGGTCTCCTCTTTTGGCCGAAGCGGTCAAACAGTATCCGGCTTCTTCGGTATGTCCGGTTTTCAGCCCGTCGGCGGACGGCATGCTGTACAAAAGCGGATTGCGATTACCCTGACGGATGTTGTGATAAACAAATTCTTTTTGCGAAAACAGATGATAATACTGCGGGAAACGGCTAATCAGAAGCCGGGCCAGCTTGGCCAAATCTTCCACGGACATCCGGTGATCAGGATGCGGCAATCCCGTTGCATTGGCAAAAGTTGAATTGTTTAAACCGAGTTCGCGGGCTTTTTTGTTCATTTCCTCGGCAAAATCTTCTTCGCTTCCGGAAAGATTTTCGGCCGCGACAATACAGGCATCGTTGCCGGATTGAATGATAATTCCTTTTAACAGATCCTCTACCCGGACCTTGTCTCCAATGGACAGAAACATGGTAGAGCCGCCGCTGGCCGCGCCGCCTTTGCGCCAGGCGTTTTCGCTGACGGTAAACGTATCGTCCAGCGACAGGCTGCCGTCAGTCAGTTTTTCAAACAAAATATATACCGTCATCAATTTGCTCATTGATGCCGGCGGAATTTTTTTGTCGGCTTCTTTGGTATACAGTGCCTGTCCGGTGTCGTAATCCATCAAAATTACATTTCTGGCTTTGGTTTCAATCGCCTGAGCCGAAAAAGAAAACAACATCGCGCCGCTCATCAGCGCCGCACTTAACGACATTTTGAAACGAGAATTCATTTTTACCTCTTGCAATCAACTAATCTTGTACGACAGCGGCATTGTAAATGCCAAAATTTTTAACTTTGGCCAAGGCCACTTTGGCTTCCTGCTGACGGCTGAACGGTCCGACCCGGACACGGTAAAATTTTTGTCCGTCAACATCCACATAATAAACGTTGGAATCCCCAAACTTGGTCAGCTGGGCACTGAGATTTTGCGCCGACGTCTTCCGGGTGTAAGCCCCGGCCTGAACAAACCAGCTGCCTTTGGGGTAAGATTTTACGGCGTTTTGATTCGACTTCTGTTGAGCACCTTGATAGCCGACGGCGCGCAGCGGCTCATAGGTTTCGCCGCCGGAATTTTGCACGGCGACATTGGATGCAACCTGAACGGCTGCCGCACTTCCTTCTTCGCCAAGAAGCGCCGCTTTTAGTTCTTTGCTTTCTTTTTCAAGAATTTCAACGCGGACTTTGGCCGTGCCCTTGGTTTGGAAGCCTAACAGCTGGGCGCTGCGTTTTGAGACATCTATAATGCGGTTCTTTGCATAAGGGCCGCGGTCATTAACGCGCAAGACCAGAGAACGTCCGTTTTCCAGATTAGTTACCCTGACGATTGACGGCAGAGGCAGCGTCCGATGCGCGGCGGTGAGCGTGTTCATGTCAAAATTTTCGCCGTTAGCCGTTTTTTTGGCATGAAAATCTTCGCCGTACCAAGAAGCCTCGCCGACTTCGGAATAATTATAGTCTTCCTGCGGATAATACCAGGTTCCCATGATTTTGTACGGTGTTCCGACTTTGTAGGTTCCGCCCTGTCCTTTTATGGCGGCCGCCTGAGAATATTTGCCGCTGCCGGCGTCGATGCGTCCGTAAGTGCAGGCGTTTAACATTGCAGCCGCGGCAAGCAGCACGGCCGGAAGAAAGTTTCGTTTGTTCTTGTTCATTACGTTTCCATCAGTCAAAATTTATTTGCAGACAATTTACACTGTTTTCCGCGTTTCGTAAAGCGATTAATTGGCCTTGTGTAATTTTCGGTCCGGAACGGGAATTGCGAAACCGATTTGAGGATTGTAGTTATTGATTTTTTGCAGCAAACGGTAGTCGGGATAACCGTCTTGGGGCATTCTCGCTTTTTTTTGGACTCTTTTGACCGCTTCGCGGGTTTTGCTTCCAAGCTGACCGTCCTCTTCCAGCCGGCCAAATCCGAGTTTATTGATAAATGCTTGTATTTTCATAATATCATCGGTCTTCAACCGGACTGACGGATGACTTTCGACCGGTTTCCAGGGACGGTCATCCGTCAGGTATGACGCTAAGATGCCGACTGCCAACGCATAGTTTTCCGAGCGGTTCCACTGCATGATTTTTCTGAAATTGTTCAAGACAAGATAGGCTTTGCCGTTGCGTCCTTCGGGAAGGATGATCGACGCCTTTTGTTCTGTCTTGAAAGGCAGTTTGCGGTTGTCGGCGGTTCGTACTCCGGCTTTGTTCCATTCTCCGACCGTCTTGTTCAGACCGCGTCCGGTCTGCGAAAAGTCAAAATTCCACGGAAGGCTGACTTCCGCGCCCCACGGTTCCTCGCCGTTCCACCCCAGAGATGACAGATAGTTGGCCGCTGAGGCTGCGGCATCCTCAAACGAATGCCAGACATCTATCTGATCATCACCGTTAAAGTCGACGGCATAGGCATTGAACGTCGACGGCATAAACTGGAAGTGTCCCATGGCACCGGCCCATGATCCCTGCATTTTGGTATAATCTATCTTCCAGGTATCAATGATTTTCAACGCCTCATACAACTGATTGCGGAAGAAAACCGGCCGCCGTTTGTCATAGCTGAGCGTGGTTAGGGCATCTATGGTGTTAAAGCCCCCGAAATTAGTTCCGAAATTGGTTTCCACGCCCCAAAAGGCTATCAGGTACTCCGGCTGGACATTATATTTTTTTCTGATTTCTTCAAGCAGCGGTTTTAATTCGAGGTAATGTTTCCGCGCCAGTTCCACACGTTTTTTGTTGACGACGCGGTTGATGTAATCCGTTGATGTCAGGATAAACTCTGTCTGGCGGCGGTCAATTTTGACCACTTCCGGCCTGCGGTGATAAAAATCCTGCGCATAGACGGTTTCTATGGTTTCTTCGGAGATGCCCCTTTTTATCATATCCCGTTTCAGTTCTTCCAGCCAGGCCAGATATTCCGGCGGCGCAAAGCTGGTTACATTGGCGCAGGCCGCCGTCGACAAAGACAATAAAAAACCAAAAGCAATAACCGGTACTGATGCGCGCATTTTCTCCAACCTTGAAAAAACAAATTGTGGTAATTATAACACCGATGTGTAAACAAATTATAAAAAACGCTTGACGAGCCTTAAAGTTTCAAGTAAAAGCGATTTTGAGCGGCATGGCGCGTTTTGTTTTCGGAGAGGTGGCAGAGCGGTTTAATGCAGCGGTCTTGAAAACCGTCGTGGGCGCGAGCCCACCGGGAGTTCGAATCTCCCCCTCTCCGCCAATTTGAAAAAAAAGCACTTTCTTGATTTGTTCTCCCGAAATCGGACAGTTCAAGCTTGGAGTGCTTTTTATTTTTTGCTGACAAAAGGATTGTCTTTGATATAAAATCGCCAGAGCTTGTCCTTATATTCTTCGGCATAGTCTATTCCTATTCTGGGTGCGGCAACAATCTGCGGGGTTTTCGTCCGGGGAGAAATCCACAATTCGCTGCCTGTCAGGCTGATGCCGTCATGTTCTTTTCGGGTAATGCCGAGAGCCTGGCATAGCTTGCCGGGGCCCGTGGTCAGATTGCGTATATCCGGCGTTTTGCGGCGTTGACGCATTGTTTCAATACCGGTCAAAGGTTCCAAAGAGCGAATCAAAATCGCGTTGGCCGTCCCTTCGGGGCCGGCAACGACGTTAAACTGATTGTACATGCCGTAGACAAAGAAGACATACGCGCAGCCTCCGGCACGAAACATTGTGGCCGTGCGCGGCGTCAGTTTGTTCGGATAAGCGTGGCAGGCCTTGTCGCAACTGCCGATGTAGACCTCCAGTTCGGTGATTTTTCCGGCCGTCAGATCTCCGCCGACGCAGGAACACAGAGAGGCGCCGAGCAGATGTTTTTGCGCCAATTCAAAAGCGTCCAGATTGTATATCGAAGCTGTTAAACGTTGTGAAAAAGTCATCTTTTGTTCTGAAATTTATTTTGGGTCGTATTGTATAGCACAAAGCCCAAAAATATCAAGATTTTTTCCTTGCGGGAGATTTTGACTTTCAGAAAATTCTTCAAAGTTTTTTTCAAATACCAAGATAATAGCTGACGGAAATTTAGCAATTCAATATTCATTCCGGCCCGGGAAACCTTCTGCTCCCGATATTTTTCGAACAACTGCCGTAATTTTGTCTCCGGCAGGTTTATCAGATTTCCTAAAGCGGGCGCATCCAGAGCCCCGCCGTGCGCGGCAGTTTTGACATTCAAAAACCTAACCCCCGGAAGTTTTTCCATTTTATGGAAATTTGGACGGTCCGCCGAACATTCTGCCGCCTCTATTTGGAAAACTTCCGTTTTGCTGTTTTTTAAAAGTTGAAAAATGTCAAAATATTTAAAACTATCGTCCTTTTTCCAATTTACCCATTTGGGGCTTTGCGGAAAATTATCATGATATCCGGACAAATCTATCATCCCTGACTCTGAAATGACATATTTTGCATCCAGCTTGGCTCCGGCCAGCATGGCCATGTATCCTCCGCCTGATATTCCCAGCGTTATTATTCTGTATCCTCTGGTCAACGAGGCCAGCAGTTTGATAATTTTTTCAATGCTGTTGCATCTGGCGTTAATGCCGTTTAAGTAAAATATCTGGCAAACGTCACGAACATAAATATGACGACCGGCGCGGCGTATCGGATTGCGATGAAACTCGTAGTAATCGGAATTTAAGCGCCTAAAACAGCTTTTGGGAGAATACAATCCCATGCTTGAGAAATAAATCACGGCCAAATCGGGTTCTTCAGCCCGGGGATTGTCCTCGACTTTGAAGTTTTGCTTTGTATCGTAAAATCGTTTGATAAATTCTTCCTGCCGGTCCATTGTCAAAAGTCCTTTTTGAAACTGTGGTAAAGCACCATACCGCAAAAAATGAATATTTTTTCTTTGCGGGAAATTTTCACTCTAATCAGATTTCGGCGAATTTTTTTTGAATAGCACTTGAACAACTCTTTTAAAGATAACAATTCAAACGTAATCTTCATTTTTTTCGGAGTTTTTCCATGGTGTTTTTCAAAAATTTTTTTCAGCTCCGGAAAAGGAAGGTTTATTAAAGCGCCCATGGCCGGAGCATCTAACGCATGTGCGTGAACGGCCGTGTCTATTCTAAGAATATTGATTTGAGAAAAAACGGCCATTTTTTGAAAATTTATGGAATCTTCAATACTCAGAGCGGCTCCTATATGGAAAACCGGTCGTTTGATTTTGGTTAAATACGGCGTAATATCCCAATATTTCTGCTTATCCGATTGCTTCGGCTTTATCCATTTCGGAAGCTTGTCTAAGTAATTCCGATAATAGTCAAGAGTTATCATTCCGGATTCTGAAATCGTATACTCAGCCCGAAGGATTGCTCCGGCCAGCATGGCCATATATCCTCCCGCCGAAACGCCGATGGTTACGATGCGATAATTTTTCGTATAATTTTTTAGAAGGTTCAGTAACTTATCAAGATTGTTACAATCGCTGTTAATGCCGTTCAGGTAAAAAGCCCGGCAGACATCGCGGACATAAATATGACGACCGGCGCGGCGTATCGGATTGCGGTGAAACTCGTAATAATCGGAAGTCAGCGCTTTAATATAATTTTCGTCGGTATAAACACCTAAGCTTGAGAAATAAATTACGGCCAAATCGGGTTCTTCAGCCCGGGGATTGTCCTCGACTTTGAAGTTTTGCTTTGTGTCGTAAAATCGTTTGATAAATTCTTCCTGCCGGTCCATTGTCAAAAGTCCTTTTCAGGAAAATAACATTTAACAATTACAAACTAAAGACAAAAAAAGCAATTATTAACATTAAAATTTATCGGAAAAATCATCTGCAATTGTTTTCTGTCCCGATGACGCGCGCCTTTTGAACTTTTGACAGGCACAGACAGCCAGAGCCAAAACAGTCACAACCTTTAAAAATCCCATGTATTTTCTCCCGTACTGACGACGCAATCATCTCCGTTGAAACTGAAATTTGAAACAATACCGTCGGTAATTGTAAAACTCGTCTGACAGTAGTAATTATTGTTTTCCGACTGAGAGGGAAAACCAAAATCCGGCGTTTCTATGGCAGCATAGTGCACTTCATAGCCCGCATACGGCCGGACATCTCCGTTGCGCGGCCGGTTCGAAATTTCCAGATAGGTCACTATTTGGGTTTGCGGCGTCAGGTGATAAACCGTGTGCGGCATTCCCCATGACTGCTGCAGTCTTGTTTCTGTCTGTCCTATCCACGGTCTGAGCGTATCGGCATAAGTTATCCGCTCTGATGCGCAGCCTGCCGCTATCAAGAAACAGACGGCCGGATATAAAATCTTTTTCATGATGCTTCCCCCTTACGGAGGATTTAATCATTGATTTGGGGATTCCAAGTCGGCAGAAAACATTTTAAACAGACGGTTTTCGTCTGCGGGATTTATTCTGATGCAATATGAAATACCGTCATCTTCATCACGTCGGGATATAATTTCGGAATGTGTATGCAGCCAGGCTATCAGCCTTCCGTCCGTCGCAGGGACTTTTATTTCTATCAGGCGGCGGGAGGTCGACAATTTTTTATCCAGCAATTGTAAAAATGCGTCACACCCGTCTCCGCTTAAGGCAGAAACAGCCGCCACGTTTTCATTTTGCCGCGTCAGCCAATAATTTTTTTGTTCCGCAGACAACAGGTCCGTTTTGTTTAAGACCTCTATATAATCCGGACGGGTTTCCACATCGCCCAAGCCGAGGCTTTTCAAAACCTTGACGACATCCTGCCTTTGTTCGCGGCTGTCCGGATTGGCAATATCCCGCACATGAACAATGACATCTGCCGACAAAACCTCTTCCAATGTGGCACGGAAGGCCATAATCAATTCATGCGGCAAATCGGAAATGAAGCCGACCGTATCAGACAAAATCACTTCAGTTCCCGAAGGAAGGCGGATTTTGCGCATGGCCGGATCAAGCGTGGCAAACAACATGTCTTTGGCCAAAACACTTGCAGCCGAAAGACGATTGAACAACGAAGATTTTCCGGCGTTGGTATAACCGACCAACGCAATGACCGGATAGGGAACGCGTTTTCTGGCCGAACGCTGAAGTCCACGGGTTTGTCTGACTTTTTCCAAATCTTTTTTGATGCGGACGATTTTATCATCAATAATACGCCGGTCCAACTCAATCTGCGTTTCGCCCGGGCCGCCCAAAAAGCCGGCGCCGCCGCGCTGCCGTTCCAAGTGAGTCCA
>CASFLC010000052.1 GCA_949295475.1 uncultured Pseudomonadota bacterium
AACATGGCTATTTGCCAGATAGCGCATTCACTGTTTCAGGTCCCGCGAAAAATAGCCCGGATAGACAGCGAGGCTTTTCTGGATCCGTTGTGGGAAACGCTTTACAGCGATGCGCACCTGCCGATAGACCAGGTTATTTCGCCGGATATGGAAATTGCCGAAAATATTCTGAATATTTTGAAATATCCGGGGACCGCGGGAGTGCTTCCTGTTTTGGATGACAAATGGGCGATTGTAACGCTTCGCCTGACACCGCAAAGTCCGTTGATAAAAATCCAGTTGATGCAGTTGGAACGGGTGGCGCCCGATTTGAAAGCCGCTGTCGTAAATTTGTCCAGAGACAACCGTTGTTTTATTCCCGAAAGTTATGATGAGTTTTTAGCGGGAGATGAGGTTAATCTCCTGGTTCCCGTGGAAGAAATCGACGATGTCGTTCGTTCTTTCGGAGTGGAAAAGCCGACTAATGAAAGGCTGCTGATTTTCGGCGGCAATGATATCGCCGCATACCTCGGCGACAAAATCGAACACGATGACGGCATCATCAGCTGCCGGATTGTGGAAGAAAGTTTTGACGAGGCAAAACGTCTGGCGCGCGATTTAAGCCATGTCGTGGTAATCCAGGGCGAGATGATGAGCGACGTCATTTTGGAAGAAGCCGATATCAGGCATGCCGACGCTTCAATAGCCGTAACCGAAAATGACAAAGACAACCTTCTTGCATCGCTCCTTGCGGCCAAAAGCGGTGTGCAATCGACAATTTCGGTGGTTAACACGCCGTCTTACAACAATTTGATTGTCAGCATCGGCGACAATATTTTGGTTGATCGCAGCTCGGTAACCATTTCAAAAATTCTTAAGGAAATCCGCAAAACGAAGATGCAGGAGGCTTATTCTCTAAGCCGGGGCAGCGGAGAAATCTGGGAAATTAAAATCACCGAAGACAGTCTGTGCCGCGGCAAAAAAATCGGCGAACTCGGCCTGCCCAAACAAAGCCGCATTTTTGGCCTGCAACGGGAAAACGATGTCGTCTTTCCGGAGCATACGACGGAATTGTGTGTTGGTGATGTCATATTATTATATGTAGATTCCGGTGTTATAAAACAAGCCGAAAGAATTTTCGGGTAGAATTTATGCACGAAAAACATTTTTTGCGCAATCAATGCTTTACTATTTTCGGAATTTATAGTTATATAAAACAATATAACAAGGAATTAAACAATGACTAAAAACGTACAAGAAGATTTTTTAAACAACATTCGTCAAAACAAAATTTCCGTTACGGTTTTTTTGGTTAACGGCGTCAAGCTGCAAGGGCTCATTACCTGGTTTGACGACCAGTCGCTGTTGCTGCGCCGTGACGGACACACTCAGCTGATTTACAAACATGCCGTTTCCACGATTATGCCGGGAGAAGCGGTCGAATTAGAAATTGAGGCTGGCGAAGCATAAATTGGCTTTTATCGAGTTTAATGCAGACCGGAGGCTCAAAGCCGCCGTCATTTTTCCGGAAATTCAAAAACAGCCTTCGGCTTTGTCCGGCGTCTCCCGCCTGGATGAAGCCGTGGGCTTGGCTTTAGCCATAAATTTGGAAGTCGCATACCGGGAAATAATCAAACTGAGGGATATCAAGCCGGGAACCTTTCTGGGGCAGGGGGCTTTGGACAGACTGGCCGAAGTTTTTGCCAAAGAAGAGATAGAACTTCTCATTATGGATACGTCACTGACACCGATTCAGCAACGCAATCTGGAAAATAAACTAAAAATAAAAGTAATCGACCGGACGGCGCTGATTTTGGAAATCTTCGGAGAACGGGCCCAGACCAAAGAAGGAAAATTGCAGGTGGAACTGGCTCATCTGACGTACCAGCGCAGCCGTTTGGTGCGCAGTTG
>CASFLC010000053.1 GCA_949295475.1 uncultured Pseudomonadota bacterium
CTATGCCGGAAGCGATCCTTCCGATTATGCGGACTGGAATCTGCGCGGCGTTTATCGGATGAGCCGGCCGGTGGGGTATCGCTGCACGCTGCCGTATCAGGGGGATGTGGTGATTATTTCGGAGAGCGGGTATGTGCCGTTATCCAAGGCATTGCCGTTGGAAGCTGCCAACAGTTCCCAGGCGGCGTTTTCTGATAAAATCCGCGGTTTGGTCGCCGAGCGAATGCGCCAGAACCGGACAAAATCCGGTTGGCAGGCCATCCTCTATCAACGCGGCGGTTATGCGATTTTTAACGTACCGGCCGCACAGCAGTTTGAGCAACATGTGATTAACGTTAACACCGGTGCCTGGTGCCGTTTTACCAATATTCGTTCTTTTTGCTGGGGAATTTTTGACGGGCGGGCGTATTTTGGCGGGGAAAACGGCGTTTATCTTTTTGATGAAGGATATTCCGATAACAAAACGCATATCTGCGGCAAAATAGCTCAGGCATATTCTTCGCTCGGAACGCAAAATCTGAAAAAAGTGCAAATGCTTAATCCGCGGACCAAATCCAGCACCCGTTACGCGCTGGTCGTTTATACCAATACCGATTTTGACGATAGGGAAAGGGCTTATGCCGAGAATATCGGCAGCGGCGGGATGACCAAATGGAATGCCGTGCCGTGGAGTTCTCTGGCTAATCCCGTCGGAACAAAATGGGCAACCCTTAAAGGTAAAATACGTTCTCAGTGGATTGGCAACGCGGCGACCGGTTTTCGGTTCAGTCTGGTTTTTCAGACAAAAACCAGAGGCAATCTGATTGAGTGGTATGATACGGGGTTTCGGTATGAGCAGGGAAGCGGCATCTTATAGCATTATTCATGATAACGGCGATTTGCTGACAGGCTGGATTTGTCATGGTCTGGGTGAAGACGCCTTCTGGACGGGCGAGCATTATACCTGCGGGTTTGTTTGCGGCAGCAGGCTGCTGGGCGGGGTTATTTTTCATAATTATCGTCCCGGCGTAGATGTGTGGTGGAGCATTTATACCACGGATAAGCGCTGGTGCACGCGGCGGGTTTTGCATTATCTGTTTGGCATGGCGTTTGACGATTTGAATTGCCGGCGGATAAATCTTTTGGTCAGCCGGAGCAATCAGGCCTGCCTGAAGCTGGTGCGGCGGCTCGGTTTCAGAACAGAGGGGTGTTTGCGCGGCTATCGTGAAAACGGGGAAGATTGTTATCTTCTGGGTATTTTGAAAAACGAAGCAAAATTTTATTTGAACAACAAAGGAGAAAACAAATGTCAAAAGCAATCGGAAAAGTGCTCGGCGCCGGCGGCGCCGATACGTCCATGTACGGATCTGAACAAGAAATTTTGAAGTATTTGAACGGCCTGAACACTTCAAACGTGGACAACAGTCTGAGTAATCTGTCGCAGGCCGGATATGATTTGTCAACAACACTGGGAAACCGTCCGGATTATGTGTATGCCGTTGACGGTTCGGACACGGCCCGGCAACGGACGGAAAATGCCGTTTATAATTCCGCAATTGAAAAGATGCAGCCGCAATTTGACCGTCAGCAGCAAAGACTGGAAACCCGTTTGCAGAATCAGGGGTTGGCCGTCGGCAGTGAAGCTTATCAACGGGCAATGAACGATTTATACGAGCAGCAAAACGACAGTCTCCGGCAGGCAGCTTATGAAAGCGTGTCACAGGGGCAGCAGGCTTTTAACAGCAGTTTGCAGAATGCCATTGCGGCCGGCAATTTCAGCAATCAGGCGCGGGCTTTGCCGATTAATGAAATCCTGACGCTGATTTCCGGATCACCGAGCCGGTATGATGTGGAAATGGATAAATATGCCGTGCAATCCGGTGCGGACCGACGCATTGCCCAAAACCGTTTTTATAATAATCAGGCGCAGACTTCCGCGGGGAACAGTTTTCTCAGCGGTGCGGCGCAGGGATTGGCGCTGTTTTCCGATGCAAGGCTTAAAGAAAACAAGGTTGCCGTCGGCAAACTCAATAACGGTTTGACGGTTTATTTGTTTAATTATGCCGGTTCTGCCGTGCCGCATATCGGACTGATTGCGCAGGAAGTTGTCCTGACAAGGCCGGAGGCCGTTTGTGTTGATGAAGAAAGCGGCTATCTGAAGGTCAATTACGCCAAGGCCTGCCGCTGATGACAGAGCGCCGCCGGTATTCCGGCGGCTTTTTTTAGGGGAGAAGAAAATGCCTTTTGACAGTGAAGGAAATTTTACTCGGATTCACAATTGGGAAGACGACCGGGTCAATGATATTGATATCGTGACGGATCATCACGATGAGGAAGATGATAATTTTGCTGCGGCTCTGAGTCAGACTTTGCTGCGTGACGGACGGGTTGCTTTGACCGGGAATTTTGACGCCGGGAATTTTCAGATTAAAAATCTCGGCAAAGCGACGACCTCAACAGATGCCGTTAACAAACAGCAGCTTGACGAGGCCAGTTCCGGAATGAATGAGACGTTTACAACGCTTTTGAATCAAATGTGGACGATCGGCGATATTAAAACGTCAATCCGGACAGCCAATCATGATAATTGGTTTTTATGTGACGGGCAGGCGGTCAGCCGTACCGATTATGCCGATTTGTTTGCCTTAATCGGAACGACTTACGGTAGCGGTGACGGGATTAATACCTTTAATCTTCCCGATTGCCGCGGGGTGGTTATCAGAGGCGTGGACAACGGCAGGGGACTTGATCCGAACCGAGTGCTCGGCAGCTATCAGGACGACGCGTTGCAAAAGCACGCGCATAAAGTGACGGTCAAACATTCGGGCGAAAGCGGCGGTACCGGAAATTATTTGGCGGGCGCGTCTTATGAACGCCGCGAGTGGACAACAAATTCCGGAGATCCGGTTTCCGCCGATGAGCAGACAACCGTTCGTACGGCGGGGGAAACCAGGATGAAGAATATTGCGTTTAATTTTTTTATTAAGGTAAAGGAAGAAGAATAATGGCTGGAATTTTGCGGCCGGGCAGCATTACGGTGCGCCGCGGCGACAGTTTTGACATTGTGCTGCATTTGATGTCCGGCGGTCGGAATTTTGATTTGGATGCCTGCAGCGTTAAAATGTCGGTTAAAAATGAAACCGGGCAACTTCTGTTGTCCAAAACCGGCGAGATCTTTGCACCGGTGGAGGGTAAGGCTCGTCTTAAACTGACGGCGGCCGATACCGGTCTGATTCCGGGAACGTATCGGACGGACATTCAGGTCACATTCAAAAACGGAGATGTCCATACCATATTTCCGCAAGACATCAATCAGGTCGGCGTTCTGATTATTACGCCGGACGTAACGGAGGAAGAAGATGGCTGTGTTTAATGAAACTTGCGAGGCGACCGTACTGACCGGCAATACCGAAGGCGTGCTGGAAACGCTGTTTCAAGATGAGGTTCAGCTGGAGATTGACGTGCCGCTGTTTTATATAAAATCGGGCGAAGAAGAGATTGATTATTATTTGAAACATACAATCAAACCGGCGCTGGAAACGGCAACGGCGCAGCATCTCTCGGATATGAGCGCTCATGTCGAAGATGTCTGCCTTCCCGCCGTAGATGCTTATGTCGAGAGCAGTGCAAAGCCGGAAATTACCGCTCATCTGGCTGCGTCAAAGGTTGATTTTGACGAGCATGCTGCCGAACAGAAAACAGTCGTCAGCGCTTTGGTCGGAGAAGCTGAAGATTTTGCCGCCGCGGCAGAGGCTTCGGCCGGCGACGCCCTTTCCGGTGCTGGACAGTCTGCGGTTTCTGCCGCCGAAGCTTCCGGTTTTGCCGATAGAGCCAAAGATTGGGCAATCAAAGCCGACGCTATGGTCGACGACACTGATTATTCTTCAAAATATTACGCCCAACAGGCATCGGTCGTTTTCGGCCAGATATCTTCGGCAGTCAGCGCCGGTTTGGCTCAGCTGGCCAATGCCGGAAACGCTTTGCGAACGACGCAGGCAACGGATTGTTTGATTGAAATTCCCGCGACCGTACAAATTTCCCAGGACGGCAATGTTGTTACACTGGCTACCGGCAGCAGGCTTTATAAAACGGACGGAAGCTTTTATACGCCGGCATCCGCACTTTCCGTGGATGTTTCGGGGTGGAACACCGGAGAAACGTTTGCAATCGTTTACAGCGCTGACGCACAGGTTTTGCAGGGCTGTCCGCTGAGCGCCTGTTTTGCTCAGGCAGCTGAACCGGTTGCCGCTCCCTGTCTGTGGTATGATACAGAAGAGGACAGTCTGAAGTTTTGCGGCAGTGACGGAGTTTGGAAGGTCTGCAGTTTGCCGTTGTTTTGGGTTCGGGACGGGAAGACGGTTCAAGTTTTTAACGGTTTTTCCGTGGTCGGCGGCCGCATATTCGTTTTGCCCGGGGTGAAAGGATTGGTTCCTTCAGGGCGTAATGCCGACGGAAGTCTGAATAATCTGATTGCCGTGACGGAAGATGTTTTGAGCGTTTCTGCCGCTGACGGCGAAACAACGTTGTTTTTGTCGGCAGACAACAGCGGCAAGTTTACAGCCGCGCATTGTTTTCGGATGACCGAGACGGCGCCGACGACCGGATATGTGTTTTATGCCGCGGAAGAAAACAGAAGTTACGCAAGTCTGGAGCCGCTTTTGCTGTTGAGCGCGGGCAGAGTGTCTGCGGTGTCGGGAAAAGTTATGTCTTTTGTTCCGAAATTGAGTCTCCGGGTTGTGGATTGGAATGATTTTCAAACTGAACGGCAAAATCTTCGATCCGATATTGACGAAGCTTCTTCTGATTTGGCGGCGTCGGTTTCGACGTTGAGTGCTACAGTGAACAATTTGGTGAAGGATTATAATTCCGCGACAGCCATTCCGAAGTGCATTCAGCTTAAAATTCCCGGTTGGTCTCTTCCGCTGAAACTGCAGTATGGTTTTATTTCGGGAAAAGGCACCGTAACGTTTCCTCAGGCGTATTCCGGTTCCAACACCTACAGCGTTATCGTTAACAAATGTCTGGCTTCCACAGGTTCTCAACGCGATAGTTATGTGACCGCTTATTCAGCCTCGTCAATTACCATTGAGGCCAACGGTACCATTTCCTTTTGGCTGGCAGTCGGATATTGATTTCAACGGAGAAAAATTATGGCAAAGTATTTTTACGGACGGCATAAAGCCGACAATTCGTTCGGGTTTGATGTCGTGGCTGACGGGCAAACCAGCAAATTGCTGGAAAATCCGACGGAGTTGACGCAGGCTTATTACGAAGAACTTTTGTATAAGCAAACGCAAAATTTGGAAATCAAAACTGACGAAAACGGTTATCCGACGGCGGTTCCCCATGAAGCCGACGATGCCGAAAAGTCTGCGGAACTGCGGCAGCTTCGCAATCAATATCTGGAAAAATCTGATATTGAAGTGCTGTCGGACAACTGGTTGAAAAAAACTGAAGACGAGCGGTTGCAGTGGACGGAATACCGCCAATATCTCAGAGATATTCCCCAATCCGAAGATTTTCCCGAAACAGAGGTTAAAACCTTTGGCGTCTGGTCGGGCAAGGAGGCGTAATATGGATACCAAAAACGATATTGACGTTTTGGCGCGGACGATTTACGGCGAAGCCCGAGGAGAGTGTCGGGAAGGGCGCCAGGCCGTTGCCTGCGTGGTTTTGAACCGGATAAAAAGACGTAATCAGGCCGGTTTTACGGAGGTAAAAGGGTGTCGGTTGCCGAGCATTGCGGCCACTTGTCTTAAACCGTATCAATTCAGCTGTTGGCAGGAGAATGATCCAAACCGTTCGAAAATCGAGACGGTCGATTGTGCCGATGTGGTGTTTCGCGATTGTCTTGAAATTGCCTCCTCGGCCGTCAGAGGCGCTTTGCCCGATATTACACTGGGCGCTACTCATTATTACAATCCTGAAGTTTGTCGCTGTCCGGATTTTGCCCGGGGAAAAGACCCCTGCGTTATCATCGGCAGCCATTATTTTTTTAATAACATAGATTGACGAGGTGACAATGTTGAGGGAGTTTAAAGAAATTATTGCCGATTACGGAATACTTGGTTTGTGTTTCGGTATTCTGGCCATCGTGATTCGTCCGGCGCAGCCGTGGATGGACAATGTAAAAGAAGTGGTGGCGGCCATTACGCTGGCAATTATCATCGGCTTGATTTTGAGGGATACCGGGTTGAGCGACACAACCATTTTCGGAATTATCGGCGGTTGTTCGTGCTTTGCCAGAATTATTTTTGAAGGTATCGGCCGGCTGTTGACACGGTTATTGGAAAAACCGCTTTTTTACTGTGCCAAAATTCTCCGGGTGCTGAGAGGCGGAAAATATGACGGTTCTCGCTAAACTGAAGAGCGCTCTGATGAAGACAGTCCTTTGTCTGCTGGCATTTTTGCTGTTGTGGGGATGGAGCGAAAGGCAGACACAAAAACGTCTGGAAAGTGCCGAAGCGGCGTTTCGGGCCGAATGTGAACGTGATTTGGCGCATTTAAAGGCTGAGCTGAGTCAACGTCAGAAAAAGGAGGTGGTGAAAAATGCGGTCTGTCAATTGGAAATATGGTCCCGGCCCGGTTCTAAGCTGTCTGCTTTGCTTGAGCGGATGCGTCGCGGCGCCATGTGAGTGTGAAGACATTTTGCCGTCGGCGTATCCCTATGCCGGTACGGCAGTTGCAGATGAGCTTGAACTTATGTGCGGCCGGTTAAACGGATGCCCGGCTACGGAAGAGTGGCTGGGGCGGCTTGAAAAAATGTTGGACAGCCAATTGGCTGTCCAACAGAACAATTAATTGTTTTTGAATTTTTTGTTGTAAAACACCGTTGAAAAAATGACGGAGATAATCAGAAAAGCACCGTTGACCGCGGAGGCCAGATAGGGCAGAAACGGTGACAGAAAAATTTCTGACAAAACGCCGGGGAAATAAACCGCCATACCGGCCAGGAGCCAGGCTCCCGGTTTTTGATGCGTTTTTTGCCAGACGTTTTTGACCGAGATTTTTTCTCCGCTGACAAAAAGCGGCAGGGCTATGTTGAGTCTGGCCAGAAGATAGACTGTCAGAGGAATACCGAGAATTGCCGAAACGGCCGTCATCAGGTCCAGGTCGTGCAGCCGGCTCCAGAGAATCAGGGCACTGAATACGACGGTGGAGGCAATGATGATAAGATAGCGCAAAACGAAGAATTTTGCGATATCAAGAGGCTGCGGCCGGAAGTTTACGCGTCCTTTTAAAATTTGCGTAAGCAATGCATAGATGACCATTGTCTGTAAAACGGCTCCTATTAAAACGACAAGGCCGCAGGGAAAGGTGATGCAAAGGGCATCAATGGCCATAAAAATCAGCAGGTAGGCAATCCACCCGCGGATTCCGGCGCGGAAATTCCGATAAGTTTCTTTGATGATATTTCTCATAATTTTTATTCCTGTTTGATGAATGATGCGGAAAGTATACCTTTTTTTCTTTGAGACGCAAGAAATAATTTTTTGCCGTTTCGGCGTTTAAAAACGTTGTTTCCATATTACTTATGTTTAATGTGAAAAAATGATTTGCGGAGCAGCAGATGAAACAATGGTTATGGACGGCGGCCGCTTTGGCGGTTTCCGGAGAAGTTTACGCGGCAACGACACAGGTGGACGCGGGAACGATTCTGAATAACGCTTATGTTTATGCCGGCGATGAGCAGAATGTTTCGGGGACGACAAACAATGCTCGTGTTTACGGTGTTCAAAATATTTTGTCCGGCGGTATTGCCAATGATTCGCTTATTTACAGCTCCGGCGTTCAGAATATTGACAGCGGCGGAACTTCGACGGGAACCAGGGTCGGATTGCGGGGAAGTTTGAATGTCGGCGGAACGGCGGTTTCTTCCGTTCTCAGCCGGGGCAGTTCCATGACGGTTTTGACAGGGGGAACGGCCGAGCAGACGCAGGTCGGCGGCGGGGATATGATGGTGAACAGCGGCGGAACGGCAGTCTCGACCAATTTGCAGTCCGGTTATATGGATGTTGCGGGAACGGATACGGATACTTATATAGGAGGCAACGGCTCTCAAACTGTTTTGAGCGGCGGACGTTCGGTCGGCGCCGTTGTGGAGGGCAGTCAGAATATTGAAGCCGGCGGGCAGGCCCAAAATGTCGTTCTTAAGGAATACGGCTGGCAAGATGTTTTGGCAGGCGGGGAAGCTTCGGGGACATTGATTGAAGGGGGCATCCAGTATGTTTTCGGAACGGCCAGCTCCTCTCGGATGACCTCGGGAAGTCAGGCTGTGTGGAGCGGCGGTATCTTGAGCGGGGCGACCGTTTCCGGGGGCGATTTATATGTGCATGACGGCGGCGTGGCGGAAAATTTGACCGTTTTGGGCGGAAATGCTACAATTAATCCCGGCGGCCGGCTGACGGGAGCAACGCAGGTCGATCATGCTTCGATTAATCTTGACGGTGATATTTCCGTTGAGAATATGACGCTTAATGACGGCAGGGTTAATCTTGTCAGTCAAAATAATTTCCAGAATATAGGCATTGACAGATTGGACGGCAGCGGGGTTTTTTACTTGAAAAGCAATGCGGCGCGTACGTTGAGCGACAAAATCGACATTAACGGCGGCAGCGGCAATTTTGGTTTGGCATTGGCAGATTTCAGCAGCGAGGCGGAATTTCCGGAATCTTTGACCGTGGTTGACGGTGCCGGTGCGGATGATCGTTTTTATCTGGTCGGCGGCGGTGCAGATGTCGGCGCTTACCGGTATGATTTGGTTCATTCCGGAAATGACTGGGTTTTGCAAAAAACGCCGCGTCTGAGCGATACGTCGATTATTGCCAAGAATACATTTGTGTCTTTAAAAAGCATTTTTTACTCTTATCTGCAGAATACGGAAGAACGTTTAACCGAGTTGCAGGAAACCGAAAAAGGCGGTTTGTGGACCAAGGGGTGGGGACGTCGTTTTAAATTTGATTTTGATGACGGAACGCACAGCAAAATTGATATCTGGGGCGGGCAGATCGGTTATGACCGGCGTTTGAAACAAAATTTTGCCCGGCGCTGGCTGGTCGGCGTTTTCGGAGGGTATGCCTCGTCGCGGCAGAAGTTTGACCGCCGCGGGAGAGGAGACGGTGAAACGCTGAGCGCCGGCGTGTATACGCATGCGGACTGGAATACCGGTTATTTCTTTAATTTTACCGGGTCTTATTACCATCACACCCAGAAGGTTGCAAGTTATCTGCCGTTTGGCTGGAAAGTTCAAGGCAAATATAATCTGAACGGTTGGAGCGCCGCTGCGGAAACCGGGCGCAGATTCAGGTTTTCGGAGCGCTGGTTTGCCGAACCGTATCTGCAGCTGGCATTTCTTGATTTTGACAATGTGCGCTATCGGACAAATTTTAATACGGAAGTCGACGCTTCCAACGAGGCGTCATGGCTGGGACGTGCGGGATTTAAGGCCGGACGCTTTCTGAAATCCTATCCGGCGGAAATTTACGGGCAAATTAATGTGGTGCGCGAATTTTCGGGCGGCAATAAGGTAAGAGTGGCCGATTATACGTTTGTCGAGAATCTGCGCGATACTTTTTATGAGGCCGGGCTCGGAATCAAAACACGGATCAGCGATAATTTTTCGGCGTATGCGAATGTTTTTACAATGTTTGGCGATAAAATCGAAATGCCCTGGGATGTCAGCATCGGGCTGCGCTGGACGTTTTAGGATGATGTCTATCCTAGTCGACCTTGGTTACATAATTGCTCATCAGTTTTTTTATGCCGGCATTTTCAAAACAGATTTGCAGTTTGTTGCCTTCCGCGGCAACAACGCGTCCGTATCCGAAGCTTTCGTGAAAGACTTTGGCTCCGATTACAGTTGCATAACTATGCCGATTAGCAGCATTGCTACGCATGTGGCTATAGCGAGTGACGTCATCGTAGGATACCTCTTCGTAGTTGTTAAAGTTGCTGTGTTTGCGGTTATAGTAATCAGATGATTCTGAATTGAACATCCGGTTTTCGGTCCGGCCGAAACTACCGTAGTCATTTCCGAAACAACTGCATTTGTTGCAGATTTCTATATTGGCGGGCGGCAGTTCGTTAATGAAACGCGAAGGCAGGTTGTTTTGCCATTGTCCGTAGACGCGCCGGTTGTGCGCCATGGATATGTAAAGTTTTTGACGGGCGCGGGTGATGGCGACATAGGCCAGCCTCCGTTCTTCTTCCAAAGCTTCGGCGCCGCCTTCGTCCATGGCCCGCTGGTGCGGGAAAAGGCCTTCTTCCCATCCGGGCAGAAAAACGATGTCAAATTCAAGCCCTTTGGCCGAATGGAGCGTTATCAGCATGACTTTATTGTCGTTGGTGACGGTGTCATTGTCCATGACCAGGCTGACGTGTTCCATAAAATCGTTAAGCGAAGGGTATTTTTCGGCATCGCTCATAACGTTGATTAATTCCCGGAGGTTTTCCAAGCGGCCAGGAGCTTCGGCGGATTTATCCATTTTGAGCATGTCAATATATCCGGAATCTTCCAATACCTGTTCGGCCAGTTCTGCGGGTGTAACGGCATTGAGTATATGCCGCCATTCCGCAAACCGTTGCATTAATTCACCCAGAGATGTTTTGGCTTTTCCGCTGATGCCGCCTTCTGCCAGAAGTTTTTCCACGGCCATATAGAGCGAAATGTGCTGCGCACGGGCCTCATTTTGAAATTTTTCGACAGATTTGGCGCCGATGCCGCGGGCGGGTTTGTTGATGATACGTTCCAGAGCCAGATCATCATGCGGTTGGAGGATGACTCTGAAATATGCCAGGGCGTCGCGGATTTCGGCGCGTTCGTAGAATTTTAGTCCGCCGATGACCTGATAGGGGACGGCTTCGCTTATGAATTTTTCTTCAAACTCGCGGGTTTGGGCGGCAGTTCTTACCAAGATGGCCATTTGGTTATATTCAAATCCCCGGCGGTGGAGCGCGTCAATCTCGTCGACGACAAACTGGGCCTCTTCTTCCCCGTTGTAGGTGCTGACAATTTTTATTTTATCGTTGTCGGCCTGCTGTGCCGGAGAATTTTCGGCGACTTTGAGGGTTTTGCCGAGGCGTCCCTGATTATGGCTGATGAGGCAGGAGGCTGCGGCCAGAATATTGGCCGTGGAACGGTAGTTGCGCTCCAACCGGATGATTTTGGCATCTTTGAAATCTTTGTTGAAACGCAGGATGTTTTCGATTTCAGCACCGCGCCAGGAGTAAATTGACTGATCGTCGTCGCCAACGCAGCAAAGGTTGCGGTGTTTCTGACTGAGCAGCCTGATTAACAGATACTGGGTGACGTTGGTGTCCTGATATTCGTCCACCATAATATATTTGAAACGGTTTTGATATTTTTCCAAAACTTCGGTGTTGCTCATTAAAATTGTGAGCGCGTGAAGAATAATATCGCCGAAGTCAACGCAGTTGAGTTCGAGAAGTCTGGCCTGATAAAGTTTGTAAAGGTGGGTTATGACGGTTTCTTTGTAATCTTCGCCGATTTTATCAATAGTCAGGCCTTTGTCTTTCCAGCGGCCGATTTTGTCAAGCACGGCCTGAGGAGGATATTTTTGAGCATCAATGCCGTTGATTTCCATCAGTTGTTTTATCAGTCGTTTTTGGTCATCTTCTCCGAGAATGGTAAAGTTTGAATTGAGACCGACCAGGTCGGCATGGGCGCGGAGAATTTTGACGCAGATGCTGTGAAAGGTTCCGAGCCATACCGAGTTGGCCACTTCGCCGATCATTTTTTTGACGCGTTCCTGCATTTCGCGCGCGGCGCGGTTGGTAAAAGTGACAACCAGACATTCCCAGGGGTTGGCCAGATGTCGGGACAAGATATATGCCAGCCGGGTGGTCAGCACTTTGGTCTTTCCGGTGCCGGCGCCCGAGAGGACGAGAATCGGTCCTTCGGTGGTCTGAACGGCCTGTTTTTGTTCCGGGTTTAGCTCGTCCAGCCAGGCACAATGCGGCATCAGCGCCGAAGCGTTGTCGAACACGGGAGCGGCGGTGTTTTCGCTCAAGTCAAATATATCATCCATTGCTAATCTTCGTCTTGTTTTTTTTGTTATTACGCCATATATATAATATTATTGAGCGAAAGAAAAGGAGAATTTGCAATGCCAAGGACAAGTCAGGGGAAATATGTGACCGAAGCTTCCAAAATTTTTCAGGAAGGGGATGATTTGTGGCATGCCGGCCAGTATGACGATGCCCGGTTGAAGTATCAGAAGGCTGCCGGACTGTATCATGAACGGGACGACGTCGAGGGAGAGGCTTTTGCTTTGTCGCGACTCGGAGAACTTGAGTTGAGTCTGGATAATTTTGATGCTTCCGAAAAGGCGCTGAGTTCGGCGCTGGAATTGGTGCGCGATTTGGATTTTGCCCAGAATACTTACGGCGAGGATCTTATCCGCATGTCCAAGCTGGAAACTTCCCGCGGCAGGCTTTTGAAGGCAAGGCAGTATCTTAAGGAGGCTTTTGCGGTTTTGGCTGCGATTGACAATAAAAACCTGTTGGGCGACGCTTATGACCAGAAGGCTTACGTCGATTTGCTGGAAAACAAGGAAAACGACGCGCTTGAGGCTTATTTGAAAGCTGCGGCGCTGTTTCGGGAAGACAATGTCGGTCTCAAAGAGGCGTCTACTCTGCGGGCGGCAGCCAGAATTGAAATGAAACAGAAAAAATATGCCGAGGCGCATGACGTCTTGGAGCGCTGCCGCGATTTGTACCGCGAAAACGGCGATTTGCTGGGTGAGGCTTCGGCCTTGTCGGCCATCGGCTGTCTGCGCTTTATTATTAAGGATATTGTCAATGCCCGCAAAGCGCTGATGAAGTCGGTTTATCTATACGGTAAAGTATCACATCATTATGCCGAGGCAGAATCGCTGCTGTATCTGGCCAGGGTAGAGGCCATTGATAATGTCCGCGGCGATTTTGAACGGGCCAAAGCGCATTATAAACGCTCTATCGAGTTGTTTGATTTTATGGGGAATGAAACGATGAAAAGCGCCGTGCTTGAAGAATATCACAATTTTTTGAACCGCATCGGCGGTTAACGTTTGGAGAGGAAATGTCATATGTCGGAATGCAGAGCAAAAATTATTGAGCTGAAAAAATTTATGGACAGCCGGATTATCGGGCAGGCGGATTTGGTGAATAAACTGATTATCACCCTGCTGGCCGACGGCAACGCTCTGGTCGAAGGGGCGCCCGGTCTGGCAAAAACCAAGGCGATTAAGACGCTGGCTTCGGCCATAAAGGCTCAGTATAACCGCATTCAGTTTACGCCGGATTTGCTGCCGTCCGATATTACCGGCAGCGAAATTTATGTGGCGTCGAAAGGGGAATTTGAATTTCGTAAAGGGCCGGTTTTTGCCAATTTGATTTTGGCGGACGAAATCAACCGCGCTCCGGCCAAAGTGCAGTCCGCGTTGTTGGAAGCCATGGCCGAACGGCAGGTCAGCGTGGGCGGAAAACGTTATGAACTGCCCGAACTGTTTATGGTCATGGCGACGCAGAATCCGATTGAGCACGAAGGAACCTACAATCTTCCGGAAGCGCAGCTGGACCGTTTTTTGATGTATATTAAAATCAATCAGCCGCAGGCGGAGGACGAGAAGAAAATTTTGCGTCTGGTGCGCGGCGAAATTTCTGGAAACGAACAGACCGGCGCGATGCAGCCGCTTGATGCCGAAGATATTTTGGCGGCCAGAAAAGAGGCCTTGTCGGTTCATATGAGCGAGGCGGTGGAAGAGTATTTGGTGCAGTTGATTATGGCAACCAGACATCCTGAAAAATATGATGAAAAAATGGCCGGATATGTCCGCTTCGGCGCCAGTCCGCGCGCGACTCTGGCGCTTGACCGCTGCGCCAAAATCCATGCCTGGCTGAGCGAAAAAGATTTTGTGACGCCCGATGATATTCAGGCGGTTGTTTATGATATTCTGCGTCACCGGATTATTTTGACGTTTGAAGCTGAGGCCGAGGGGATAACGACGGACGAGGTTATCAGAAAACTCATTGCGCTGGTTCCTCTGCCGTAAGACAACTGCTGCCGGGGTGCAAGCGTTATGAAAAGATTGAAAAAAATAACCGATGACCTGTTTTTCGGCCGGAAAAACGAAAATCCCGGGAAGGGCCTGTTTGTTTTGCCGGAGGATTTAATCGGCATGCGGCGTTATATCGCCTATATGCGGGCGCTGGAACGCCGGCGCAGTTTTTCTCATCAGGCGGGGGATATCAAGTCGGCGTTTAAGGGCCGGGGAATGGAGCTTGAAGAAATCCGCAGCTATACGTTCGGTGATGACGTCAGGGATATCGACTGGCGGGTGACGGCCCGCAAAGAGGCGCCGTATACGAAAGTTTTTGCCGAAGAAAAAGATCGTGAAATTTATGTCTGGTTGGATTTGTCGGCGCCGATGGTCTTCGGTACCCGACGGGAATTGAAGACGGTGGCGGCGGCCAAGACGGCGGCTCTTCTGGGCTGGCTGGCTTTTGAAAACAAAGACCGCTTCGGCTGCATCATTTTTGATGGCAGCGAGTCGTGTTGGTTTTGGCCGCAAAACAACCGGGCTCAACTGACGGCGGTTTTCAAAAAAATTTCAGAGGTCTCGCAAAATGCGCTGCAGTTTAAGCCGGCCGAGCGTCCCGCCGCGTTTAAATCGCTGAAACTTCTGGAGCAAAGCGCCGGAAACCGGGCGGCGGTTTTTTTGCTCAGCGATTTCAGTCTGGCGGAGGACGATTGGCAAAAACAGCTGGCCGGTTTGGCAAAAAAAACGCAGCTTTTTATTTTTGATATTTTTGACGTTATTGAAGAACTACCGCCCAAAGCGGGGGAATATATGGCGGAATACGGCGGCAAGCGGCTGATCTTTGACAGCGGTGACAAGCTTTATCGCCGCGGCTATCAGAATTATTTTGCGGAAAAGCGTTCCAGACTCAAAGAATTCTGCACCAAATTTAACTGCAAACTTGTGGAATTCCGAACCGACAGGGAAATTGCCGACAATTTAAAATTTTTGTAGGCGAATCTTGACAAGAATTTTGCGTAATGCTAAGGTGAAACTGTAATTATTTTGTAAACATATAATTGAAGAGAGAAGATATGGTTAAATCTAACGATAATAGTTCTTATAAGAGAGGGCAAGAACTGCTCGATCAGGGAATGTACAAAGAGGCGATAGAACAGTTTGACGCTGCCATCGCCGAACAGCCGGGTTCTTGGAAAGCTATGAATTCCAAGGGCTTCGCATTTCAGAAACTCAGCCGCTATACCGAAGCCGTGGAGTGTTTTGACAAGGCTTTGGCGCTTAACCCCAATTCTGTTGAAGTGCTTAATAACAAAGGGGTGACGTTGAGCATGCGCGGTTTGTATAAAGACGCCATCACCTGTTTTAACGAAGCCGTTGCCATAGACAAGACGTCGCTTGAAGCCCTGAACGGCAAAGCGATTGCTTTGCAGCATATGTTTGCGTACAAAGAAGCGCTTGATGTTTTGGAACAAGCCATGAAGATTGACAACAAACATGCCCAGACGCTGCTGAGTGTTGCGGTAACGCTGCAGAAGTTGAAACAATATGACCGGGCGATTTCTTTCTTCAAAAAAGTTTTGGCGACCGACAAAAACAATATCAAAGCCTGGAACGGTGTCGGTGTTACATATCAGTTGATGGGCGACAATAATTCGGCCATTAAATGTTTTACGAAAATTCTTAATATTGACAGCCGCGAAATTCAGGCGTGGATCAGCATCGGCTTCGTTTATCAGAAAATGATGAAGTTTAATGATGCGCTGAAGTGTTATAAAAAAGCTCAGATGATTATCGGCAACCGGTATCATCACAAGCTTTATGACGGTCTGGCCAGCTGTCTGACCAAGCTGTCCGAGTTTGATCAGGCGCTTGAGATTTATCAACAGATTTTTCAACGTGAAGAGGGCAAGAAAAAATGGGATGCCCAGCGTTCCATGAAATTTGTGAATAAGTTGAAACGTAAAAAGGCTATCGGTACTTTACAGAGTCTGGTTCCGGCTGATGCTCCGGCTGCGGCGCCGACAGATAAGCCCGCTGAATAATTCCGTTTTGATTTTGTTTGAAAGCCTGTCCGATTAGGGCGGGCTTTTTTATGGCTTGAAACCGGGCAAATAATGCTTATTTCAAAATTACCGATTTTTTGATGTTATGGAGGAGAAATCATGGGTACGATTTTGAAATATGTGTTTTATTTGATTTTGATTGTTGTCATTTTTCTGGTCGGCAGAGGAATTTATGAGGGCAGTATTGATTCGGATACGACTGTCGGAGAGGTTGTCGAACAAGTGGATGCCGGAGCCAAAGATATGATGAAATCCGGTAGCAAAGCCGTTGAGAAAGCCGCTGATGATTATAAGGCTGCTCCCAAAAAAGACATTGTGGTTGATTGACGTAAGCCCCGGGATGTATACAATCCCGGGGAGGAAGGAAAGAGCATAAAATCGTTGATGTTTTGGGTAACGCTGTAAAAAGTTACGACCATTCACCCCAGGGATTCCTGACACATCTGACGCGGTAGCTGTTTGCAATTTCTCCTTTTTGGGCGAGGCCGTCGGAAGGTCTGATTATCCACGCGTCATAATAAGGATGTCCGTAATATTCGGAAGATGTCCAATAGTAGTCGCTACTTAACTTGGTTTTGGAAAGTTTGGACAGACTTGCGTTAATGGCATTGTAGTTGGCGCGTATTTTCATCCATTCACCCAGAGTCGGGAGATACCAGCCGTTAATCCCGGAGAAATAAGATGACGGGTTGCAGTATTGTGCGGCCGGGTGGGTTCCGTCATAAAGAAGACATTGTGTATTGGACATGCCGCTCATGTCACTGGTTGATTGCGAGGCATCGCTGTAGTGTTTAAGGCAGGAAATATCTTTTTTGTAGCTGCTATTAGTCCATACGCTCCATGTCTGCGATGATTCTTCCAATGCTATCAGCAGTCTGGGGGCGTCTTCCGTCGCGACGATACCGACCGGAGTTTTCCCGGAAATTATGGAGGAAGAGCAGGTCGTATCAGAATAGTAAATATCTCCAATATGGCAACTTACAATACAATATTCCTCATTTCCGGATTTTGTATATCCCGAGTTGCAAGTCCAACCGGTTTTGATGGTGTAAGAACCTGAACAATCGGAACAGCTTTGGGTGGTGTACTGGGCATTGGCCGGCAAGCTTCCCGTATAAGTGTCATAACAAGTATGC
>CASFLC010000054.1 GCA_949295475.1 uncultured Pseudomonadota bacterium
TAATTCTGTGGATGTTTATTGTCTATGTAGTCTGGATGTTTTTGTTCAGCATATCCCGTTATCTGGTGCCGTTCAGCATGTTGTCGTCGCTGTTTTTGGTCAAAGCGTTTTGGTTTTGCCTGCCCAAAGGGGATATTAAAAGGATAATTTACATTTCGTTTATGAATATTTTGTTGTTTCAGCTTTTGAGCACGCCGGTTTACAGCGATGCTTGGAGCCTGCGCCGCCCCAAAGACTATCCTTTTGTCAAAAAAGAGTTTTGGGAACAGGGCCGGCGCTTTCACAACGGATATGACAAATTCGTAAAAATAGAAAATTTAAATTTCCCTGAAAACACGTTAATCTTGGCTTACGGCGCCCGGGCATCGTTCTTTTTGCCATATTTTGCAAAAACAAATCCGGGGTTGAGAATGGTAATGATAAAATCCTATTACTACCATTTTTCCTACAATGGTCAAAGGTACGATTTATATGAAATAAATCCATGGTACGATATGCGGATGAATGTCCTGAAAAATCATCAAGGTCCGGTTGTCGGGCTCATCGTGCAGGAGCCGACATTGAGCAAACATACTTTCATTGAGAAAGAGGAATATCTGCACGGTAAAGTCTGTACGAATGTTTATAACAATATTGTTGAAAACTTAATTCTCTGTGTCCCGCCGGAGTTAAAAGAGAGTATCTTTGCAGACAGAAAAGGAAAATCCAATGTCCGATAAACGAATAGCCGTTATTATTCCGTGTTATAACGAAGAGGCGGCCATTGCCAAAGTCGTAAAAGATTTTAAGGTCGTTTTGCCGCAGGCCGTCGTTTATGTTTATGATAATAACTCGACGGACAAGACCAGAGAGGTGGCCGCGGCGGCAGGTGCCGTCGTCCGGACGGAGACTTATCAGGGCAAAGGCAATGTCGTCCGGCGGATGTTTGCGGATATTGACGCCGATATTTATATTATGAGCGACGGCGACGAAACTTATGACATCGCCAAGGCGCCGCTGCTGATTAAAGAGTTGGAGGAAAACAATCTCGATATGGTGGTCGGCGTCCGAAAAGAAGTCGATTTGGCCGCATACAGGGTAGGGCACCGCTGGGGAAATCTTCTGCTCACCAAACTGGTGCAGTATTTTTTCAAACACCGGCTGACGGATATGCTCTCCGGATATCGGGTGTTTTCCCGCCGGTTTGTAAAGACTTTTCCCGCAGCTTCGTCAGGATTTGAAATTGAAACCGAATTGACGGTTCATTCCCTGTCGGCCCGCATCCCGATGAAAGAAGTGGAGACGGATTATTTTGCCCGGCCGCTGGGCTCCGAAAGCAAATTGTCGACAGTCAGGGACGGAGTCAGAATTTTGCTGATGATTGTCAACTTGGTCAAAGAGGAGCGCCCGTTGCTGTTTTTCAGCGCCATTTCGGCAGTCTTTTTTATAATATCGTTGTGGTTCGGCATTCCGGTTATAGAATATTATTTCGAAAACGGCACGGTTCCGCGTCTGCCCAGGGCGGTTCTTGCCATGGGGCTGATGATTTGCTTCGGCATCTGCCTGCTGGTCGGCTTTATTTTGGACAGCGTCCGCAAATTCCGGCACGAAAACCGGCGTTTCGCTTACCTGAATTACCGGTCTCCGCAGGAAGAAGATTGAAATGGAGTATGCCGGAGACGATAATCTGGACGTTATGCGTCTTGCCGAAAACAACAATCGCTTTATTTTTAAATTGTTGTTAAAGGCATTGGGCGCAAAGGTATCTTCCATTGTCGATTTCGGAGCCGGAAACGGCCTGTTTTCCGAAATGCTGATTCGGGCCGGACGCCAAACGGCATGCGTAGAACCTGCGGATAATATGCAAAAATATTTTAAGACGCCGCCGTATCGCTCGTTGAACGAAGTCCCTCCGGCTGATTTTATTTATTCGCTAAACGTGCTGGAGCATATTGAAGACGATGAGGCTGTCTTGCGGGAAATGTTTGCCCGGCTGAAGCCCGGCGGCGGATTGTTTTTGTATGTTCCGGCCTTTCCGCTTTTGTATTCTTCTATGGATAAAAAAGTCGGGCATGTCCGCCGCTACACCCGCCGGGAGCTGATAAGCAAGGCGCAGGCGGCGGGGTTTTCGGTTTGCTATTGCCGCTATGCCGATTTTTTTGGCTTTTTTGCCGCGTTGTTGTTCAAATTTTTGCCGGGAGCCGACGGCGGCCTTAATCCTGTGGCGCTAAAATTATACGATACACTGGCTGTTCCGCCGAGCCGGCTGTTGGATAAGCTGAGCGGCGGCCGCCTCATCGGCAAAAACCTTTATCTTTATGCCGAAAAAAATCCGTAAAAAGACGCATTTTTTTCTAAAAACTTTGCAATTTGTGCTTTTCTTAACAATTTATTGATTATATTATGTTAAAAATATCTAAACGAACAAAAGAATAAGGAATGCACGATGTTTAAAAATCCGTATGAAATTACCGATAACACATTGGTTCCCATGGTTATTGAGCAAACATCCAAAGGGGAGCGCTCGTTTGACATTTATTCCCGTCTGTTGAAAGAACGCATCATCTTTCTGACCGGCGAGGTTAACGACGAGGTGTCTTCTTTGGTTTGCGCCCAGTTGTTGTTTTTGGAATCCGAAAACCCCAAAAAAGACATTTTCTTTTATATCAACTCGCCCGGCGGCTCGGTAACGGCGGGGATGGCTATGTATGACACTATGCAGTACATCAGTTGCGACGTCAATACCATGTGCATCGGTCAGGCCTGCTCCATGGGGTCGTTTCTGCTGGCCGGCGGCACCAAAGGCAAACGCTTTTCCCTGCCGAATTCGATGATTATGATACACCAGCCGAGTTCTGGTTTCAAAGGACAGGTGACGGATATTGAAATCCACGCCAAAAACCTGATTGAGTTAAAAAAACGGATGAACAAGCTTTATGCCTTCCACACCGGACAAAAGCTTTCCGTCATCGAAAAATCAATGGAACGCGATAATTTTATGACCCCCGAAGAGGCTAAAAAATTCGGGCTGATTGACCAGATTGTCGCCAACCGCGAAGAAATTTTGAAATAAGGAAGAAACATGAGCGAAAACAACGACAAAAAAGAGCTTTTGCACTGCTCGTTCTGCGGCAAAAGCCAGGATGAGGTCAAAAAGTTGATTGCCGGCCGCGGCGTTTACATCTGTGACGAATGTATTGAGGTCTGCATCAACATCGTATCCGAGGAACTGGCCGAGCAAAACAAGTCCGAACTCGGCACCAACAGCGGCAGCGCACTGCCTTCGCCGTCAAAAATCAAGGAGTTTCTGGATCAGTATGTCATCGGACAGGAGCATGCCAAAAAGGTTTTGTCGGTTGCGGTTTACAACCATTATAAGCGTCTGAACTGCAAACAAAACAACAAGGATGTCGATATTGCCAAATCCAACGTGCTGCTGATTGGTTCGACCGGCAGCGGCAAGACGCTGTTGGCGCAAACCTTGGCCAAGATTTTGGACGTGCCGTTCGCCATTGCCGACGCCACCACGTTGACCGAGGCCGGTTATGTCGGTGAGGATGTTGAAAACATCATTCTCAAACTGGTGCAAAATGCCAATTACGATATAGAAAAAGCGCAGCGCGGCATTGTTTATATTGACGAAATTGATAAGATTACCCGCAAAACCGACGGACCGTCAATAACCCGTGACGTGTCGGGGGAAGGGGTTCAGCAGGCGCTGCTGAAAATTATTGAAGGCACGGTGGCCAACGTACCGCCGCAGGGCGGACGCAAACACCCGCAGCAGGAGTTTATCCAGATCGACA
>CASFLC010000055.1 GCA_949295475.1 uncultured Pseudomonadota bacterium
CTGCGGAAGCTTTGGCCGCCGGCGCGGCGGAGGAATTGCCGAACACCCAGTTTTGAGCGCCGTCAGCCGATGTTTCCAAATATATCTCGGGACCGTCCAACAAAACCTTATCTATAACGATTCGTTTTTTAAGCAGCGCCAGAATATTAATTTTGACCTCCAGCTGCTTCACCCTGATCATCTCCGGCTGCCAGGCCCAGGAAGCATTTGACAAAGCCACGTCATTGATAAGAACCGTGGGAATCAGAGAAATCCCGAGCTTTGCATCGCCGTTAATAACCAACTCCCGACCGGTTTCGCGCGCCACAAAATCCGCCGCATACGACTTATATTGATTTAAGTCAAAATTTCTGACCGCAAAATAACCGACAATCGCCAGAATAATTATCAGACTGAACAACACTTTTGCCAAAATTTTTACCATATGCATAGCCTACTCCTTAAATTGCATCCCGAGTGTATTGAGATCTTGTTTAAAATAATCCGGCAAATCGGCGCGGACAACCAATTTTTTATTATATACTTCCGATAAATCAATTTTGTATGCATGCAGATGAAGTTTGTCGCTTAAATTTGCATAACGTTCTCTCCTGTTGCCGAAATACTTGTCATCACCGACAATCGGACAACCGATATATGCCATGTGTGCGCGGATTTGATGCGTCCGTCCGGTAATCGGCAAAGCCGCCACCAAAGCAAATTGCTTACCGACGCTGTCCAAAACTTCATACCCGGTCACGGCTTTTTTACCATCTGCCGTAACCGTCGACTTTTCGCCGATTTTCTCCAGAGCCGCTTTGATTTCGCCGCGTTCTTTCCCGGGAACGCCCCGAACCAAAGCCAGATATGTTTTATGCAAATCCCGTTCGCGAAAAGCTTTCGTCAAAACCTCGGCGCTGGTACGGTCGCGCGCCAACACCAAAATACCGCTGGTGTCCTTATCAATTCGATGTACCAGTTTCGGATTTTCGTCCCTGTCAAAGCGCAAAGCCTCCAACATTCCGTCCACATGACGGCTTGTATTGGTCCCTCCCTGCACGGCCAAACCCGACGGCTTGTTCAAAACAATAATTCTATCATCTTTATAAATGACCAGAGAATGCATAAACTCCCTGTCTTTTTCGCTCAATCCCCGCGGCTTGACGACATCGGCCGCATCATCCAACGGCGGCAGCCTGATTTCCTGACCGGCGGCAAGCTTTAAAGATGTTTCCGCCTTTTTGCCGTCGACTTTAATCTGTTTGGTGCGCAAAAGTTTCTGCAAACGGCTCAGGGGCAGTTGCGGATAATGCTTTAAGAACCAGCGGTTTAAGCGCATTCCGTCATCACTGTCTTTAACTTTCACCAGCATTACCCCGGACATCATATTTCCTTTCTCTAATCTGCGCCGATTTTATCCGATTGCCTTTCTTTTGACAAGCCCCTTAAAAAATTTTAGCGAACGAAAATAATTTTCGTCCGCTAAAAAATCAACCTTTTCTGACAATTCTTATCTTCTTGACCGTTGGTTTTGTCCCGGTTTTGCCAAGAACTTTCGGAACATACGGCCGTTTCGAAACACCCCCGAAAACATCAGACACCTGCAGCACGGCAGGATTTTTTTCCAAAAGCCGCCTGATTTCTTCCGTACCCGTAGACGGCACCTCAAAAAGACAACGGCCCGGCTCAATGCCGTACTCATTCTGCAAATCCCGAAGCAGTTGCTCCGTTTCCCCCGCAGAAAGCTGCATCCCGAAACGGGCAAAAATCCGTCTCCACGTTTCCGTAGAAATTTCACCCGTCATTGCAAAAGGAACGTCTTTCGCCCTAACGTTTTTAACAATCATCAAAGCTGCGGCTGTAACAATTTCATTTCTTTTATTCATAACATCATAATTAAATTAAAAATACTTTTCAGATGCCTCATGCTATAACAAAAATCGTTGAAAAACAAGCCTTATTTTTCTTTCTCGGCCTTTTTGCGCGCCTGTTTTTCCGCGCGCAGCCGATCAAAATAATCAACCCGTTTCTTCACTTCCCTTTCAAAACCGCGATCCACCGGAAAATAAAGTTTGGTCCGCCGCACCCCGTCCGGAAAATAATTGGCTCCCGAAAAACCGTCTTCACAGTCGGGATCATATTCATACCCGTCACTGTACCCCAGCCGCTTCATCAACTTGGTCGGGGCGTTAAGAATATTCTTCGGCGGCATCAGAGAACCCGTCTTTCGCGCCAAATCCCGCGCCGCGTACATCGCCTTATAAACAGCCACCGACTTCGGCGCCGTCGCCAGATAGGCCGTCAGCTGCATCAATGCCAAATCGCCTTCCGGAGACCCCAGCCGCTCATATGTGTCCCAACAGGCAATTGCCTGCACCACCGCATTGGGATCGGCCAGCGAAACATCTTCCACCGCAAACCGGGTCATCCGTCGCAGCAAATATTTCGGATCCTCTCCCGCTTCCAGCATGCGTGCCACCCAATAAAGCGCCGCATCCACGTCCGATCCGCGTAAAGACTTGTGCACGGCCGAAATCAGATTATAATGCCCGTCGCGTCCCTTATCATATATCGGCGCCCGGGAACGGATAATCTGCATAATGGACTCTTTGTTAAAAATCTCTCCGTTCTGAGCATAATTCCAAACACTTTCCGCCAAATTCAAAATATATCGTCCGTCGCCGTCAGCCGTATCTTTCATAAACTGACGTGCTTCATCGTCGACCGGAAGTTTTTTACCAACCTCTTTTTCCGCCCTTTGCAGCAACACTTCAAAATCATCGGATGTCAGCCGGTTCAACACAAAAACCTGACACCTGGAAAGCAGCGCCGCGTTAAGCTCAAAAGACGGATTTTCCGTCGTTGCGCCGACCAGAATTACCGTACCGTCCTCAACATAAGGCAAAAATCCGTCCTGCTGCGACTTGTTAAAACGATGAATTTCATCGACAAACAGCAATGTCCCTTTGCCTTGATTGGCGCGCCGCTCCTGCGCATATTGAAACACCCGCTTCAAATCCGCCACCCCGGAAAACACGGCCGAAATCTGCTCAAAATACAAATTTGTATGCTCCGCAATCAACCGGGCGATTGTCGTTTTGCCACACCCGGGAGGCCCCCACAAAATAAACGACGCAATCTTTCCGGATTTTATCATCCGCCCGAGAGGCGCATTATCGCCGACAATATGATCCTGTCCCACAACCTCGGACAGATTGTGCGGACGAAGCCTGTCTGCCAAAGGGCGTTTTACCTGAGATGAAAATAAAGTGTCTTCCATGGCAATACCGATTCTTTTTTCAGAACATCAACATAACAGAAAATTATAAAGATGCTAAATATTTTTTTCAAACGGATTGGACGTTGCCTGCTCGCTGCCGGCGAAGGCGTTTTCATCCATCCACCACTCCGAGGTGCCTGACTTTCCGTCTTGTGCCGCCGCTGACGGTTGCCAACGGTTTGAAATATCATCGGCCAGAGCGGTTTCTTTATCCGGCGTCCGGTTAATTTGACCGGCAGCATCCTCATAAATCACTTCCAGATAACGATCCAGCTCCGTCCGGTCGTCAATGGTCAGCGCAGCGTCATAAAGGGCATCTTCCAACGACGGAATCTGAAAATCCTGAGAATTTCTGCGCGCGACCAAAACCGGATCCAAAAAATAGCTGGCCCCTTGCAACGACTTGTTTTTAAATTTTTCATCTTTGATAAAATGCGAATTTTTAGTCAAAACCGGCCGGTGATAAAAGCCCTCTGCCAGTAAAATCTGATACCCTCTGGTCTCAACGCTCAGATTACGGCGGGAACGCAAATCCTTTGCCAGATGATAATAATAAGCGGCATCGGCACCGCCTTTCTTGCCCAAACGGCGTTTTTTTCCCTCTTGAACGGGAATCTGTACCGATCTGGTGGCAAACACAGCCAGTTTTCGCAGCTGTCTGCTCAATTTGACATTGTCCTCAGCCATGATAATTTTGTAGTTTGTACTGGCAACCAGCATTTCCAAAATCTCCCGGCTGTAAATATTCTCAATATTATGCAAACTGTTGCACAGCAGCACAAAATAAGTTTTACGGATAGAACAGCGCTGTACCGCTTCCGTGAGGCCTTTGATTTTCAGCATCTGCCCCACGTCATCCACCACAACCGCCAACGGGAAAGCCCCCTTATATTTAAAATTACCTCCGATTTGCCGCATCATCAGTTCGACAAACATATTGCCGATTGCGCGGGAGCTTTTGGTATTTGCCGTACTGTAAACCGTCACCGGTTCCCATTTTTTGGTTTGCGGATTTTTCACCCCCCGCAGCTGCGCCATATAAAAATCATTGCCGCCGGTTTTTTCCCGAACCGCCGGATTCCTGAATATTTTCAAAGACCGCAGCAGCATCGGAAAAACAATCTCCCGCTGCCGGGACGAAAGATACGCTAGTTGCTGCAGCCCCCGGACGATACCCGTTCCGTAATTAAACAAAAACGCCTCCGCCGTCAGACTTTCCAGCCAATCTTTACAACCTCGTCCGGCAGGACCGCCTTCCCGGGCCAGCAGATAATTCTTAAGCAGCCAGTCTGCCACCATGGCCAGACAGATTTCTTTGCCCTGCCAAGGCGCGGGAATTCCGGCCCAACTGCCGATTGGCAAAAAATCATCGACCGTCAGTTTGTCCTTTTGAATTGCTTCCGCAGCCCGCAGCCCGACTCCTTTCGGCATCCTTACATAATAGCTCAGCAAAATATCTTTATCATCTTTGCTGAGCCGCCCTTTCTCCACAATTTGCTGCAAAAAATAATCATTGCTGACTGCCTGCTCGGTCTTGGCCAGCATAAACCGCAAAAAAGTACAAAATGCCGTACACACCAGCCAATGCCAGTAATTATCCTTATCCTGAACGGCATCGTACCCTGTCAGATGTGCGGCGATAAACCCCAGATAATCATCTCGCTCTGTCTTATCGGAGGGAAGATTGCCTTTGCACAGAGGATTCCAATGAGGATAAAAACTGCCCTTATCCGGATCATCCTGCAAATCCCAGTTAAAATAAAAAACCTTTCCCAAAGACGAACGATAACCGCTGGTATATTTGGCCAAAGTGCCGCTGTTGTCTACCGCCATCACGCAAGCGCTGTCCGAACGCAGAATGGAAGGGATGGCCACACTGGAAGTTTTTCCGCTGCCGGCCTCGCCGAAACACAAAACCGCCGACGGACGGTTAACCCCCAGCACATACTCCTGAAAACGCCCTAAAACCAGCAAAATACCATCCAGCAACCCCATTTTGCGGATATCTTCCAGATTGGCAAAATGATAGCGCAGCACATACCACAAACCGAGAGAATATGAACTGCGCAGATAAGCCGCTGCCAAAATCAACAGAGAAACCAGCGGCGCCAAAGCCGGAAGCAGCATAAAAGCGTCAAAATCACGCATATTCTTAAAACTGAGCCACCACCGGTGATAGCTGTCCGCCAGAGCTGCCGGGGATTCCAAAATCTTAATCAGAAAATCTCCCAACCGGTCAAAAGCGGCAGAAGAAAAAGCAGATTCCCTCAAAAACAAAACCGACAACGTGACCATTGCCGTCAGAAAAAAACATACGGCAGCCAAAAACGCAACACCGACGGCCTTCAGCAGAGCCTTACGCGGCCTTTCTTCCTCTTCTATACTTAATCTGACGCCCATAGACCATTCTGCCCGAATTAACTGCGGCCGCCGCGGCCTTCCCGCATGGCGACCAGCCGCTCGTCTATCTCCCGTTTCGGCTTTTCTTCCTTCTGCTGAGGAACCTGTTCCTTAACCACTTCATTCTGAAATTCTCTTTTCATCGCCGCCCGGTTTTCAAGCTCTTTGCGCTTGCGTTCTTCTATCACCCTGCGCAACTCATCGTTATGGGATTTGGCCTTAAGCTCCTGCTCCGACTTAATGTTCTTCAGGGCCTCTTCGTCTTTAACCGGCGGTCTTTCGGCACCGCGCCGAAAAATCTTTTTGCCGGCATTCATCAGCGCCTCAATGCTGATGCCTTTGTCATGCACCACGTCCCACACGCCGAACTCCTTGCCGTCGCCCAAAAAGAATTCGTTCATGTCCACGCCGTTAAAACCTTTACCTTTCTTCTTTTTTGGCGCCAGAATTTTAGCCAGCTCGTCTTTGCTCGGAACCCGTCCCAGCGCCTGGGCAATCTGCTGCGGCGTGATAATACACTCGCTCAAATCCAATTCCATAATGTTAACACCGGTAAAATCGCAGCCGGTAAAGTCAACACCCCGCAAATCTACTTTGCTGAGATCAATTTTTGACAAATCCAGCAGGGTTAGATTCAGTTTGGTCAGATTCAGCTTATGCGGATAATATTTCGCCAGATACTCAATCAGCGCCTGCAATTCTTCAATACCGAGCTCGTCAATTTCGATGCCCAGCAGAATAGCGTCTTCCAAATCGGCGTCCGTCAGTTTGACCCCGTTCATTTTGGCGCCGGTAAAATTCGTCCTGAGGAGAACCGAGCCGGACAACACCGCCCCCGACAAATCGGCGCCGGACAAATTGGCATCCGTCAGATTGGCACCGGAAAAATCCACTCCGCGCAAATCCGCACCCGAAAAATCGACGCCGGTCAGATTCGCAACCGAAAAATTGGCGTTTTGAAGATTTTCATGAGCAAACTTACCGTTTTCAAGATTTTTACCGACAAAATCTATACTGTTCAAAAAACTGCTGCGTCCGAAATCCGGACCGGTCGACTGAGAAACAGCCTGCCAAGAATAGTCGCCGCTCCCCGGATTTTTAAAATCAAAAACATCATTACCTGAATCTTCATAATAGGTTTTATTGTTTTTAACTTTGGTGCGGATAGCGTTGATATCAAAATTTTTCTTGTCTGCCATTATCAAAACCAGTTTCTGTGTTCATTTCCGTTTATCATAAAGCAATCTTTGCTTTTTGACAAACAAATTTTAGCGTAAAAGGCACTCCTGCCGGCTGCTGCGCAGCGAATTGCACAACTCGCGCAATTCTCCTTCACCCGACATTATCTGCAAACGATAGTAAAGTCTGCCGTTGACATGCGTGCGTTCAAGCTGAGGACTGTACTTTCGGAGCGCGGCAAACCGCTGTTTCAGTTTTTCCCAGTCGGCTTCGGCGTTTTTACGATTTTCGTAAGACCCAAGCTGCATAATTTTATAGACTTTTCCGGTATCCGGATACGGTGCAAAATCGGCGTTGCCCCCGCCTGACGAAACAACAGAAACAACCGAGGAGCGTCCGGCGCCTTTGCCGTCAATCAGTTCCTCCAGCCAGTTGTCGCTTTTGGCCCATGTATTTCCCTGAGGTTCCGGATGCGCCTTAAGCCGGCGTGAAGCCGCAGACATCATCTCGGTCACATCGCTGGTAAAAGCCTTTTTTAAGGCGGAAGAAATATCTGACAACGGCATTTTCAGCAACACTTTGCTAAACGGCGACAATCCCGCGTTAAAATACAACCCGCGCAGCGCCACGGCTCTTTCCCCGCTTATTTGCGCCAACTTGCGGTCGAGTTCAATTAAATCGATTTTCTTATTCAAAATATCCAGCTTGTCATCGACCGTCGGACGCGGATTACGCTCTGCCTGACGCAAAGAAGCTTTAACATCGGCAACCTGCCTTTCCGCCGCCTCATAATCATAATCGGCCATTTCCACCAGTTTATACCCGACTTCCTGCTGCGTTAACACCGCCGCGGCCAACTCGTCAAAAACCTTGCGTTTAGCCTCCTCGCCGGCGGCGCTTTCCGGTTTTTCCGAACGGTACTTCATAACCGCGGCAATCAGATTTTCGGCAATCTGCACGGCCTTTTTCTGCAATTCGGTATTATAAATATCGTTTTCAATGGTCAACCCGTTGATATCATACCGCTTAATCAGCGGATACCGTCTCAGCACGGCCGCGCGGATTTCTTCAACCCCGTAATTCTTCACCTGTTCTTTGGCCAAAGCAAATTCTTTGCGGTTGCGTACCGCCGCCTCCTGAAAGATTTCCACGTTGTAGGTCTTGTCAAAATCCTCAAGTTCATAAAAACGCCGCCCTTCCAGTTCGGTCTTTTTGGGCTCGCTTTTAACCAGCTGAGTATACTCCAGCAGATTATATGTCAGCGATTTTTGAATCTCGCTCATTTTCAGCAGCGCAACTTCAAGATTCTTTTTATAATGAAGATCCGATTTGCTCAGACTGCCGTCGCGGTCAAGCTTTTTGTTCAAAGAAGCCAGAATCTTTTGCTGCCGGCGCATCAGCCTGTCAATCTCCCGCACTTTTTTCATGGCAAACTGCGTATCCTGATGCAGGCGGATAACCGCCAGAGACAAATGCTCCGCGGCCTGTTCATAAAAATTATTGTCAATATACGCCGGATTATCCGCCACGCTGGTCAAAGCATAAAGCACGGCAAACTGCAAAACCCTTGAAGCGCCGTACAAACGGCTCTCGTCATTCACATTGGCATTGAGTACATTGTTCACCATATCTTTGGGCGTCAGAGTCGTATTCTGGGTATAAGTCCTTTTGCGAAGATTATGCGCCACCACGTCAACGTTGTATTTTGCGGCTCTGGCCATCGAGTCATAAACGCTCAAACGCCCTTTGACGGGCTCCGGCTCACCGGAAAAAACCAGTTCATTCTGAGAAGCATGAGAAACTTCGGCAGGCTTTTCGGCGGTACAGGCGGCAAGGGCACAAACGCCGCAAAGCATTAAAATCCCTGAGATTCGGAGGTTATTCATCCTGTCTGCTCCTCACTGTAATAAAAGTGTAACAATATGTAACAAGAATTTAAAAGCTTTTTATCAAATTTCTTGTTATATGTAAACTAAATAATTTTGCAATAACCTCAGAGGTAAAATTTATGACTGACAATATTAAAGTCGCCGTCATCGGCGCCGGCATGATGGGTAAAAACCATCTTAAAACATACAAAAACCTTCCCGGTGTTGAGCTGGTGGGAGTTTATGACATTTTCCCGGAAGCGGCCAAAGCCGCGGCGGAAACTTTTGGCATCAAAGCCTTTTCCAGCATGGAAGAGGTTGCCGACAATGTTGAAGCCGTCAGTGTTGTCACCACCTCGGTCACTCATGCCGAAGTCGGATTGTTTTTCCTGAACCGCGGCATTCACTGCCTGATGGAAAAACCGCTGGCCACCACCGAAGCCGAATGTCAGAAACTGATTGCCGCGGCCAAGGCCAACAACGTCACCCTGCTGGTCGGCCACATTGAGCAATTCAACCCCGCTGTCGAGCAAATGCATAAGATTTTGTCAGACACCTCAAAAATCTGCTCGCTGACGGCTCAGCGCATGTCAGCCGCCAGCGGCCGCATTACCGATGTTGACGTTTCCATGGATTTGATGATTCATGATATGGAAGTTGTTCAGTCTCTGGTTAAATCGCCGGTTAAAAACATTCAGGCAACCGCCGTCAAAACACCGTCCAGCCCGCAGGGTAAAGACTACATTACCGCGCTCCTCGAGTTTGAAAACGGCGTAACCGCCAATCTGACCGCCAGCCGCATCACGCAGGCGCGTGTCCGCACGCTGTCCGTCACCACGGACACCAACTATATTGATATGGATTTCATCAACCAAAGCATCAACGTCCATACTCAGGGACGCATGCCTTATGTCAATCAGGAAGAAATCCCGGACTGGATGCATTACGGACTGAAAGGCAGCGTCGAACAGTTGTTTATTCCGACCAACCAGCCATTGCAGGCTGAGCTGTCACACTTCATGAATTGCGTCCGCGGCAAAGAAACGCCGCGCATTACCGGAGAAAACGCTTTGGAAGCCTTGCGCTGCATCTGGACAATTCAGGAAAAACTCGGTTTTTTCGCCCAAGACAACAAGCTGCTTAACATTGCGGCCGAATAAAATCAGTCTTTACAAAACCTCAAAGGGAGCGTAAACAGATTATGCTCCCTTTTATTTAACCGGAAAACCACAAAATGCGTTACAAACTGACATTGGAATATGACGGCACCGAATTGCTTGGCTGGCAGCGTCAGAATGACGGCCCCAGCGTTCAGGAATATCTGGAAACCGCCCTGCTCTGTTTGAGCGGAAAAGACCGGATATACACAGATGAACGGGGGATTAAACATAACCCTTATGCCGTTTTTGGCAAAGATGCCGTCGTTGATGTTTTTTGTGCGGGAAGAACCGATGCCGGCGTGCATGCGCTGGGACAGGTGGCCCATTTTGATTTGGAAACGGTCTGGGAAGGCTGGAAACTCCGCGAGGCCTTGAACTATCACCTGCGCGAAGCCGAAGCCCCTGTCAGCGTTATAAGCGCAGAGCCGGTCGATGATAATTTTCATGCCCGTTTCTCGGCATGCGGACGACATTATTTGTATAAAATCCTCAACCGAAGGGCATACCCCGTTTTGCAAAAGAACCGCGTCTGGTGGGTGCCTGTACCGCTGGATATCGAAAAAATGAGACAGGGAGCCTCATACCTGCTCGGCCATCATGATTTCAGCGCCTTCCGTGCCGCGGCCTGTCAGGCAAAATCTCCGCTGAAGACACTAGACTGTCTTGATATTCTGACCAATGGCGACGAAATAGACTTCATTGTGGAAGCCCGCTCTTTTCTCCACCATCAGGTACGCAATATGGTCGGCACGCTGAAGATGGTTGGCGACGGACATCTGCCGCCGGAAGACGTCAAAACCATTCTGAATTCCCGCGACCGCACAAAAGCAGGAGCAACGGCTCCGGCCTGCGGATTATATCTGACCAAAGTTATTTACTGACTAATCACAAATGAACTATATAACCGAGCGCAAGCCCCCTGTTTCGCCATTATACAGCCTTTTGAAAAAGGTTGGAGAACGAGACGATTAATAAGAAATAAGGGTGAAAGTACCGCAGCGTACTTTAAAGGTACGTGAGGAAACTTTCAAC
>CASFLC010000056.1 GCA_949295475.1 uncultured Pseudomonadota bacterium
AACGGCAGCCCGCAATTCTTCCAGCTGCGCCATTCCCAGACTGCTGACATGCACCCTGCCGGCCAACGCCTGAATTCTGGGATCGACGGCCGCCGTTTCCAAAACCGTCACCAAATCATGAAAAGACATTCCGGCGCCGCCGCTGAATTCGCTGATTAAATCGCTCCGGCTGCTTTCATCATAAACATCGTCAAAATCAACCCTCAATACGGCTTTTGCCGGCACATCGGCGACAACCGCCGCATCTTGCCCAATGAGGCCGATAAGTGCCAGAAGCAGCAAAATCAACAACACACCGAAAAGCGCAAAAGCATAGATCAGAGAGCGGACTAAAACCCTGCCGAAAAAATATTTGCTCTTTTTATCCAAATCGGAAACGTTTTCTGACATCTCATATATCCCGAAAAAATGAGGGGCTTTCAACAATGCCCCTCATTCTAACGCCTTTGAGCTTTTACTCAACAGCTAAATTGCCTTTTTACAATGCTAAATTATTCCATTAGCAACGCGGCAGTTTCTTTGGCATTTTCCAAAGCCAGCATACCGACGGTATGATAGCCGCAGTCAACATGGATAACTTCGCCGGAAATACCGCTGCCGCACGGAGAGAGCAACGCCATGACAGCCATGCCGACTTCTTCCTGCGTCACATTGCGGCGCAGCGGCGCGTTCAATTCATTCCAGTGCAAAATTTTACGAAAATCACCGATTCCGGAAGCGGCCAGCGTTTTAATCGGACCGGCGGAAACGGCATTGACGCGAACGCCCTGAGCCCCCATGTCATTGGCGGCATACCGAACCGAAGCCTCCAAAGCAGCCTTGGCAACGCCCATAATGTTGTAGTTCGGCAAAACGCGCTCGCTGCCCATATAAGTCAGGGTTACAATCGCACCGCCTTCATTCATGATCGGAGAAGCATATTTGCAGGCTTCAAGAAAAGAAAAGCAGGAAATATCCATCGTCATTCTGAAATTGTCGCGGGTTGTGTCGATGGTGCGGCCTTTCAGCTGATTTTTGTCAGAAAAAGCAATAGCATGAACCAAAAAGTCAATTTTACCCCACTTGTCGCCCAACTCTTTAAAACAGGCCTCAACACTGGCCGAGTCCGAAACATCGCATTTAATCAGCAGGGGTTCTTTGTCAAGCTGGGCCGCCAGCGGTTGAACACGCTTTTCCAAAGCCTCGTTCTGATAAGAAATTGCCAGCTGCGCGCCTTGCGCATTCAAAGCTTGCGCAATTCCCCAGGCAATGGATTTGTCATTGGCCAGCCCCATAATCAAACCTTTTTTTCCAGCCATCAAAGCCGTTGTTTCAGTCATAGTTCGTTTCCTCACACATTGTTTATAAAATGAATAGAACTTGAATTCTATGCTAGATTTCTATAAAATTTAACGTAATTTGTAAATATTTTTTTTAAGGGTCTGGTATGTATCTGCATAAGTTATCTTCCGACATCGGAGAGAAGGCTCGTTCCTTCGGGGCAAGTCTGAGACTTTTCTCGGTATTTCTGTTCCGTCGCATTCAAAACGACACGATTTTCCGGGTCGCGGCCTCGTTAAGCTACACGTCCCTGATTGCGATTGTTCCGCTGATTGCCATCAGTCTGGCCATTTTTTCGGCCTTCCCCGTCTTTGAAAACGTCAAAGAGCAGTTTCAGGAAATTATCCTGCAAAACTTCGTTCCCAACACCGAGCAGGAAGTCCGCCAGTATTTCGCCGATTTTGTCAATGCAACCGCCAAGCTGACGGCCATGGGGGTTATCGGCATTGCCGTTACTGCCATTTTAATGTTGTCAACCATTGAAAACAGCCTCAACTTTATCTTCAAAGTTTACAAACCCCGCAACATCAAAACCAAAATCACCCTGTATTGGACGGTCATCACCCTCGGACCGCTGCTTTTGGGAAGCGGCCTGTCTCTCCGCGGCTATGTTTACACGCTCCAGAAATTTATGCCGGAAGCCATCATCAGCTCGCAGTTTTACCTCAGCTTTTTAATTCCGACCCTGTTTACGGTTTTGGCGTTAATGCTTCTGTACGTGCTGGTACCCAACAAAAAGGTACGCTTTGCCGACGCTCTTGTCGGAGCCGTCATCGCCATGATAATCTTCCTGATACTGCGCAAATTTTTCGGTCTGGTTATCTCCGCCGGCACCACTTATAAAACCCTTTACGGCGCCATGGCTACCCTGCCTGTCCTGCTGATATGGATATACTGCTGCTGGGTAACGGTCATCTTCGGCGCCGTCGTCACGGCGGCAGTCGGAGAATTCCGCGAACATCACGGCATCCCTGAAAATTTTGAAAATTCAAATGACTATCGCCGCCGAAAAAACAAAAACAGATTTCACGGTAAAAAGTTCTTGCCAAAAGAACAAAAATAGAACATATTATAAACAACGATTCGGATTAACCAAAATTAGGAAACAAAATTATGGATAAGGATAAAGCATTAGACGCCGCCCTCAGCCAAATTGAAAAAGCCTTTGGCAAAGGCTCCATCATGCGGCTCGGACAAGACAACGCCCACGTTGATATCGAAGCCATTTCCACCGGTTCTCTCGGTTTGGATCTGGCACTCGGCATCGGCGGCATGCCCCGCGGCCGTATTGTTGAAATTTACGGTCCGGAAAGTTCCGGTAAAACCACTCTGGCACTGAGCGTCATTGCTCAGGCCCAGAAAAAAGGCGGAACCTGCGCTTTCATTGACGCGGAACACGCATTGGACCCCTCCTATGCCAAAAAGATCGGCGTTGATATTGAAAATCTGCTGATATCCCAGCCTGATGCCGGTGAACAGGCATTGGAAATCACCGACACTCTGGTTCGCTCCGGCGCCATTGATGTTTTGGTTGTCGATTCGGTTGCCGCTCTGGTTCCCAAAGCCGAATTGGAAGGAGAAATGGGTGATTCCCATATGGGATTGCAAGCGCGCCTGATGAGTCAGGCTCTCCGTAAACTTACATCGACGGTTGCCCGCTCCAACACACTGATTATCTTCATCAATCAGATCCGCATGAAAATCGGCGTCATGTTCGGCAACCCCGAAACCACCACCGGCGGAAACGCCCTCAAGTTCTATGCTTCTGTCCGCATTGACATCCGCAGCGTCGGAAAGATCAAAGACAAAGAAGACATTATCGGCAGCCAGACCCGTGTTAAAATCGTCAAAAACAAGGTGGCGCCGCCTTTCAAAGTTATTGATTTTGACATTATGTACGGCGAAGGCATTTCCAAAACCGGAGAACTGCTGGATTTGGGCATAAAAGCCAATGTTGTAGAAAAATCGGGCGCCTGGTTCGCCTACAACGGAGAAAAACTCGGCCAAGGACGCGAAAACGCCAAAATTTTCCTCAAAGAGCATCCTGATATCGCTCAGGAAATCGAAAATAAAATCAAAGCCGATGCCGGACATCTCAGCACCGAACTCATCGGGGATGACAATTTGGCCGCAAACGACGAGTAAACCGCACCGTCATAATCGCAAAAAAGCCTTCGGATTTTTCCGAAGGCTTTTTCTTAAACATAAAAATCACTCCTCGCGATGATAGAAACCGTCGGCGTCAATCGTGTAAATATCGGTAGTCTCACCGCCAAAATTACGACCGCCGCCAAAATAAGACTCATCGCTGCAATGAATAATCAGCTTGCCGTCACACAGCTTAAAATCGCAAACACTTGAACGGTGAGAAGGCTGCATCCAGCAAAGATTATTGCCGAGAACCTGATACATCTCATGCTCCCCGAAAATAACCCCAAACTCCTTGTTATAACGGGGATGCTCATCCATATAAGAAAGGCATCCGCCGTAAACCACAAAGAGATAGCGTTCGTCAAGCAACAGGAACCGCAATCCGGGAGAAAGCAAAACCTCCTTGCCTTTTTCAAGAGGCCAAGCGCTCCATTTTCCCTCGTAATAATTGCCGTCGCAACCGCGCAGCAATCCCTTTCCGCTGCCTGATACCACACAGACGCCGCTGCCGATAACCATGGCTTCGGAAGATTTCTTTTCTGACAAAGAAGCTGGAACGGCTATCAAACTGCGGTTACCGGCATTTTTGTCAAACAAAACTTCCTGATACCAACAAGCAGATAACGGATCTTTCACCACGCTGCAGAAACATTTTCCGATAGCACATAACGCATTGTTAAAAACATTGCGCTTTGAATATTCCAGCAACGGGAAAAGCTCCCCCAGTGTCAACGGTCGCAAACCTCTTTCAAGACAATAAGCAACCGCCTGTACCGCATTGAATTTTTCCTCGCCAGACACCAACGACGCCACCGGCACCCAAATGTTTTCTTCCAGAAAGACTCCCTCTTCCTGAGCAAAAACCGTTTCAACCGAAATCCGTCCGTCTTTCAGCAGATAACTGCCCAATTTCGGACTTTTTTTCATAATGCTCACGCCATTCTTCACTAAAGAATTGTGCGGATTCAATCTGATTGTTTTCATAGCCATATAATTTAATAAAAATAAATATCATATAAATTTTTTAACGCCTTCAAGTTTTTTTGTCAAGAAAAAAACAAGCAAAAACAGCCTCATAAGCACACACAAAAAAATTTCTTTCAACAAACTTTTCTACCTAAAACATTTTAGAGATAACTCTAAGTCGAAACAATCCCTTGACAAAAAGCTTTTCCAGACCTATGGTGGGGCAAAACGGAGAAAAAACATGGGATATTCAATCGGACAAGTGTCCAAAAAAACCGGATTAACGACGCATACATTAAGATATTATGAAAAAGAGGGCCTTCTGCCTTTTGTCAAAAAAAGCGGCTCTGGCCTGCGTGTTTTTACGGATGTTGATTTGGGCTGGCTGTCAATGATTGAGTGCCTCAAAGAATCCGGCATGCCGCTAAAAGGAATAAAACAATACATCGACTGGTATCAGGAAGGCGATTCCACCTTAGGAAAACGTCTTGATATGTTTAAAAAACAAAAAGAAAACCTTGAGGCAGAAATGCAAAAACTGCAAAAGCATTTGGCTCGTATAAATTACAAAATAAAACTTTACGAAAAAGCCGTCAAAATAGGCAGTTTTGAAAAAGCTCAGGCTGATGCCGAACTAACCCGTATCCGGAAAGAGCTATTTTAAACGCACGCCGATTTTACGCAAAAGGTCCCGGAAACTTGTCCGGGACCTTTAAGTTTAGTCAAAAAGCTCTTTCAGCTCATTGAGCTGAATACGGTTGGGATCGGCAGAGCCGATATAAATTCCCAACTCTTCCATGGCTGTCCGCTTACGGGCTCGGCCGCATTCAAACAGCTCATGATACAGAACCTTTTTTTCTTTCGAACTCATTTCCCGTATCTGTGCCTTGGCATCTGCCAAAGAAAGAATAAAGTTTTTGAGTTCGGTTTCATCGCCGCCGAAAGCCAGGGCATTTTCAAAATCGACACCCAGCTTACGGGCAATTTTTCCGCACTTGCGCGCAAACGCCTTGCGTTCAAGTGCCTTTTTCTTTTCTTCCGCGCGCTGTTTGCGATATGCTTCTTCTCTGGCCGCATCATACGCCGCCTTCAAAGGCGACTCTGAACTCAGCCGGCAATCGCTGCTGCAAAGTCCTTCCTCAAAACTGGAGGAATCTTTTTCCTTCAGCTTATAGACGGTTTTGCCGTCATCGGCTTGACCATCCGGAAGTTCCCGCCGCAAACGTGAGGCTTCCTCCTCATATTCCTCTGGAGTAATCTCCCGCAAGCTGTTGCCGCATCCCGTATAATTCCCCCAAGAGGTATACATAAAGTACGCCTCCCCGATTTTAAAAAGCATTTTGCAATGCCTGTTCCAGGGATTTGTCCCCCAGTAATAATTTGATTTGTAAACTATTACATTTTGGATTTCTGCGTTGAAATTGATCCAAAATTTTTCCATAAATTTCATATCTGCTTATTTGCTTTCGCACTTCACAGACATGTGATTTAAAGCGCTCAAAAGCCTCTCGGGCATAATTCAAAAAAGCTGTTTGGTCTTTCATAAGAGGTACTGTGCTTCGCTCTGACTGCCTCAACGTAAAGGGCATTAACCGTTCACTTTTCAAAATTATGTGCTCCCTGCTTGCCAGTGAGTGGATAATTTCTGTCACTTCACATCAACTGACGCGGAAAATGACATAATATAAAAATAATTAATAACAATTTTGGATTATATAGCATTTAAAACATTTTGTCAAATTTGTCTTCAAAAAAACAAAAGGGAGACTTTCCGAAGGCTCCCTTTTCCACGTTTTTTTCACTGTTAAGATAAGTTTTCTTCCTGCTTTGAAATAGACATCATCAACTTAATGCGGTTAATCTGATTGGTCTCGCTGGCGCCGGGATCATAATCCACCGCTATAATATTGGCTTTCGGAAAACGTTTTTTGATTTCTTTGATAAAGCCTTTTCCGGTAATATGATTCGGCAGACAGCCAAACGGCTGCATGCACAAAACATTATTAACGCCCCCCTCCAGCAGTTCGACGATTTCGGCCGTCAAAAGCCACCCCTCGCCGGTCTGATGTCCCAAAGACAGCAGTCCGCGGATTTTTTTGCGCAGATTTTTGAAAAAGACCGGAGGTTCGAACCGTTTGGAGCAGGCAAAGCCCAGACGCATGGCCCCTCGGCACAGTTCCAAAATGGCAATGCTTGAAATACTGACGGCGTACGCTTTCCACGACCCCTGCAAATACTTATAGTTAAAGATATGGTCATAGAATCCGTACAGCATAAAATCCATCAAATCGGGAACAACCGCCTCACCGCCTTCCTTTTCAACAACGCAAGCTGCCTGATTGTTCGCGTCTGGATGATATTTCAGCAAAATCTCGCCGACCAATCCGACCCTCGGTTTACGCTTGATATTTTGCAGCGGCAGCTTGTCAAATTCCCGGATCATTCGGAACATATTGAGGTTAAACATCAGAATATTGCCGCTTTGCAAATTCTTTTTTATAATCT
>CASFLC010000057.1 GCA_949295475.1 uncultured Pseudomonadota bacterium
GTCACCACCACCACCAGAGACAATCCCAAATCCACCCAATCGCTGTCTTGCATATACCGCTGTAAAAACAACATATATTCGTCTTTAAAATCCTGAGAAAATCCCAAGAAAAGCGGCAAAAAGGGCAACACCGCCAAAAACAAGGCCGTCAAAACGGTCAACACGACAATTTTTGTGGAAGGCACCAGTGAATAAAACAAAGCATGGAATTCCAAATAAGGCTTTCGTTTAAAATAATAACGAAAAAAATACGCCCAAAAAACATAAACCACAGCCAACAGCAGCCACAACAGCGGCGTTTTCCAAAAATACACGCCGGCGGCCAGCATCAAATAATTAAACAACGTAAAGGGCAACATTCCTTTAAGATTACGGCGAAAATAACCCGCCGCATCTTTCAAAACCGTCCCCACCGGAAGTTTTTTGACCGTTGTATTGTCCATACCTGCTTCTCACCAATTTTTGAAAAGAGTATATAAAACAAATATTAATACCCGCTTAACAAAGACACGGACAAGAAAAAGACCGCACCTGTTTAAGGATTATTCTTGCAACGCACACTTCACCCACAGAAAAATGGAATTCCCTCCACCTCCGCTTAGGTATTGCCACCGGCGGCTCGCCGGGCCCCCGCCCGCTGGCGGTTTCGTCCAGGGGATTTAATTGATTATTGACACTCGCCTTTAACTTTGTTATAGTGGAAGATAGAGAAGCGGTTTCAACAGCAGAGGACGAAGGACATGAAAAAGTCGGCGGAGAAAATAATTCTTTTCGGATTAATCTGCGCCGGCTGGATTGGTTCCGCGAACTTTGCTTCTTGCACAACACCAACACACACATCTTTGGAACCGTCTTCTCTCGTTTCCGGTGACAGCTATCTGCTGGCCAAAACCTGGTTTCTGCCCGATTATAACAATCCTTTCAATTCACGGCAAAACGATATCTCAAACCGGCCGGATTACCGGCCTCCGGACGCGTCCCGTTCTTGCGAAGGATACGGTTTCTTGTCCGAACCGCCCGAGTTCTACACCTGCGACACAATCCGTCCCGATAACATCAAACTCTGTTACAGAAACTGCGTGCCAGACCCCAACAAACTTTGTCCTTCTCTGGGCTATGAGAAGGTTTGCCTCGACGGATGGGCTCTGTCCGAAGAACGCTGTCCCTATGACGACGGTTTTGCAAAATGCTGCAATCTCTGCAGGAATTATCCCCATGAAACCATTCCCGACGGATATGACGAGAGCGGCAGCTGTTCCGGGTGTGACGGCGTCAGATATCAGATTGTGCCCCACGACTGCCCGGACGAATTTGTGGAATGTGAATATGGGCCGGCTTTGGATGCCGAAATCTGCCAAAGCGGCGAAACCCTCAAATACAATTCATGCAAAAAATGTCTGTACGAATGCACGTTGAGCAGCTGTCCGGAGAACACCCTGTGCAGTTATGAAGATTGTTCGGGGCTGTATTGCGCCATCGGGTGCGTTGAAGGAAGTTTTGACGAAGAAGCCTATTGGAGCGGCTTATAGAAAATAAGGAGAAGAGCGATGAGAAAGCGGATAAAGACGATGAAAACGGCAATAGCGGCGTTAATGCTGTGCGGGACAGCCCTAACGCCGGCTCTGGCGCAGAACTGTACCAGTCCGACCAGATGTGATGAATTGGGTTACAAGAAATCGGCATCGGATTGTGACGGCATGGAAAGTTTGACTTGTCCCTTCGATTCTTCCAAATATTTTTGCCATGACAAAGATGACTGCGACAAACTGGGATACACTAAATCCGCCGAAGCCTGCAACGGACTGGAAAGCCTCGTCTGCCCCTCCGACAACAGCAAATATTTTTGCGTCTTAAAAGAAAAACCAGGCCTAATCTACTACTCGGACGGATCCTTCTCTCACGACCTCGAAGACGGCAAAACTCCTGTCGGAATTATCGCTGTTGTGAACAACAACTCCTATTTCATCATTTCCTTGGAGGAAACTCAAACAACTTGGGGACCTGAAGGATATAATGTCCCTTGTTTAACAGATTATTTGGGAAATGGATACAACCCAAGCGATTTACCGACTAACCCGGCAGATGATTTTGAAGGCGAAGCCGGAACTAAATGTATATTAAGCGAAAGTGCCACCTATCCTGCGGCAGAATGGTGTAACAGTTTCAGTGCGTCGGACAGCGGCATCGGCAGCAGCGGATGGTACCTTCCGGCCGCTGGCGAATTATACGCCATAAGCGAAAACATTTCGGCAATTAATTCAACTTTAAACAAATTAGGACGCCCCGAAATACCTCATAAGTATCATTGGTCCACAACAGAAACATCAAACGCCCGTACCTGGAAATGCAACCCGACAACAGGTTCCCTAGGGTCTGAAGCAAGATCAAATATTCTTAACGTAAGATGTCTCCTTGCGCTTTAAAAAAGCTGTAAAAAAAAACACCCTCCGCCACAGGGAACAAAAAAGGCCGGATGGCGTGCGTGGATAAAGTGATTTCTGGCAGCGAAGAAAATTTTAGTGTACACAAGGCACTTTTAAAAGGTTGGAGAACGAGACGATTAATAAGAAATAAGGGTGAAAGTACCGCAGCGTACTTTAAAGGTACGTGAGGAAACTTTCAACCCGCAATTTCTGTATTAAGCGGCCGTTATACAACCTTTTTCCGTCCTGCGTAAAACTGCTTTAGTCACCAGCCAGACAGAAAAGCAAACTCCACTCCGCCACAGGGCACAAAAAAGGCCGGATGGCGTGCGTGGATAATAAGATTTTAGGGCGGCGAAAGCGGAGTTTACATTAAGCGTAAATGAGCATTTCGCCGTCCCGCTAAATCTGTATTAGTCACCAGCCAGACGGCCTTTTTAACTTTCGATAACCCGGACAACAACCTCATAATCAAACCCCGCCCGGGCCAGAACGGCCATATCCTTGGTGCGGCGCTCCTTACGAATTTCTTCGCTGGGACTGTATGGACCGATACGCTTCTTTCGGGCAAGGCGCAACGCCGCCTCATAAGGGTCATAATCCTGCTGACTGAGTAATTCCGCAATAATATTTTCATCGATTCCTTTTTCCCGGAGTTTACCGTGGATGTAACGGGGAGATTTACCGGCTGCCAGATAATCTTTTATCTTGAGCTCGCTGTAGCGTTCATCGTTCAGATAACCGAAACGCTGAAAATCAGACAAAATTTCTTCAATCCAGACCATTGCCTCATGACGGTCAAAATTTTTGTCTTGCCGGGCATAATCATTAACACGCCGCAGCAAAACGGCTCGTAGATTCGCCACGGAAGATTCAAAACGCTTCAAATAATAAAGCCCGATATTTTTCAGACGCTGTCTGGTAATTTTGCGCGGCACCCTGGGCTTTTTGACTGTCTTTTCCGTTTCTGCCACTTGAAAAATCTCCCAAACCGGATTATACCCTTAAACAAATCAAACTTATGTACAAGGATAAAAGTTATGCCCGCACAAAACAACACTAATTTTGATAACTGTGTGTCTTTTTTCATTGACAACGATATTTATCAGGGGCGCCTCATCCGCCTGAACGAAGTTATCAACACCATAAGTATGATACATTTATTCCAAATGATTTACAGCCAAGCTTGAAATTGATACTATCTTCGGTCTTGTTAAATACCTCACCAAAATAAATTTATAATGAAACAAAAATCCTTACCTTTGCTGTTTTTTGCTTATTCTGAACATCCTTTCTAAAAGAGAATTAAAACCTTTCTTTTTCGGATTCGTTTTTTCTTTAGGTGGCAGATTTATACTTGGCAAATCTGTTCCTTGAGTTGCCCCAACACTTTTCAGCAGGGCAATTACCCTATCTGCATGTTCAGCTTCTTCTTGAGAGAAAGCCGTTATATAATTTCCTGTTGCCTGCCCCAATGCCGATTCATAACCAAAAGTATCGCGTATATTGATGTACTGATCTAATATGGTTTTCCCTCTACTATCAGGAGCATTAATATTAGCTCCTTCAGCAATAAACTTTTTTAATGCTTCTAAATTTTCATATTTTAGTGCATCTTCTATAGAATCAAATTCTTTTTTGGGAGGCAGAGTATCCAAGTATTTCTTTTTTTGATACTTAAGTTTTTCTTGCTCTATTCTTTCACCCAGCATTTTTATTTTTTGTTTTCTTTTTTTGCTATTTTCAGTCTCGGTTTGAGCTCCCAAACTTTCTAAAAATTTTGTTACCTCTTCTTCTCTTTGGCTCACATACTCATATTCTTGTGGAAATAAAGGGGAACCATCTTGATGACGATAATACCATCTAACGGATGAAAAGTATTTACACATTAAAGTCTCCCCTTTTTCATCATATGAATTTATATCAAACCCTTTTGCTACCATTTCTGAAACAATTTCCTTATAATTCTTTTCATTTAGTAATGCATATAAGGCTTTATTAAAATTTTCCTGCGCTTTTTCCATCTTGGTCCTCTCTTTTTTATTTCTAAATTATGTTTATGTTACCAAAAATCTCAATAAATGTCAAAAAATTTGCTTCATATAATTAAGGCTTGAAATATACACAAAATAAAGAACCTCAATCGGTGCATAAAAAAATGGTGCACATGATTAAAGCAATTATCGGGCTAATGAGGACACTCAGCACTTTTTCGGAAGACGATATTAACGCCATGACGGAAAACAACAAAATTACCGCCACCTGCCATTTTTGCTCGGAACAATATGTTTTTGACCGCGGCGAGTTGATTAAACAGTAGTTTAACCAGTTTTTAATGAATTTCTAATAACTTATAAAAAGCTCCGGCACGGGGCTTCTTTGTTTAACCGATGAATAAACGGATATAAGATAATGTTGAAAAAAATTCTGCCCTTGTTTGTTTTTACGGCGCTGCTCGGCGGCTGTGCCTCCTTGTTCAACGGAGACGAAGAAGTTCCGCAATTTTCCGAACCGCGTTTCACCAGTGAAGAGCCTATTCAGCTGACGGTCAGCAAAGTTGAAACCATCTCTGAATTCACGCCAACATTTACCCGCCCGAATGTGGAACATCTGTTTCCGGTTTCCATTGAAAAAACAGCCCGGCTTTGGGCCGCAGACCGCCTGAAAGCAGCAGATTTTTCCAGCCGGCGGATTGCAGAAGTCATTATCAAAGACGCCAGCGTCACCGAAGAACTTGAAAAAAATGAAGATATTTTTATTCGCGACCGTGTCAAATACAAAGCAAGCCTGATTGTCGTCGTACGGATAACCGATCCCGAAAACCTGTCCCGCGCCGAAACCACTGTTGAAGCATGGAGAGAATTGATTATTCCGGCCGATACCGATATTGCGGAAAAAGAAAAATACTGGACCGGCATGGTTGACAAATTATTCAACGACTTCAACAAAAAAATGACGGCCAATATCTACCAGTATTTAAACATGTACGTCATCAACAAACCGTTGACGCCGACCATTTACTAATTAAGGATTCTTTTCCGTCCCTGTCCGGCCGAAAGGGAAAACGTCGGAATTTTAATATCCAACGTTCTGCCGTTTGACAAAACCCTGCAGCTTCCGTAAAAGACAGCATTGGCCGAACTCAGCGGTGCCTCGGACGTAAACTCAAAATACTCACCCGGTTCAAGCTCGGGAAGCTCTCCCTTAAAACCGGCCGAGGTATCAAAATAAGAATTTCCCTTGTCGTCGGTAATGCTCCAGTTCTTGCCAAGCAAGCAAATCTTGCGATTCGAATTATTTTCAATGCAAAGATAATACCCCCACATATAGCGGTCTGCGGAAGCATGATCCTCATTGACCAAAACCGGACAGGCCGAAACAACGATTCCGTCAGTCTGGCTTGTCAAAAACTCAGCTTCTTCAATCATTTATCGCACCCTTTCGCCTGAAGGCAGACACACCTGCCCGTTTTCACCCTTTGTTGACTTCTTATAATTCAGCAATAAATAAGCCAAAAATGATTCGCAAGCTGAGTCTTTGTTATCCCCAAAGTTATAAACATAAAAAAAGCAACCTAAAATTTTAGGTTGCTTTTTTTATGTTTATAACTTTGGGGATAACAAAGACTCA
>CASFLC010000058.1 GCA_949295475.1 uncultured Pseudomonadota bacterium
CATGTTAAAACAAGATATTTTAAGAGAATGTATGATTTCGTCATTTCCGTAGTCCTTCTTGTTAAAACCGGCAAACGAAATCTACAGGGATGATAAAAACAGACGACCAGCCGATACTTCCCGGCTGCCGTATTGACAACGGCCGCCCGGATGTTTTTTCTTTGGCTAATCTACAGATTTGAAGGGCACAACTCCTTCAAATATTCACCAACACACTATAGATTATGCTTTTACTCTATCATAATCTCCACGCAGTGTCAAGCATTATTTGCATAGACTGGACGAAACCAGGCTGCGCCTGAAGGCCCGGCGAGCCGCCGGTGGCAATACCTAAGCGGCTGTGGCGGGAATCTTACTTTTCTGTGGGTGTGGAATGGGTTGTGAGAATAATCTTTAAGCTGGCGCGGTCTTTTTCCGTAAAAAAAAGCCCGCTCTTTTGAACGGGCCTTTTATGATAAAAATCGCTTTTATTGTTCCAGTTTCAAATCTCCGGCAACGGTTTTACCTCTTTCCGACATCAATTCATAGTTGATTTTGGCGCCTTCGTTTAATGAATGCATCCCGGCCTTCTGAACTGCGGAAATATGAACAAAAACATCCTGTCCGCCTTCGTCCGGCGTAATAAATCCGTACCCTTTTTTGTTGTTAAACCATTTTACTGTTCCTGTTGCCATAATATCTATCCTTTTCAATAACAGGTTAAAACGAGAGCCGTCTTCCCGGCCGCAACCGGCCTGTGCTCCATATAACTTCGTACGGTGGTAAACTGTCAGCGCCAAAATTCTTTGGTTTAACAATCAAAAAAATACTCTTTACCCACAGAGCTTAGTTACAAATTTAGTCTAGACCAACTATTTTAGTTTGCAAGAATTATTTTTGAAGGCGCCTTGTAACAGCGGTTTTGTTGATTATTATTTTATTGTCTCTGTTTACAAAATATTCAGGAAAGGTCTCAAGATGAAAAAGTTTGTTTATCTGACGGCGTCGGCTTTGCTGCTTCCGGTTCTGTTGTTTGCGACCGACGTCTCCGCTCAGCGAAAAAACTATACGTCTCACGACGTCAAGCCGCTCAACAGACCTGTCAATGACATGCCCGGAGGGGAAAACCCCATAGCAGACGGCATGAACATGAAACAAGATGCTACCATGCCAAACTGTCCCTGCACCAAAGCGGCCGACGAAACCGACTGTCCCTGTGCCCGAAAAGCCAAAAAAGCATCCAAACATGCCGACAAAAATAAAAAGCACGACAAGCAAAAAGGCTTAAAAAAACATTCCAAACTTCAGGAACAAATTGACGAAGTGAACGACAATTATGACGAGGCCGTCGAAAAAATCAGCAAATCCGACTTCAATCAGCAACAAAAGGATCTGCTTATCCGACAGGCCCGAGAAAACCGTGATTTTGCAACCATAAAAATCAAAACCGACGCGCATCTTCGCTATTGCCATAAAAAAGAGCGCAAAGAACTCGGCATAGATAAAAAAGATTTGGATAAAGAGGTCAATAAAAAGGCGCTGAAAGCCGTTGACAAAATCAACTGACCCGTTTTTTATCGTTTTAAGGCAGCATGGTTTGCTGCCTTTTTTTTGAAATAACTCTTCACAAAGCGGTTATTGTCTGTTAAATTGACGTCGTTTCTGCGGCATTGGGGCTGCGGATTGTTCATTACGTTATGAAAAGGAATAAAACAATGGCTCTTAAAAAGACCAGAAAAGACAATTACCCCGAGTGGTATCAAAATGTTATCAGCGAAGCCGACATGGCCGAAAACTCGTCTTCTCCCGGATGCATGGTCATCAAACCGTGGGGATACGGTATTTGGGAACGTATCCGCGACGTGTTTGACGAGAAAATCAAATCCACCGATCACGAAAACTGCTATTTTCCGATGTTTATCCCTCTTTCCTTCTTTCAGAAAGAAGCTGAGCATGTAGATGGTTTTGCCAAGGAAATGGCTGTTGTCACCCACTCCCGGCTGTCTATGAAAGACGGCAAACTGACCCCGGACTCCGAACTTGACGAGCCGTTAATCGTGCGGCCGACTTCCGAGGCAATTATTGCCGACTCTTTTTCAAAATGGGTTAAGTCTTACCGCGATCTGCCGGTGCTGGTCAATCAATGGGCCAATGTCGTCCGTTGGGAAATGCGTCCCCGCCTGTTTTTGAGGACCCGTGAATTTCTCTGGCAGGAAGGGCATACCGCCCATGCCAGTGCTCAAGAGGCCGAAACAGAGACCAAGAACATGCTTGAAGCTTATCGCGAACTTTGCGAAGAAACGCTGGCCATGCCGGTTTTGGTCGGGCGCAAACCCGAACATGAAAAATTCCCCGGAGCGGTCGATACTTACTGTGTCGAAGCCATGATGCAGGACGGCAAAGCCCTGCAGGCCGGGACATCGCATTTTCTGGGGCAGAATTTTGCAAAATCGGCCAATATTTCTTTTGTTAACAAACAAAATCAGTCGGAATACGCCTATACTACCTCCTGGGGTGTGTCAACCCGTCTTATCGGCGGCGTTATCATGACGCATGCCGATGATGAGGGTATGGTGGTTCCGCCTAAAATTGCGCCTTATCAGGTCGTGATTGTTCCCGTTATCAAAAAACCGGAAGATGAGGCCGCCGTGACGGATTATATCAATGCCATTGCCGCCGAGCTTAAAAAGATTACGCCTTTTGGTGAAAAAATCCGCCTTAAACTGGATAAACGCGACCGCAGTTCGGTTGACAAGTTTTGGGAATGGACCCGCAAAGGCGCTCCGGTTATTTTGGAAATCGGCATGCGCGACGCGGAGGCCGGCAAGGTTATGCTCAAGGAACGCATTAAAATTAATACTCCGGAAGCAAAGTCCATTATTAGCCGCGAGGAGTTGATTGATACGCTTGCCTCCCGGCTGGAACGAATCCAGCGCGATATGTTTGATGCGGCCAAAACCCGTTTGTCCTCAAACATTCGCACGGATATAACCACGCCGGAAGCTTTTCGCGCCTATTTTGCCCAATCCAACGAATGGATTGAAGACGGCAAAACCGGAAAAGTGGCTTTTGTCCGCGGCAAGTGGAGCGGCGATCCGGACAGCGAGGTCTTGCTGAAGGAACTGAAAATTACCATCCGCTGCATTCCTTTTGACCAATCCGGCACGGAAGGAACCTGCCTGCTGACAGGGAAACCGGCAAAAACGGACGTTATCTACGCCCGCTCTTATTAATCCGAATTGATTATAAAGTTTAATTTCCCCGAAAGAATTTTGATCTTTCGGGGGAATTATTTTTTCTAAAACGCAAGGACACAACGAACGTAGGTGCTGCTGCCTTTAACGTAGCTATTAATGGCGCCAGTTTTTAGGTCAACTAACCAGCTTGTCTCACCGAAGCTGTTATCTGTCTCGGACGAAGATATATGAAGACAACTTTTGTCTCTAAACGGGCTCCTTGACAGCTTTTGAAGTCCTAAGTTAATAGCATCATAACCTAAATGCATAAGAAATAATTCTCCTGCAGCAGGCAAATACCAACCGCTGCTGCCCGTACCATTCATAACTGGCTTATAAGTATTGCAATACTCTGCCGCCGGATATGAGTTACCATTACTTATTAAACATTGTGTATTTGCGGCACCATCAAAATCTGTTTTCGCAGCATCCGGCGTACTCTGATTTACTAAACACGGTACATCACCTAACTCTCCCCATTCACTTATTGTTGTCTCCAGAGCCATTGCAAATCGTCTGTTGTCACTGACATAAGCGACGATGCCGACAGGAGTTTTGTCAATAATCACCTCGTTGGACACGCTGCCGTCGGAATATAGAATCATTCCCGGTTCCGCCAAGCTTACCGGAAGGCCGATTTTCTGGTCAAACGCGCACCACAGCTTGCTACTGTCAAACGGGCACGGAAGCGTCCGTTGTCCGACACAGTCGGACGCCGTCAGCGTATACCCCAATTCCGCACATCTGGTCGAACTCGTACAGTTCTGTGCCAGAGCCGGCGTCATCGCCGTGCTGCACAGCATTAACACCGCTATTACCGTCATCCGCTTTCTCATCGCTCTTCTCCTTATTTTCTATAAGCCGTTCCAATAGGCTTCTTCGTCAAAACTTCCTTCAACGCACCCGATAGCGCAATACAGCCC
>CASFLC010000059.1 GCA_949295475.1 uncultured Pseudomonadota bacterium
CGCGAAGCTATCAGCCAGCCGGCTGTCGGAGCATAAGCGCACATGATGGAGCCGAGGGCAAAAATCAGGGCCGTTGCGATAATTATTTTACGACGTCCGTAGATGTCCGCAAGAATTCCGTTGGCGGCGGCACCAATGACGGAACCGACGATGGCGGAACTGACCAGCCAGCCTTGGGCAAGGGAAGACATCTGCCAGGTTTCGTTGATAAAAATCAGTGCGCCGGAAATGACCCCCATATCGTATCCGGAAAGCAGTCCGCCGAGAGAGGCAACCAAAGCAATGACGTAAAGCCAGAGACGTCGGCGGGGTTTGGCGTAAGCAGACATGGATGTCCTCCTGCAGTTTGTTGTTTTTGTATGCGTTTGTGTTAATATAATCTGTTTCGGCGGAACGGCAACAGTTTAAATTCTTTCAAAATCCAAAAAAACCGGGCGCCGCCCTTCTCGGAGAGCTTTGCGCTGATATTTGGTCTGAACCCAGTCGGCCGGTTCGCGTTTCCAATCATTTCCGCAAGTTGCCGTCCAGCGAAAATCCGGTGTTTCTGCCAGGCGCCGCAAGGTCCAGCCTTTGTATATTTTATGATCGGTGGCTACCCGCAGAATGCCGCCTTTTTTCAGAATCCGGGCGATTTCACGAAGATTTTCCGGGTTGATGAAACGTCTTCCGGCATGGCGCTTTTTCGGCCAGGGATCCGGAAAAAGGACAAAGACCTTATCCAGACAGGCATCGGGGAGCTTGGGAAACAGCAAACGAATGTCATCATCAAAAACACGAATGTTGTCCGCGCGTTCGGGCAGAAGTTTTATTTTGGAAGGTAATGCGCTTCCTTCTTTGATGCCGGTTATCAGGCTGAGCAAATTGGCGACGCCGTTTTTGAAGACTTCGGCACCGATATATCCGGTTTGCTGGTGTTTAAGCGCCTGGCCGGCCAGATGCTCTCCGTTTCCGAATCCTATTTCAAGGCAGACCGATTGTACGGATATTCCGAACAAGGCAGCGGGCGAAAGAATTTTTTTATCGGAAAGCTCTATTTTTATCTGCGGCAGAAAGGCTTCCAACAAGGTGCTTTTGGCTTTGCGGATACGGCGCCCCTGACGGCGGCCGTAAAATTTGGGTTTGTCATCGGACAGCATGTTTAAGATCCTCCACCAAGTCGAGTTTTTCCCATGAAAAGTATCCGTCAGGCTGCGGTTGGCGGCCGAAATGTCCGTAAGCGGCCGTTGGCGTGTAAATCGGATTTTGCAGCTTCAGGCGGCGGATGATGCCTTGCGGTGTCAAGTCAACCATTTCGCGCAGGATTTTCAGAATTTTTTGTTCATCGACTTTGGCCGTGTGGTTGGTGTTGATATAAAGAGACAGCGGTTCGGCTATGCCGATTGCGTAAGATATTTGCAGCAAACATTCTTCGGCCAGACCGGCAGCAACAACGTTTTTGGCCAAATAACGCAGCATATAGGCTGCCGAGCGGTCGACCTTTGTTGCGTCTTTGCCCGAAAATGCGCCGCCGCCATGCGGTGCGCAGCCGCCGTAGGTGTCGACAATGATTTTGCGGCCGGTTAGTCCGGTGTCTCCGTCCGGTCCGCCGGTAACAAAGCGTCCGCTGGGATTTATCAGAATGTTTTGTGCTTCGGGCATCCAGTTTTCGGGCAGGGCACTGCAGATGTACGGCAGAATGAGCTGTCGAACCTGCTTCAGAGAAAGGTCTTTATGATGTTGAGTGGAAACAACAATCTTTTCAATGCCGACAGGGTGCCTGCCGGCATCATAGCGGACGGTTACCTGGCTTTTGGAATCCGGCTCTATTCCGGGAATTTTTCCGAGATGTCTGGCTTTACTCAGGTTTTCCAATATCCGGTGGGCGAGTTTGATGGGCAGAGGCATGAAGCAACATTCAAATCCGGATTCGTTTTTGGCATAGCCGAACATGATTCCCTGGTCGCCGGCTCCTTGCCTGTCGACGCCGGCGGCAATGTCGGGAGACTGTTGGTGAAGGTAGTTTTCTATTTGCAGGTTTTTCCACGAAAATCCCGGTTGGTCGTAGCCGATACGGCGAACCGTTTCCCGGACAAGCTGTTCGATTTCCTGTTTTTCGGGCGGTACGGCGGTATTAATTTCTCCCGAAATAATGATGCGTCCGGTGGTTGCCATCGTTTCTACGGCCGTGCGGGCAAGCGGATCCCGCTTTAGGCAGGCGTCAAGAATTGTATCCGAAATTGCGTCGCAGATTTTGTCCGGATGTCCTTCAGATACGGATTCGCTGGTAAATAAAAAGCTCATAGATGTTTTCTCCCGTATGTTTTGTACGGATTATAAAAAAAAGCCGGTCTTTAAACCAGCTTTTTTTTCACGTTTTAGGCTGTTTTTGCTATTCTTCGTCATTATTATTGTTGTAGGTACTTTTTGACATTGCAATAATCAGGTCAAACATATGTTTGGCTGCTTTGCGGTTGGGAATTTTGTAGTAGGCTTTTACAAGTTCGATGGTTTCCTGCTTTTGCATGGGATCTACTTCGTAAGGTTCCTCTTCTTCGGCCAAAAGCGCGGGATTGCTCTCGTTGAGACTGAACATCCGCGGGCTTTGGCTGGCAACGGACTTGTCCATGTCTTCAAAGAAAAAGTTAATGGGAACTTCCAGAACTTTGCCAATATCCCACAGACGGCTGGCTCCGACACGGTTCATTCCGCGTTCGTATTTCTGAACCTGTTGAAAGGTCAGACCGAGCAAAGACGCTAATTTTTCCTGACTGAGACCCAGCAGGGTTCTCCGCAAACGTATCCGGCTGCCGACGTGTACGTCAATGGGATTCGGTTCGCCCTGAGGTGTGCGTCCGCGGCACGATTTTCTATTGATTCCTTTGGTCATAATCATCATTCCTTTTTTTGCTTCTCTCTATCTATTCATAAGATTTTGAGAGAAAATCGTCAACCTCTTTTTTATATAATATATTATATTA
>CASFLC010000060.1 GCA_949295475.1 uncultured Pseudomonadota bacterium
CTCAAAAAAATAAACGATGGAACCAGCGAATACAAAAACTTTAAAGATGTTCTTGAAACCAGCCAAAAAGCTTTCAAAGAAGCCCGCGCCAATATTAAAAACGGCAATTATGACGAGAAAGGGCGCAATCCTTCCACACCCGTTTTGGATAAGCTGGACCGCACGCTTTACGGAATTCCCCAGGAAAAAAACCGTGAACAGCTTATGAGCGAAGCGGTAAATACTCTGCCCGCAAGCGACAAAACCCGTCAAGAGCTGAATGACTTAAACAGTACAATGGAAATTTTGGAGCAGCGGCTGAGAGAAAACGAAAAAAGCCGAAATTACTTTGAAAACTACCAACCGGTCAAAAAAAACACCGACGAAAAAAGCAAACCGTCAAACTTCAACCCCGCCAAAGACCGCGGAGGCCGTTAAAAAATGTTGCGCAAAATATTCAAACTCATCAGAACATTGCTCATCGGCGTCGGCTGGACTTACGTTTTTTTGCCGGTCGTCAACCTTGTTTTTATCGCTCTTTGGAACTTCAGTTTTTTTTCGGCCTCAAGCTGGCGCACCATTCGTGACTTTTGGCAAATCGGCGGCGTCATCAAAACCGCGCCGGACTACTTGTTTTTGTTTATGCTGATAATGGTGATTCCTCTCTGGCTCTGGGGGTGGAAAAGGTTGACTCGCATCGATTATGCGGCTATTCTTCTTTTCCCGGTCAATGCTTACAACCGGCATATTATCAACAAATACGGACACGATTCCAAACGTATTATTCTCCGCAATCTGAAATCTAGCCGGGAAATTGTGGAAGCCGTAAAGAATCAAATAGAATCCATCAAACCGGAATCCCCGCGCGAAGTCAAAAACATCCGCGAGGAAATTCAGAAAAAAATAGAATCCGAAACCGGTAAATTCTAATAAACAGTTGTTAACCTATTTTATGTTATAATCGCCGCAGATGGCAGCAAGGAGTAAAATTTCTTTGAAACCTTTATTAATATTAATGCGTATCGCCTTCGTCGGTATCTTCTGGAGCATTGTCTTTCTGGAAGGTGTGCGCGTAATATTGCTGACCAATTGGCACTTTGACATTCTGCGGGCTTCCCACTGGGAACACGCCTGGAACCTCTGGCTTTCGGGATGGATTATTGATGACCCCAAAGAATGGGCCTTTGTTTTGATTATTTTAACGTTTATTCCGCTGTGGCTGACCGGTTTAGCCGCCCTCAGCATGATTAAATGGGGTAAAATCTTTGGCTGGGTCCTGGAAATCCCGCTCAAATTCATCAACAAAATTTTTGAAAGGCCTATTAAATCCATTGCCAACACTGCAAGCGTGAAAGTCGTAAAAAAGAAAAAATCATACAAAGAAATCCGCCCCAAAAGCGTTCGCCCGCCGTTGGAAGACGGAGCTTATGCTCTTCCGGCACAACCGGCGGCGCCCTCTTCCGGATTGTCCGCACCGACTGTCGTGCCGCGGGTTAAACCAACAAATGCAACCGCGGCGGCGGCACCGGCCTCAAAACCGATTGAATTTGACCATTCCCTGTTCCAATTCGACGATGAACCGACCGATTTTGACTTTGACCTGTTTGACGACAAAAACGGTGAAACGCCCAAACCCGAAGACACTCCCGTCGCGCCGCCGCCCGAACGACCGGCCAAAAACAACGGCCGCAGCGGCAAAAACAACAAAACGACACCGGCTTCTGCTTCCGAAAATTCCAGACCGGCCAGAGGAAGTTCCAATTCCACTCTTGAAGTTCTCAAACAAAAAGGCTACGAGGTCATTACCGGCGCAACGATTAAAAACACCCTTATTGATTTTATCGGTGTTTCCTCAACCCAGATATGTCTTTGCCTCACTGACAAAGAACCGGGAGACTGGCTGGCCGATGAAGAACGTTTTAATGACGAAGAACCCCTCTGGTTTTCCGAAAGCTCGCACCGTATTTCCCCGGTTCGCAAAATTGACGTCGCCCGGCTGATTCTTAACGATAAATTAGCCGAAGCCGATTTAAACTTCAAAGTAGAGGCTTATGTTATCGAGCAAATCGGCAATATTATCAATGCGGAAGACATGTTTGAAATCTGGAACGACATGAAAATCAACGTCACCCGCATTGATCGCGGCACCCCCAAGGAAATAAAGCTTTTTGCCAAAACTTTGGAAGAAGCTGACGGAAAAATTGATAAGGATAAATTCGAAAAGATAAAAAAACTGATTCGCAGCATTGCATAAACAGGCAATAAAAAAGGATGAAAGACTTTGAGTAAAAGAGGAGAAGAATGGGAAGAATATGACAACGCCGTCCGCTGGATGGTAATTACCGTCATCATTTCCGTTGTTGTAACCATTATTTTGGCGCTTGCCGCCATGCCGCTCGGCTATTTGCTGGGAACCGGGATTTCCAAGGATTCCATTGACGATGTAGGCAAATACTTCTCAATGGTCTTCAACAGACCGGGGTACCTCTATTCCCGGTACTGGGCTTGGTTCAAACAACTGCTTAATTACCATGGCGATTTCTCTTTCAGCCTGTGGATTCCGATTCTGCCGTTTATCAGCTTTCCTGCCGGACTGATTACCGGACTGATTACCAATCCTTACCGATTCCAATCAAACGTTCACGGTTCCGCCCGGCTGGCCACCGAAAAAGACATCAAAAAAATGGAATTGCTCGGATTTGACGGTTTCTGTCAGGTTGTCGGCAAATTCAACGGCCGCCTTCTCCTGCTTAAAGAAACCCTCTCCACATTATGCTGCGCGCCTCCGGGAACCGGTAAAACCGCCGGCGTGGTTGTTCCGACAATTTTCAACTCACCCGGTCTGAGCATCATTGTCAACGATCCCAAACCGGAATTGTGTTTTCAAACTTCCGGCGCCCGGGGAAAAGTCGGTCCTGTTTTCATTATCAACTGGGGTATGGAAGACAATCCCGCCGAAGGAATCTACTACCCGAGCTGGAATCCGTTGTCTCCCACCGCCGTTCCCGCTCCCGGGCCGGCTCGCGATATGTACGTTGACTCTATGTGCAACACGCTTGTGGAAGACCCCAAAGGCGGAGCCGACCCGCACTGGTCTCAAACCGGACGTGCCGCTTTGACCGGTTTCATCCACTTCATCGTTTCAAAATGCGAAAAAGCCCGCGCCAACGATTATTTCATCGGCCGCGTTTATGAAGGCAAGCTGGATGAAGAAGACAAAAAAGTGCTGGAAGGCTATTATCTGGAAATGCATGATCCGATGGCTGCGCGCGCCGTTCAGAATCTCCGCAGCAACAATTTAACCATAGACAACTATCTGCCCATAGGTTCCTGGGCTCTCCTGCCGGAAAAATGGATTGGTCGGGAAGCCTGCATTGCCATGATTCTGGAATGGATTACCGAAGCTCAGATTAAACAATCTCAGGACATCAAACGCCGCTTGGACGAAGGCGATCAGATGGCGGCCATGGCCGACCCCATGCGTGATTTGCTGGAAGAAGCTATTGAGGAAGCCCGCAAATTCGGTTACTCGCCCCGATGCATCGTAGAATTGAGCCAGTTGAGTTCTATGCCTGACAAAGAGCGCGGTTCAGTCATGTCCACCGCTTTCGCCGGCATAGGTATTTTCAAAAACTCGGCTGTTGTTGCCCGCACCTCTTTCAGTGACATTAATTTCAAAGACCTCCGCGGCCTTAAAGACCCGATTACCGGTGAATACAAACCCATTTCGGTTTACCTGTCCGTCAACCAGGTTGATGCCCGCGCCCTGAGCGTTATTTCGGGAACATTTATTGATTTGATGTCTTCTTACCTCATCGCCAATACCCCGAAATCCGTCAATGCCACCGACGGACAAATGGGACCCTTTCCTTGTCTGTTTGTGCTGGACGAGTTTCCGACCATGCCCAAATTAAAAGCTGTTATTGACGGGCCGGCGGTCGGACGCGGACAAAAAGTATCTTACCTGCTTATCGGACAAGACCTCGGCCAAATCTCCGGAAAATACGGAAAAGACGATTTGGAAACGGTCATTTCCACCACGGCCTGCAAAATCATCTTATCTCAAAACAACGAACAAACAGCCCAGCGCTTTTCCAAAATGATTGGCAACAAAACCGTACAAACCACCTCTTTCTCCAAAAACGAAGGCGGCCTCGGCAAAGGAACAAATCCTTTTGCCAAAAATGTAAGCTATCAGCTGCAGGGAGTTTCGGTTATTTCGACAACTCAGCTGTTAAGTCTGCCGTTGCTTAAACAGGTGGTCTTGATGCAAAGTTACATCGACCGGCCGATTATGGCGGATTCGCCGCGTTGGTACCTCGATAAAAAAATGAAAGCCCTGCGCAATCTTCCGCCGGCGCCGAATGTTCCGGACTGGATTGTTGCCCAGCGCGAAGATATCAACGACGACATGCTGGCCAAATTAGGCATTGACTACAATCCTAACGAAGATTACGACGATTCCGAATTTGAAAATGACGAAACGGATAATCCCCAAAACGCCTGATGGAACCGCCGATGTGGGAATGGTCAAATCGAATACTCAACAAAAAACGTCCAAAAACGGCAAAAACATTACTGGAAGCCTATAATGACTTCTTGCTGCCAAACAGTTCGCCGCCATCCGAAAACATCAAAAATCAGGACATTGCCGCTGATGACAAAACCTCTCCGGCTCCGCCATCTTCAGATGAAATGTGCAGAATTCTAGAAAAACGCCTGAAAGAATTCAATTTAAAAAACTTTACTCTCCGTGAAGCTTCTTACGAACCGCAAAATTGGCAGGAAATGGATGCAGGATACATCGAATACCGCCGAATCAGAGAAATGTTTTTAAAACTTTTGGGATATTCTCATGTCAATGACTGCCAAACCGCCGGACTGACCAAAGCCGATATCAAGCTTTTACGCCGCAGCGTCGCGCCTGAAAATTTTGACGTTCACATGAAAATTCCTTTTGATTTCGGCGGAACTTTGGATTTTAACAACCTCTGCCTGATTCAGACTCATCCGCGGCATGACCTCGTCCACCGTCTGATAGATATGCAGATTGAAAACAATTACCTGCGCACCTACAAAAAAATTTATGTTCCCTGGTTCGACGGGAGAATTTACCATGATTAAAGACCTGCTTGAACGGATTATCCACGCCAAATACAGTGTTCATTTTTCGGGAAGCGCCGAAAACGATATTCTTCAGACAAACAAATTTCTTAGCGGACAGGGTTTTGCCGAAATCCCGGAGGATTATCGGAAATTTTTGCTGCAGACCAACGGAATAATTTTCAACGGCACCGAACTTATGGGAGCAGCGCCGCAGCAACGCGTGGAAAAACAATATATATTTCCGGATTTAATCCAAATTAACAAACTTTATGCCAAGTATGATTATTTTCGCGGCAAACTGATTATAGGCAGACTTCCGGAAAGTTTACTGATATATGACAACCAAAACCGCATTTTCGCGATTCTGGACCGCATCAACCTCCGCTCACGGCTGGAAGTTCCGTCTTTTCAGGATTTGTTGTCCTGCCTCATAAAAATAAGCTTAAAATAGCTAATCCTTTACCTGGCCGCCGCTTTCATCTTCCGATTCGATTGTTTCCCATTCGGATTCGTCCGTCCGGGTCGCCTCAAAACGATACTTTTCGTTAAACCAGTTGCCCAAATCAATATCTGCACACCGTTTGGAACAAAACGGCCGATATTTCATATCTTCTACTTCTTTTTTGCAGATCGGACACTTCATTTTTCAACTCTCCCGGTTCCTTGACAACTGCCGCATTCCGTTGTCAGCAAATCCCGCAAAGACGGACGACGACGCATTCTGACAATTTCGACGCACCCGGCCCGGCTTAAACCGAACACCGTATTTTTGACATAATCGCCTCTGAGTTCCTGCTCCAGAATTTCTATGGCGCTGTTCAGATAACGGATTTCGGGCAAACCGGCAAAATCAATAATAATTTTCCCGGAAAGATTGCGCAGTTTTATCTGCCGGGCAATTTCATAGGCAGCCTCGGCATTCAACCGTCCCAAACTGCCGTTTCCCCGGTCTTCACCGCTGTCAACGTCGATTGCAACGCAAGCCTTTGTTTCTTCTATAAAAATTCTTCCGCCACTTTTAAGTCTGACTTCTTTTTGCAACGCTTCGCCGATAGCTTCCTCCAATCCGAAATCGTCAAAAGGCCCGGGAACAATGCCTATTAACAAATTATCGCCAAAACGGCGGGTAATTTCTTCCTGAATTGTCCGTGCATTGACAATAATTTTACGCAGACTGTTCCGATGCCGGGCAATATAATCAAACAAAGGATTCGGCTTTCCCTTCAGCAGACAAGGGGCGGACACTTTCTCGGACATCTCCAGAATGTCTTCAAAATTTTTCCTCAAAAAGGCCATTTCCGCCACAAACTTTTCCGCCGGCGTATTAACGCCTGCCGTCCGGATAATCCATCCTTCCTGTCCCGTTGTATTTTCCATGGCCAGACTTTTGTATTCTTCGGCCTTTTGCTTGTCTTCAATTCTGGAAGAAGCCTCAACCGTCAATTTATACGGACAATAAACCAGACTATGCCCCGGCAGCTGTAAAGAACGCACCAGCCGAGCGCCTTTTTCCGCACGCTGTTCCTGTGCCACCTGAACGACGATTGTCTGACCTTCCGCCACACTCAAATCTTCCAAACCGAACTCTTCGGCATTGATAAAAGCATCCCTGCTGTCCCCGATATTGACAAAGTATCCGGTTTTGCCGTTGGCCAGTTCGATTTTCCCGGTAATCCGCCCCAAATAAATATTGCCCTCGGCCACGCCGTTTTCATCAAAAAATTCCAGCTCGTTCAATCGTCCGCCTGATAAACCGGCAATTTTGATTTTTCCGTTTTTCTGTTCATAAACGATTGTTTCAACAGACATATCATCCTCCTATTTTATTCCAGCCGAACCCAATAAACATTTTGTCTCATAAAGCGGCAGACCGATAACCCCCGAAGTTGAACCGATAATTTTCCTGACAAAAGCCTCCATAGTCCCTTCTATCTTATAACCGGAACAACCGTCCCACTCATGTCCGGCCACATAATCCTTTATTTCTCTTTCGGTCATTCTTTTTACCACCATTCTGGTTGTGCTGAGTTTTAAAGACGTTTTCCCGTCGCGTTTCACGACACAAACAGCGCTTAAAACCCTGTGCGTTTTTCCGGAAAGTGCCCGCATGACTTTTTCTTGTTCGGCGTCACTATGTGATTTTTGAATAATCCGGGTACCGACAGCCACAACCGTATCACAGGCCAAGACAACTTCTCCGGGATGCTTTTGAGCAACATGAAGAGCTTTCTCAAGCGCCATCCGTTTTACATAAGCCGCTGGTTTTTCAAACTTCAAGGGCGTTTCGTCAATATCGGCCGGCTCAGTCCTTGCCGGTTCAAAACCTATTTGCGCCAAAAGCCTTTTCCGCTGCGGCGAACCGGAAGCCAAGATAAAATCTTTCATCTGATAAATCCCGTACAAAAAAGTTTGGCGGAATAAATCCGCCAACATCAAAGAATCTAAAGCCTAAGCTTCGTCATCATAAGTTTTTTCCATCCGTTCGTGACGCTCCTGCGCTTCAATGGAAAGAGTTGCCACCGGACGAACTTCCAAACGCTCAATGCCGATGGGTTCGCCGGTATCCTCGCAATAGCCGTAAACACCGTCTTCTATTCTTTTCAA
>CASFLC010000061.1 GCA_949295475.1 uncultured Pseudomonadota bacterium
ATACTGTTGGACACAATCTGTGAACGTCCTTCTGACGTTACAGAATTTATGATAGCATAAAATAGCCCTTCTTACAAGAACTTTTTATTCTACCTTAGTCTATACCGACATATTTTAACAAATTCTTAAAAATTTTGGAAAAAGAAGAGATTGACAAGCGGAAAACGATGCTTTAATCAGAACAAAAACACCGGAAAACAAGAGATGAAACACAAAAAAGGCAATAATGTTCACGGCTGGCTGATTGTCGATAAACCGCAGGGGATGGGGTCTACTGAGGTTGTTAATATGACAAGGCGTCTTTTGGACGCCAAGAAAAACGGTCATGCCGGAACGCTTGATCCGTTTGCCACGGGCGTCTTGCCGATTGCTTTCGGCGAGGCGACGAAGCTGCTTCCTTTTGTGACGGACGGTCCAAAGGAGTATGAGTTTGTCGTGCAATGGGGAAAAGCCACGGACAGCGGCGATACCGAGGGACGTCTGACGGAAGAATCGAAAAAAATTCCGACCCGGGAGGAGATTTTGGCGGTGCTGCCGTCGTTTTTCGGTAAAATCCGCCAGATTCCGCCGGCTTTTTCCGCTATTAAGGTAAACGGGCAACGCGCTTATGATTTGGCGCGGCGGGGAGAAGATGTTCAAATTCCCGAACGAATCGTGGAAATTTATGATTTGAAGTTTTTAGAAGAGCTTCCGGGCAACCGGGCAAGATTTTTGACATCGTGTTCAAAAGGGACGTATATTCGTTCTTTGGGGCGGGACTTGGCTAAAAAATTGGGAACATGCGGCTATCTGACCGACCTGCGGCGGACAAAATGCGGCAATTTTGACTTGAGTCAGAAGATTTTGCTGGAAAAATTAAAAAATATGGAGTATGGTATAGACCCTGAGAAAGTTTTGCTTCCCGTAATAACATGTCTGCGCGACATCGCGGTCATCGCCGTAACGGAAGCGGACGCTGCCAAACTCAGACACGGGCAGTGCTTGTCGCCTAAGGCTTACGAGGTTGCAAACCTCAGCGGACAGACAGCGGCTGCCGTTTGTGAAGGAGAGTTGGCGGCAATGGTTCGAATCGAGGAAAGAAGAATCCTCCCGGTTCGCGTTTTTAATTTTGATTAAAAAAGGAAAAACAGATGTCGATTGATAAAAAACAAGAATTAATCAAGGCTTACGGCCTTAATCCCAATGATACCGGTTCTCCGGAAGTTCAGATTGCCATCTGGACGGCCGAGATCAATAACTTGATTGAGCATTTCAAAAGTCATCCGAAAGATACGCACTCCCGTTTGGGGTTGATGAAAAAAGTCAGCCGTCGTCGTCATCTTCTGGACTATTTGAAGAGCAAGAACGAAAGCCGCTATCAGGATTTGATTAAAAAACTTGATTTGCGCAAATAGTTTAGCGGTGGTTCTTTATGGCACAAGGGGAGCAGTTTTATGCAGCATGGAAAGGCAGGCGTGTTCAAATGTTTGCCGTTTTTTTCCGGGCTGATGAAAAAGAAGCCTCTTGCGTGAAGAACTGTCTGCGGATTTGATGTCTCGGACTGCGGAGGTTTGAAACAGCCTCCGCGGTTCTTTATTATGAAATCCTGCATGGGGCAGGTAGAGGTTTAATAGAGATAGATAAAAAGAAAGGTAAAGAAATATGATCGATTTTAAAGTGTGCCGCAAAGAAATGGAATGGGGCGGCCGCAAATTGGTATTGGAAACGGGTAAAATTGCACGGCAGGCCGAAGGCGCCGTTATTGTTACTTATGGTGAAACGGAAGTTATTGCGACAGTATGCGCCGCTAAAGAGGCAAAGGCAGATCAAGATTTCTTTCCTTTGACAGTTAATTATCAGGAAAAATATTATGCGACCGGAAAAGTGCCCGGCGGTTTCATGAAACGCGAAGGCAAACCCAGCGAGCGCGAGGTTTTGATTTCACGCCTGATTGACAGACCCATTCGTCCGTTGTTTCCTGATGCTTTTAAGAACGAGGTTCAGGTTATTTGTACGGTTTTGGCTCATGACCAGCAGACGGACTCCGATATTCCGGCCATGATTGCCGCTTCGGCCGCGCTGACGATTTCGGGTATTCCGTTTCTGGGCCCCATCGGCGCCTGCAAAGTCGGTTATAAAAACGGCGAATATATTTTGAATCCGACTATTGAACAAATGAAAGACACCGAACTCGAGTTGTCGGTTGCCGGTACTTCCGAGGGTGTGCTGATGGTCGAATCCGAAGCTCAGGAATTGTCCGAATCGACAATGCTGGGTGCGGTTATGTTCGGGTTTGAGAGTTTTCAACCGGTTATCAAGCTGATTAACGAGCTGAATGCCGAAGCCGGCAAGCCGCGTTGGGAAGCTCCGTCTTTTCCGCCGGAATTCGACGATCTTTACAATAAACTTGCCAAAGATTTTACGGCCGAATTTGAAGAGGCTTTTACGGAAACCGACAAGTTGAAACGCGGCGAAAAAATTGCCGCAGCTTCCGAAAAGTTTAAGGCAGCTCTGGATCCGGAGAACGAATTTGAACAGCGGTATGCTCAGGACGCCATTGAAAAACTGATGCACAAGGTTATGCGGGAGAAAGTTTTGACAACCGGACACCGCATTGACGGCCGCGATACCAAAACGGTCCGCCCGATAGAGTGTCAGGTTGACGTGCTGCCCACGGCTCACGGTTCCGCCTTGTTTACTCGCGGCGAGACGCAGGCTTTGGTGGTTACCACGCTCGGAACCGGCGAAGATGCTCAGATTGTCGACGGTTTGATGGACGAATATAAAGAAGATTTTATGCTGAACTATAATTTTCCGCCGTTTTCCGTTGGCGAGTGTGGCCGTCTGGGGTCTCCGGGACGCCGTGAAATCGGCCACGGTAAACTGGCCTGGCGCGCTATTCATCCGATGCTGCCCAAAGACAAGGATTCTTTCCCTTATACCATCCGGGTCGTTTCGGAAATTATGGAGTCCAACGGGTCTTCTTCCATGGCAACGGTTTGCGGTTCGACCATGTCTTTGATGGCGGCCGGCGTGCCGATGGCAAAGCCGGTGGCTGGTATTGCCATGGGATTGATTAAGGAAGATGACGGCAGAGTTGCCATTCTGACCGATATTTTGGGCGACGAAGACCATCTTGGCGATATGGACTTTAAGGTGGCCGGTACCAAGGATGGCGTTACCGCTTTGCAAATGGATATTAAAATTACTTCCATTACCAAAGAAATTATGGAAAAGGCTTTGGCTCAGGCTCATGAAGGGCGAATCCATATTCTCGGCGAAATGGCTAAAGCAATCGCCGAGCCGCGCCCGCATGTTTCCGACCGGGCGCCGCGTATTGTGGCAATTAAGATTCCGGTCGATAAAATCCGCGAGGTTATCGGAACCGGCGGCAAGGTTATTCGTGAGATTGTCGAGAAGACGCATACCAAAATCGATATTTCCGACGACGGTATTGTCAAAATTGCTTCCATGAAGAAAGAAGAAGGCGACGCCGCTTTGGAATGGATTATGGGAATTGTTGCCGAGCCGGAAGAAGGCAAAATTTACCACGGTACGATTACCAAGATTATGGATTTTGGCGCGTTTGTCCGCTTTTTGGGGGCGACCGAAGGTCTTGTCCATATTTCGGAAGTCAAAAACGAAAGAATCGCTTCGGTTTCCGATTTTTATAAGGAGGGCGATCAGATTTGGGTGAAGTGTCTGGGAACTGACAACCGCGGCAAGATTAAGCTGTCGGCCAAGCGGGTTAATCAGGAAACCGGCGAGGATCTCGAAAAATAAGGCGGGATTAAAAAGCCGTTAGTTTAAAAAGGGCTGCCAATTGTGAACTGTCCAAAAAAAATTGGACGGTTTATCGCCGGCGGCTCTTTTTTTTGTGCCGGAAAATGATATTTTTTGTTGCATTTTTATTTGTTTTTGTCTAATGTTCAGACAGCAAGAAAATTATTAATTTAAATTTTATTATCATGGAATTTTTAACTTTTAATGCTTGGAGCGCTTTTGCGCTGGTGTGGGCTTTGGCTCTGGTGATTTTTTGTTGGAAAAGAATTTTGTCGCCCAACAAGTTGTTGTGTCTGTTGCTGCTGAATGTTTTGATTGCGTTGTATTTGGCGGTCGGAATGTTGGAGGCAGGCGGGCTTGAAATGCTGGCGGTTCTTGTGGTCGTTATCATTTGGAGTTATGCGGGCGGCTGGTTCAGGCTTCGAAAATTGCTGAAAGAGAATTCAGGAACATTCTTGCCCAACAGACTATGGGCGAGAGGATCGGCATCGTTTTTTTATGGTGTGTTCCGTGTTAACGGAATTTCTTTGCCGGCTTATACCATCGGCGGGGTGTACAGTTTCAGGCTGGGACAAAAATATCGTTCCTGCAAGGCCTGCCTGCGCAGCGGTCGAATTTATGTCTATCAACAAAAAACAGGGGAATAATGAATAATTTAGATTTGCCATTTAAATAAGTTTCTTGCCCCTGGGAAACGCGAAGGCTCTTTTCTGTGAAGAAAGGGGCCTTTTGTTTTGGAAGAAAATGCTTGAAAAACTGATAAAACCGGTGTATAAGATTTGTTACTCTGCAGTACACCCCTGGAGGACTGCAGAAGTTGAACTTTATTTTTTGAAAAGGATTTTATCATGTCTAAAATTATATTTAACGCTGAAAAGCGTGAGAAAGCAGGTAAGGGGGCAGCTCGGGCATGTCGTCGCGAAGGACGCGTTCCCGCCGTTATTTATGGCGGCAATCAGGATGCCGTTATGATTTCCCTGCATCCGGTTGAACTTGAAAAAGCTTTGGATTTGGCCGATTTTTATCAGTCAGATATTGAAATCGTTTTGGACGGCAAAAAGCATTCCGTTAAATGTCAGGATGTTCAGTTCCATCCGGTCAGCGATATGCCGATTCATGTCGATTTTCTGAGAAAATAATTCGGATTGCAAGTATCCCTGAAGGGCGGTGAAAATGGTGCGGCATATAATGCACGGATTTCAGCGCCCTTCTTTTTTGTAAAAATAAATTAGCGGACGGAAGAACAGATGTATTTGATTGTCGGTTTGGGCAACCCGGGAGCAGAATATGCGGAAACCCGCCACAATGTCGGGTTTATGGCGGCAGATGCCGTGCATGCGGCGTTCGGATTTTCGGCTTATCGGGAAAAATTTGACGGGTTGATTGCCGAGGGCAGAATTGCCGGTGAAAAAGTGTATTTGCTCAAGCCTCAGACGTATATGAATTTGTCCGGAAATTCGGTGGTCAAGACCGCCGGTTTTTATAAGATTTTGCCGCAGAATGTGGTGGTGATTCATGACGACATGGATTTGCCGGTCGGAAAAATCAA
>CASFLC010000062.1 GCA_949295475.1 uncultured Pseudomonadota bacterium
ACAGTTGTCAACTCCCCGCCTTAACTTTTAGTCAAGGCGGTTTTGTTTTAATCAAAACAAATATGGAGTTACAAAATGTCAAATAAAGACGAAATCAAAGACAAAGTATATCTTAACCTCGGCCGGCAGCTGCAAACGGCGCGGATATCGCGGGGCGTAACCCTGCAGGAAGGCGCGGAACTGGTCAGAACCTCTTCCTCAACTTTGCCGCTTTTGGAAGCCGGAGACAGGCGTCAGCTCAGCAGGCTTCACCTTGGCGAATGGGTGGCAATTCTGTTGCGATACGGCAAAATACCGACCTTTGGCTGGGAGGAGCCGATGCCGTGGGAAGTTGATGCTCATCTGAACAATTATTCCACGGAAACCTTGCGCCGCATTTGCGATTATCGGGAAGCCCAACAACAAAACTTTATTCCGAGCAAGAAGGGATAATTAAAAGGCCGGGAGTTTTATTCCGGCCTTATGTTTAGAGTGAAGGGGCAGGTACCGGAAGCTTCGGCGCCGGTGCATTGGCGGCGTTTTCCGGCAGAGGCCCTTTCATCGGAGCATTAGCCGTAGGCAAGGGGCCTTTCATCGGAGCATTAGCTGTGGGCAGAGGTCCTTTCATCGGAGCATTGGCCGTGGGCAGAGGTCCTTTCATTGGGGCATTAGCCGTGGGCAGAGGCCCTTTCATCGGAGCATTAGCCGTAGGCAAGGGGCCTTTCATCGGAGCATTGGCCGTGGGCAGAGGTCCTTTCATCGGGGCATTAGCCGTAGGCAGAGGTCCTTTCATCGGAGCATTGGGACCGATTTGAAGATTGGGAAGCCCCTGGCCGGCCGGAACATCCAACAGATTGTTAAACATGGCATGGTTTATTTTGTCGCCGACTTTTATCTGGTGGCGTTTGACTTGTCCGGCATTGAGTTCAATGACGGCGCGCACCGGCGTGTCGCAGATGATTTGCGCTTCGGACATCGGGGTTGCGTTTTCTTTAATCATGATGATGCTGCTGTCTGCATCAATAAACAACATGTCCAGGGGAATTTTGGTGTTTTTCATCCACATGGCGGTCGGGCGCACCGGGTAAATGTTGAAAATCATGCCGCTGTTCATTCCGAGTTCTTTGCGGTGCATTAAACCGGTGGCCAGTTCCTGCGGCGTGTTGGCAACCTCGACCGCAAAGCGGATATCGCCGTTGACCGTTTTGATAATCAGCGGGGTTGTCGGTTTGGTTTCCGGCTCCTGCGAACAGGCGGCCGCCAGTGCGACAAGCATAAAAATTTTGAGGAATTTAGACATACTTGTTCTCCTTGTATTTATCGGCATTTAATTTGCGCGGCTGCCATTGCGAGACGACAACCGGGCCGTTTTGCGAAATCATGATTTTTTTTGGCATGGCCTTCCGGGCCTGACGAAAGTTTTCCGGCGTCAGGCTGTTTTTGAATTTGGAGGCCATTTCGTAAAGGGAAACGACGTTTTTGCGCCCGGGCTGGTAGTTGTCGACATAGCTTTGCGAATTTTTGATGAATTCGCTCAGGTCGCGGATGCTCAGCGAGGCGTATTTTTTCCAAATCAGGGTCAAAAAGGCGTCGCTTTCCGGAGACAGACGCGGCAGCGGCATCAACGGCCGGCCGAAAGACAGCGCGTGGCTCAGCGTCGGATCCGAAAAGCCGCTTTCGTCGCAAACGAAAAGGCTGGGCATCAGGTAATCAAAATTATGCGTCAGCGCATAGTGAATCTGTGCCAGAGAGAGCAGGTGATGCAGCTTTTCGTTTTCCAGAAGCAGGCCTTCTTTTTCCGCTTGTCTGAAAAACCAGTTGGCGGCTTCCAAGGACGAATTTACAGCAGGCGCCGGCATGTTTTTACCTCCCGGGTGGTTAAATTTGAGTTTCATTATAATATAACCTCCGGGAAATACAAATGAATATTGAAAGATAAACAATGTTAATTATCTGCTCAAAAAAATGTTTTTGCTCTTGTGTTATGCAACATATTCGGTTATCTTTTGCCTAAAAGGTTTTTTTGTGATTTTTTTGACAGGAATTATCTATGTTAGCGCTAAAAAAATTAAGTTTGTTCTGCGGGGCGGCCTTTCTGGTCTTGCAGCTTGGCGGCTGCGCCTCGGCAATTTTTCCGGACATTGACGAAGAGGAAGACGATATTGTCGTCGGCGAAGGCGGACGTATAGTCCGCGAGAGCAACAGTTTGAAAGCCGATGAAAAAAACGCCTCCTATGAAGGGGAAGACGACGAAGAAACGGCTGCCGACGTTGCTCAATCAGAGGAGACTGCTCAGTCTGCCGATGATGAAGAATCGAGTAAAGACGTCGGCGATCTGTTGTCAGAATCGGATGAAGCCGAAAAAGCGGCAGAAACCATTCCGGTTATGAGTGAGGATTTAAAGTCGGACAAACCGGCGCAGTCGACGGCACAGACAATTGAGAATCTGACGGATGCATCAGCCGGTCCGAGCATCAGCTATCGTCTGGATACGATTTTGTTTGCCAACGGAAGCGCGGCGGTTGATCCGTCGTACAATGCGACAATCAAACGGGCGGTAAAGGCGGCTAAAGCCAGTGACGCCAGAATAATCGTTTATGGTTACGCCTCCAGCCGTACCCGCAATACCGATCCGGTTTCTCATAAAATGGCCAACTTTAAAGTTTCTCTGGAACGGGCTCAGAATGTGGCCGCAGCTTTGCGTCGCGCCGGTATGCCCGCCGACCGGATAAGCATTGAGGCCTTGTCGGACAGTGCGCCTTTGTATCAGGAAGTGATGCCGGAAGGCGAACGCTTGAACCGCCGGGCGGAAATTTATATTTCTTATTAGCTTTGCGGGAGATTTGTTTTGACATCCAGAGGCGAGTTTTTCTCCCGCCTCTGGATATTTGTTAAGTTCAGTTCGGGATATAAAGTGTGGATAGCGTCGGTACGGATATAAAATCATTGGGCGGAAATTTATGGAAGATTTCCGAGGCGGATGAGCGCGCGGCCGAACAGATGGTGCAGCGCTACAATATTCCCTATATTACGGCGAGAGTTATGGTGTTGCGCGGTGTCGGCGTCGATGACGCGCCGCTTTATCTGGAACCGAAAATCAACGCACTGATGCCGAATCCGTTTGTGCTGAAGGATATGCAAAAGGCGGCAGAGCGGATTGCTCTTGCCGTTCGCAAAAAGCAGAAAATTGCAATTATCGGGGATTATGACGTGGACGGGGCTACGTCGTCGTCCGTGCTGCGGCTGTTTTTGGAGGCTGTCGGCAATCCGCCGGTTATTCATATTCCCGAGCGTGACGAGGGTTATGGTCCGAGTCGGCAGGCCGTTGATGATTTTCATGCCCAAGGCGCCGATTTGCTGATAACTTCCGATTGCGGCACGACGGCGTTTGAAGTCTTGGAATACGCTGTTTCGCTGGGAATGGACGTTATCGTGCTTGATCATCATGAGGCTGAGAGCCGGCTTCCTCAGGTTTATGCCGTGGTGAATCCCAAACGGCTTGACGAGGACAACGATTATCCTTATTTGCGCTGGATGGCGGCAGTCGGCGTGGTGTTTATGACCGTGGTGGCCGTTAACCGCGAGCTTCGAGAAGCCGCTTTCTATCAGGGAGACATTAAAGAACCGGATTTGATGAAATGGCTCGATTTGGTGGCTTTGGGCACCGTGTGCGATGTCGTTCCCCTGAAAGGGCTTAATCGCGCCTATGTCAGCCAAGGGCTTAAGATTATGAATGCCAGACGGAATATCGGTCTGGCCGCTTTGATGGACAAGGCCGGTATTGCCGGGGTGCCGACGGCTTTTCATATGGGGTTTGTTTTGGGGCCGAGAATTAACGCCTGCGGCAGAGTCGGAGAGGCGTCAATGGGCAACCGTCTGCTTTGCGCGCAGGATACTTATCAGGCGGATTTGCTGGCCGAAAAGCTTAATGAATTCAATTTGCAGCGAAAAGACATTGAAAATTATGTCATGTTGAAAGCTATTGAAATTCTGGAAGGAACACCGCAGACCTATCCGATTGCGTTCGTTTACGGCAGGGACTGGCATCAGGGGGTTATCGGAATCGTGGCCGGAAAGCTGAAAGAGCGGTATAATCTGCCTGCTTTTGTGATGTCTATTGAAGATGATGAAGTCAAAGGGTCGGCGCGTTCCGTTCCGCAGGTTGACTTGGGCGCTTTGATTATCGCCGCCAAAGAAAAGGGGCTTTTGACCAAGGGAGGCGGGCATACCATGGCGGCCGGGTTTTCGCTTAATGAGGATAAACTTGAGGAGTTTCGGGAGTTTGCCGGAAAATATGTGATTGATAAAATCGGCGGGGAAGCAATTACGCCGGTGATTGAGATTGATGCCGTGCTGGATGCTGCCGGTGCGACTTTGGAATTGGCGGAAAGTTTGGAAAAACTGGAGCCGTTCGGCGCCGGAAACAGCGAGCCCAAACTTCTGCTGAAAAATGTGCGGATTGTCCGGCCGTCTTTGGTCGGAGTCGGGCATGTGCGCTGTGTGCTGGTGTCTTCAAACGGCGGAAGCCTCAAGGCGATGGCCTTTCGGTCGGCCGACAACGAAATCGGCAAGACGCTGCTGAATTCCAAAGGCGACGTTTATGATGTGGTCGGCGTGCTGCGCAAGGATACCTGGGGCGGAAGAGTTTCCGTTCAATTTTTAATTGATGATGTGAGAAAGAGTTGAAAATGCCTGATAAAAATCTCAAAAAAAGAGCCCAAAACATCAAAAGAATCCGGTTGGAACGCGAAAAGGCCGTGTTTATGAAAGTCGGTGCCAAACTGAGAGCATATTTGTTTACCGGTATTTTGGTGACGGCACCGGTGGCGATTACTTTTTATATGGCTTATAAATTTATTTTGTGGGTGGATAAATTTGTCGGGCAGTTGATTCCGCAGCAGTATCTGCCGTCAAATTATCTGCCGTTTACCATTCCCGGGCTGGGGTTGGCGGTGCTGGTTGTGGCGCTGATTTTGGTGGGAATGTTTGCGGCCGGATTTATGGGGCGTTTCTTTTTGCGTCTTGGTGAGTGGATTGTTTATAAAGTTCCCCTTGTGTCAAGTGTTTATTCTGTTTTAAAACAAATATTTGAAACATTTTTTTCAAGTAAAACACAAGCTTTCAGCAAGGTTGTGATGTTGGAATATCCGCGCAAGGGAATATGGATTTTGGGTTTTGTCAGCGCTGATTTGGGCGGTGAGGCCAAAGAAAAGTTTGATGAGGAAATGCTGGCTGTTTTTATTCCGACGACACCAAACCCGACGTCCGGTTTTTTGATTTTTGTTCCCAAGAAGGATACGATAGAAATGAATATGACCGTGGAAGAAGGTTTGAAGTATGTTATTTCCGGCGGTTTGGTCGAGCCGAAGTGAAAATTTTCTGAAAATACGGCAGAGTTTGGAGCTTAAGGGCGTTTTTTCTTAAAAATGTTTGACAAATTCCGGGGCTTAGGGTAGCTTTACCGCCGAATAAAATTAGTATAAAACAGTTATTATGGAAAAAAAGTTGGAAACAGAAGGCAAAACAGTCAAGTTTGATTGTACCCTGCAGGAATTATTTGAAAGAGAAAAACGTTTTAAGGTTTTGTCCGTATCGGATCCCCAAAGAAACTCAAAAAACCGTCGGGAAGTTGCGGTAATTCAGGTGAATGAGGAAGGCAGACGTTATGATGTCGAGTATTTGTGCTTTCGTTTTTTTGAAAAAGATGACAG
>CASFLC010000063.1 GCA_949295475.1 uncultured Pseudomonadota bacterium
GACAGACAGATTTCTGCTGAGGCAATCCATAGACTTGAAGGGCACAACTCCTCCAAATATTCACCAACACACTATAGATTATGTTTTCACTTTAACATAATCTTTGCAACGTGTCAACCAGTATTTGCATGGACTGGACGAAAGTGGCAAGCCGCCACAGGCCCACACGGTGGGAGCGATTACCTAAGCGGCTGCCAGGCAGCGCCTGGAGGCATAACCTAAGCGGAGGTGGAGGGAATTTTACTTTTCTGTGAACTGGGTGTGTTGCAAAAATAATCTTTAAGTGGGCGTGCGATGCTTTTTCGTGTCCGCATGTTTTTGTGCCGGATACGAAAACAAAAAACCCGGGAAACAAATTCCCGGGTTCTAAAGCTTGTCTAAATTATTTTTTTGTTGTTTTGCTTTTTTTAGCTGTCGTTTTTTTGGCTTTGGACGCTTTTTTCGGCTTCTCCGATTTGGCTGCGGCTTTTTGCGCTGCCAAAACGGCTTTTTCAATATCCTGTTCCGAACACAGGCCAATTGTTACCGGATTTTTTGGGCGGATTATTGCCATGTCGCGGTGCGTTCCGTTGCGAATGGCTTCAATCGTCGGTTTGGTCGTGCCAATCAGCTTGCAAATCTGACTGTCTTTCAAATCGGGATAATTTTTGATAATCCAGGCAATTCCGTTCGGCTTATCCTGACGCTGAGAAGGCGACAGAACCTTTTTGGCCTTCAGATTGCGGGCTTTGACGTTTCTTTCCATTTCATTGAGCGTCAGGTTGGCTTTGGGATCGGCTTCGCAGCGGTGAATCTCTTCCATGGTCAGCTGATCGTTGTCAACCGGCGAAAGCCCCATGATGTTTCCGGATACGTCACCATCGGCAATCGCCTGAATTTCCAATTCATGAAGTTCACAAAAATTGGCTATCTGCCGGAATGTCAATGTGGTATTTTCCACCAGCCACACTGCCGTTGCGCGGGGCATTAAAGGTGCAGTCATTATTTTTATCCTTTCTGTGCAATATACTCGTCTTTAAAACTATCTTTAACATAATTTTTATTTGCACAATATACAAGCATTTTTTGCAGAGATACCGGGATTTTTAACAATCTCAGTCAATCAGTTTGTAAAGAGCAACGCTCCGGCCGTCTGAAGAAAATACTTTTTCGCCAAGAAAGTCAAATTTGAATCCGCTGTTTTCAGGCAACGCCTCCACGACTTCCCGGGTGGCAATGATTTCGCCGTTGTAAATATGCTCAAACATGTCTTGGAGATAAGCATCAGCTCCCGGCTCACCTTCTTCAAAATAATCCGTTACGGCGCAGCAGTTGCGCAGCAGCAGATTTTCATTATTGGTTTCTTCCTGATAGGTGGCAATGTCTTTCAGACATTCGTCCGCAAATTTAAGCGCATTGTTTATTCTGCGAAAACGGATGCGGGTAATTCCGTTGGCCTCAATAACCATATCCCCTTTGTATTTTCCAAGAAGATTCAATATCAGATTGCGGATGGAAGCACTGGTCTGTTCCGCAACTTTATCCTTGTTGGGCACGGCCTCGTCCATAAACTTCAAATCGCTTTTGATGCTGACCAAAACCGTTTTGACAATGTCTTGGCTTACCGGCAGTTCATCCATAATCGTCGGGGTGTTGTCATTGATTTCCGTGCGATTAAGGCGCTCCCACTTGCCGAAGGTGATATTGAGCAGTTCGGACGGCATCGGCTGCCCTTTGATGACGTGCGCCATCAGATAAGCCCCAACTCCGGTTAAAAAGACGGCAACCTTGCTGTCTTTATACGATCTTTTAGCCTCGTAAAAAGCCTCTAAATCCGCACGTTCTCCGTCAATAATCCGAAAGGCCTCATACAACACCGAGTTGGCTTCCGAAATAGATAAGCCGCTGTACCGCGCCAGTTCAAGACAACCGCCGTAAACAATCAGCTTGACGCCGAGTTTTGAAAAATTGTTGCTCATGGAAGTATGAGACTGAATGTTTGACAGAAGCTCCGTCAGAAAAGAGATGACATACTGCTTATATTCCAGAGGCGCTTCGGGATATGCCGGCGTCATAATCGGTTCGATTTCATCATTTAAGTTATAAAGATGAATCAAATCCTCCGCCTTGTCATAAAAATTTTTTTCGGCAACCTGGCGCGGCTTGTTTTTGCTGTATGAAAAAACATACCACGGTACCGTCCTGATGACCAAAGGAATAGCCAACGACAAAAATACCACCAGAAAAACGCTGAACAATACCGGCTTGGCGCTGTCTTCGGAAATAAAGTTTTCAATAACGGGAAATATCAGGCTGACAATTACGTTTGCCAGGACCAAACTTATCAAAATAACCGCCAGCAGACGGGCAACCGCACCGGCAACGCTGTGGCGGGGCACTCCGCCGGAAATGACGATGTCTTCGGTTGTTTCGCCTCCGGCCGAATGAATTTGCGGGTATCCGGAAAGGTTTCCCTGCCCCGGGGCGGCGGGTGCCGCCTTTTTTTTGTTCAGATTGCTGACGTATTCAACCGTCTCCTGATACGAGTTGTCCTGAACGTCAAAGATTTCTTTGATGATTTTGACTTTGAGCTTATCCTGCTCCAACTCTTTGGCAAAATTGAAGGCCTCCTGACGTTGATCCAGCGAAAAACGATCTTCCAACTGCCACCCTGAACCGCGGTCGGTATAAACTTCAAAATGCGTTATTTTTATCATCTTCAGAAATGCTTTCTCAAACAAAACCTGCGTCTGATAATATCAAACGCAGGTTAATAAATAGCAAACGATTTACGTTTTTATTATTTATTGGAAGATCCGGCAGCAGCGTCTTCTCCGGTTTTGAGGCCGAAAGCGCCAAATTTGTTCTTAAATTTGGACAACTGTCCGCCCGTGTCTACCAAACGGCGAACGCCCGTCCATACCGGATGGGATTTGGGATCGACTTCCAAATTGATAACGTCACCGGCTTTGCCTAACGTAGAGCGGGTGGTGAACTTAGAACCGTCAGTCATTACATAAGTAATTTCGTGATAGTCGGGATGAATACCTTTTTTCATCGTAAAAACTCCTGAAACTTTCATTAACGCATAATTTTATGCTCTTATACATTACTCAATTTAATAACGCAAGCATTATTTAAAGATTTTTTTAATTTTTACTTCAATTCTTCCAGCTCAACCTGATTGGCCCTGGCCGAACCCGGTTCAACATTGATGACTTTGATGCTGAAATTTTTATAGCCTTTTTGCAGAAGATAACTGCGAATCTCTATGGCCCGGTTCAGACAGGTCCGCTTTTTGCGGAAGGCGTCTTCTCCGTCGTCAATGTTATAGGAATGAATGGCTATTTTGTTGTTGGCAGGGTCGTCAAAACCAGCAATCAGCGCATCAAGCTGACGTTTTTGCTCGTCACTGAGTTCCGAAACATCTTCGTTAAACGTCAGCAGATTCGAAACATCAAGAGCCTGAGAAGCCGGTTCGGCGTTGTCAGTGGCGGACGGTTGGGCAGTTTGGTCTGGATGCTGTGCCGTTTCTACCGAAAGCGCGGACGGCGCGGTTACGGATTGGGCTTCCGTTTTTTTATTCTGTTCGGCGCTTTTCTTCAAAGAAACGGGCTCAACATCCACAACCTCAACCGCTTCGGAAGACGTTACAAACGGAATTTTTGGGGCGTTTTCAGGCGTAAGCTCCTTATTTTGTTCCGCGATTTCCGGCTTTTTTTCGTCAGGAACATTGACAGTGTCGGCAACGACCACTTCTTTAACCGGAGCCGGAGAAACAACTTTTATCTCCGTCTCTGCCGGCTTAGATTCTTTCTTCACGGCATTTTCTGTTTTTTCTGCTGTTTTTACGCCCCGGGGTTCTTCCGCCTTTGCCGGTTGCTTAACCTTTACGGACACCTGATTTGAGGTTGTTTTTTTTCTGGCGGCCGGTTTGGCTTTGCGCGGAGCTGCCGGTGCGGGAACGGGTTTTATAACGGGAAACAACGGTTGGGGGCTGACGGCGGCAGATGTTTCGACATCAAGTCCGTCCAAGACAGAAAAGTCGACATAAACATCACTGCTCTGAGCCAGCGCCGCGCCGGATATTCCGAGTGCGGCAAGGCAACTTAACGACAACAACCCAATCTGTTTGCGCATTGTTTCTCCCTTCCGACTAATTGTTAATCAAATCATGCATCCGGCGGCCGAGTTCAGCGTTGACGGCAAGGCATTTGCCGCTGTCTAAAACCGCTGCCAAATTCTCGGTGCGGATATCTTTCTGATTTGCGTCATACACATATCCGCCGGCCTCTTTAACCAGCAGCATGCCGGCCGCAAATTCTGCGGCGCTTCCCGATATAACAGCAGCATCAAGCTTTCCGGCGGCAACAAACGCCAAATCCAACACCGGAGAACCTTGCATGCGCACCGCCGCCAAAGCCGCATATGCCGGCATGTATTCCGAAACGCCGATAACGGCATCTGCCGCCTCTTTGCGGGAGGAAACGCGCAGGCGTTCGTGACTCCGGCTGCCTTCCTTAAACGCGCCGTTGCCTTTTTCGGCAAAATAAGTATCGCCTGTCGCCGGATTATAAATTACGCCGGAAGTAACGACGCCTTTCTCCACAACGGCGACGGAAACGGCAAAGTGGGGTATTCCGTGCATAAAATTAAGACAGCCGTCCAGCGGAGCAACCAGAAAATGCGATGTCGCGGGACGCTTGTCACCACTGAAAACAACGGCATAGTCCGGGCGAGCCCTTTGCACTTCCGTTTTCAGCGCGCGTTTGATTTTTTCCACGGCCGCGGCCGTAAATTCCTTATGCCCGCGGACGGAAGACTGCAGCAGCTCAATCTCGCTGAAATCGCGGCTAAGCGCCGTCGAAACTTTTTTAACCGTCGAGAGTAAAAAGTTGAGGTTGGCGGAAATATACGACATTATTTGGCTCTTTCTACATAAGATGCGTCTGAGGTGGAAACAACGATTTTATCTCCGACGCCGACAAACGGCGGGACCGTCGTGCGGACACCGTTATCCAACATTGCGGGTTTGTAGGACGAAGAAACGGTCTGGCCCTTGATGACGGGTTCGGTTTCCGTAACTTCGCAAATAACCTGCAGCGGCAGTTCGACGGAAATCGGCTTGCCGTCAATCACACTGACTTTGACCTGCATGCCGTCCGTCAAAAACGGGCGGGAATCGCCCAAAATGTCCGACGGCATGGCAAACTGTTCAAAAGTCTCGTTTTCCATGAAAGTCAGGCCGCTGGCATCTTCAAACAAAAACTGGCAGTCTTTGGTTTCAACCATCATTTTTTCGACAACGTCCTCGGTTCTGAAACGTTCGTTGGTTTTGGTTCCCTCTTCAACGGACTTCATTTCAACCTGCATAAAGGCGCCGCCTTTTCCGGGTTTGACAAAGTTGGTTTTCAATACCGTCCAGGGTTTGTTTTTATATTCGATTACCCAGCCAATTCTGATTGATCCGGCTTGCTGTTTCATGGTTCTGTCTCCTAAAATTTATTTTTATTCTTATTTCTGTTTTATAGGCAAATTAATCTAAACTTTGATTTTTATCAACCAAAATCTTTATAATCACGCGAATTTATCATCAAAAAATCCGTCTCGGGAAAATCTTTGTCCCTGACTGCGGGATTAAAGACAACTGCCGACTGGATTAAAAAAAGCTCGTTATACCATTTGATGACATCGCGCGCCTGCCCGGCTTCTTCCTGACGAAAATCAAAAGCCACGAATTCGGGCTCGACCTCCGACGCCAGCATGGCCTCGTGCCGGCGCGGCGGAATAATTATCCCCAAAGCTTTACGGAGACCAATAACTTCGCGAATCTTTTTCAACGGAGCTTTCAGCGGCTTTGAAACATCTGCTTCGGCAACGACGCCGTCAAAATCCAGATGCTTGCACAAAACGGCGGCATCCTTTCCGCAGAGCAGGCTCAACCCCGAAAAATTCCGTCGGGCTTTCAGCAGAAATTCCTCCGGCAGAGAAGCATCAAAAAGACAACAACAAACCCGGCCGTCATTATAAACGACATCGTCCGGCGTTTCTATTTTGAGAATAATCTGGGACATGTTTTTCTTTTTGCTTGTAAAACCTTTACACTTGTTTATTATGTTTTGAATATAAGCGAATATTTTCAATTTAGGAAGAGAAATTTATTATGGAAGCAAAAAAAATCGAGTTTACCGAGACCAACAATGCCCTGGCCGAACTGAGCGAGGCGTTGGTCAACCTAAACGTTTCCGTATCTGCCAAAAAAAATGAACTGAAGGCTCAAAGCAAACAGCAGGAAAATATTTTGAAAGACAGGGAAAGCCGTTTGCAGATTCTGACAACCTCTTCCGAAAACATTCTTCACAATATTGACAATATCATCTCTCAACTTGACAAAGTATTAGAAAACGATGGCACAGGTAACAATAACGATTAATTCCAGAGAATATGCCGTTGCCTGCGAAGACGGACAAGAAGTCCGAATCATTCAACTGGCGCGGGTGCTTGACGAAAAGGCGCGCATGATTACGGGCGGAACCGGGCAAATCAGCGAAAACATGCTGTTGGCCATGGTCGGCCTGCTGCTGGCAGACGAGCTCAACGAACTCAAAAAGGGCGCTTCGGACAAATCTCCGGCTGCCGCGGACGACGGCGCATATCAACAGCAAATGCTCGAAGAAGACCATTCTCTGGCCGAAAAAATAAAATCTGTGACTGAACAGATAAAATCTGTTGCATCTCATATAAATTTGTTGTAATGTAATGGCATAGAGAGAAAGCTGCCCGGTGCGTAGGTCCGCAGATCTTCCGAGCCAACATATATTTATAGGGAGCTGTCGCTGAATAAATCGTGGTTTATTTATATGGCGCCCACTTTGTGAAACGCGGTTCGACAAGAATGTTTTATACGGCAGGGCGGCTCTCTCTCGCATTATCCTCCCCCTTTGCGGGGATTTTTTATATGTAAAACCATTCAGAGGAATTTGTTTTGAGAATCGTTTATTGCGGCGACATTGTGGCCCGCCCCGGCAGAGAGGCCGTTTTGAACAACATCGGCCGATTGCGCGAATTGTATCGTTTTGACGTCTTGATTGTCAATACGGACAATGCTGCGCACGGGTTTGGCACCACGCCGGGAATCTGCAGAGATTTTTTGGAGCAAGGCGTTACGGCAATCGTTACCGGCGATCATGTCTGGAATCAGCGCGAAATCATCCCCTTTTTGGACGACTGCAAACAAATCGTCCGCCCGTTGAACTATCCCGAAAATCTTCCCGGCAAAGGCGCCCGCCTTATTGAACTGCCCAACGGCAAAAAAATTCTGGTTGCCGAGGTCGTCGGCCGGCTGTTTATGGAAGCGGTCGATTGTCCGGTTCAGGCAATGGACAAGCTGCTGCAGTCTTACCGGCTGGGGGCTAATGTCGATGCGATTTTTGTAGAC
>CASFLC010000064.1 GCA_949295475.1 uncultured Pseudomonadota bacterium
ATCCTCTGCCCGTTTGACAACAGTAAATTTGCATGTTTCTAAAGGAGAACGATAATGAGAAAGTTGAATAAATTATTGGCCGGGGTATCGGTTGCGGTGTTAACGTCATTCAACACGCAGGCAGCCTGCGTTCCGGCAGATTGCAGCGCCATGGGCTACACCAAATCCGCTTCCGACTGCGAAGGTTCGGACATGATTAAATGCCCCTTCGATACAAACCAGGTCTGGTGCGTGGAAAAACCGGTTGATCCCAAACCGGGAATGATCCTGTATTCCGACGGAACCGTGTCATGGAATGTCGTTTCAGGAAAAACGGCGGTCGGTATTGTGGCATATGTCTATGTCGCCAGCTCGACAAGGTTTGCGGTAGCGTTAGCAGAAACAAGGGTAAAATGGGGCCCTTATGGTTACGATGTTTCGTGTTTAACAAATATGGATAGTTCACAAGCACAATCAGATTTCAATGGTGTAGCAAATACACAATGTTTGATAAATGACAGTCAATCACATCCGGCAGCAGAGTATTGTAATACTTATAAACCGGTTTCAAGTGGAACGGGCCGTAGCGGATGGTATTTACCTGCAGCCGGAGAGTTAAAAGCATTATCCAAGTCTTATGCGGCTATCAATGCAAGGCTTCAAAAATTAGGAAGCCCCCCCCTTAGCAGCAATTACTACTGGTCTTCGTCCGAGTACGATGAGGGTAGCGCCTGGCACGTCAACCCGTCCGACGGCAACATGGACAGCTACTACGCTAAGCTTAACAGTTATCCCGTCCGTTGTGTCCTCGCTTTTTAAGAAATAAAGCCTCACCGGCTGTAAGAAGCTTCGATGATACGGTTTTTGCGTAGTTCGTCCAGATCGAAATTGGCTTTCAGGTTAAGCTGCGGCGCCACGGCTTCAATAATTTTGGCCGCGGTCGGAACGGTATTCCACCCGGCGGTTACAAACCCCCAGGTTTCTTTGAGGGGCTGCGGCTCGTCAAGCATGACAATCAGCGCATATTTGGGGTCGGAAATCGGGAAAGCCGAAACAAAAGTCGTCCGCACTTTTTTATTGACGTATTTGCCTTCGGTGGAGAGCTTGTTGGCTGTTCCGGTTTTCCCCGCCACTTCATAACCGGGAACGTTGGCGCGTTTGCCCGACCCGTCGGTAACCACCAGCCGCATCAGCTTGCGCATTGCCTGTGAAGTGTTAAACGACAAAATACGGTGCCCCTCGGCATCTTTGGGGTTGTCCTTTATCAGGGTCGGGTTGTGATAAATGCCGCCGTTGATTACGGCCGAATAACCGGTGATGACATGCAGCGGGGAGACTGCCAGTCCGTATCCGAAAGCCACCGTCGCAATGGTGCCTTCGCTCCACCGGCTGGGGAAAATCGGTTGTCCGCGCTCGGCGACTTCCACGCCGAGTTTTTCAAAAAAGCCGATTTTTTCCAAGAAGTTGCGTTGTTCGCCGCCGCCGACTTTCAGCGCCATCTGCGCCGAGCCGATGTTGGAAGAATAAACCAGAATTTCCGGAACCGACAGCCAGCGGTTTTCACCCCGGTAATCTTTGATGGTGTTATATTTGAGCTTTAACGGCTGCGTGGCGTCAAAACGGTCGGCCAGCTTGACCTTGCCGCTCTCCAAAGACATGGCGGTGTTAAAAATTTTCAAAACCGAACCGGGCTCATACACGCCTTTTGTCGCCATGTTAAAAAAGGCGCGTTTGTCTTTAACGCGGTTGGTGTTGGGATCATAGTCCGGCAACGAAACCATGGCGATGATTTCGCTGGTGTTGACATCCATCAAAATCGCCGTGGCACCGAGAGCTTTGAATTTTTCCATACCGGCTTTAAGATGTTCGCGTACGGTGTCCTGAATGCCGACGTCGACAGAAAGCATCAGCGGAATATTTGACTGGTGCAGACGCTCGTCCATGGCCTTTTCGATGCCGGAAATGCCGACGTTGTCAATATTGGTGGCGCCGATAATATGAGCAAACAGGTTTTTGTGCGGATAAACGCGTTTTTCGCCGTTTTCAAATTCAAGCCCAGGAATTCCCAGATAATTAATTTGATATTGCTGCGACGGTGTCAGGTTGCGTTTCAGATACACAAAACTTCCTCCGCCGGAAAGCTTTTTGAATGTCTCCTGCAAGTCAAGTTCCGGCAGCGCCTGAACCAACTCTCGGGCGGCTCGTTTTGCATCAAGAATTTTTCTGGGGTTGGCATAAAGATTGACGGTTGGCAGCGAGGTGGCGATAATGGTGCCGTTGCGGTCAAGAATGTCGGCGCGCCGGATATGGCTCTGAACACTGGCTTGGGCGATATGGGTGTCATCAGCAAACAGGTTGGGAACAATGCAAAGATCAAACAACCGGAAACTGATGACCAGATAAACGGCCGCAAAGGCAACAACGGCGGCCAACAGGCGGTTTTTGCAGACGGCAAGCGGATCTTTCTCGCAGGAAAAGCTGCTGAAAGAAGTTTTTTTATCTATTTTTATTTCTTCTCCGGGAAGATAAAAATCTTCCTTTTTTTTGGAAAAATACTTTCCTGCCATTTCTGCCCATTCATTAGTTATACTGACTAACGCCGGGCATTTGCAAGTTTTTTAAGCTCCTTGTTCTGCTCGGCATAGGTCGAAATATTCTTGCGAGCGGCAATCCTTCTCGATTCGCCGTCTTCATAATTAAATGGTAACGCAGAATAGTTAATAATTTGTTCAGCCCGAACCGGATTCAGGTCAATATGTTTATGAACCAGTCGCCGCAGCCGCGAAGGGTTGTTGAGGTGCGACCATTCGGCCTTGAGGACATGAATGGTTTTGATGTCGTCCTGAATATTGCGGTTGATGGCGTTCAGCTCGTTTTCAAGCTCCTGAACCTTGTTTTTCATCACCAGAGAACTGAAGCCGATAAGGCAGGGCAGGGCAATCCACAGGGCGATAGTTGCTAATTTTGTACCATTCATTTTGTTCAAACTCCTTCTTGAATTTGAGTCATAATTTAACGGCATAACGCAGTTTGGCGGAACGCGAACGCGGATTCTTTTCAATCTCGTTCTGAGAAGGCAGAATGGCTTTGGAGCATTCACAAAAAACAACGTTATCGGTTGTTGCGGCGGCAGGCAGATAGCGTGAAACGTGGCTTTTTTTGCCGGCCTTTTGTTTCATAAAGTTTTTGACAATGCGGTCTTCCAGCGAGTGGAAGTCCACCACGACCAAACGTCCGCCCGATGTCAGACGGTCGGTCGCCCCGTCCAGGCCTCTTTCCAGCTCGCCGAGTTCGTCGTTGACAGCAATCCGCAGAGCCTGAAAAGTCCGCGTCGCCGGGTCAATCGCATGCGGCGTCCGACGAACGGCTGAATAAATAATCTCCGCCAGTTCCGTTGTCGTGACAATCGGAGCCGTCTTGCGGCGTTCGACGATTTTGCGGGCAATCGCGCGGGACTTGCGTTCTTCGCCGTATTGATAAATCAGGTCGGCCAATTCTTCTTCCGGCAGGGTGTTGACCAAATCTGCTGCGCTTGTTCCGGTTAGCGACATTCTCATATCCAACGGCGCCTCTTTGCTGAAAGAGAAACCGCGGTCTGCCTCGTCCAGTTGCATGGAAGAAACGCCGATGTCAAACACCGCTCCGTCAACGGTTTCGGAAACCAGTGTCGAGAAATCGCCGAAACGGCCGGGGCGGAATTCAAAACGACCGTCAAAGCGTTTGGTCAGCTCATCGGCCCGGTCCCGGACGGACGGATCCCGGTCAAGCGCAATCACCCGGCAGTCGGCGGCCTCAAGAATGGCTTCGCTGTATCCGCCGTTGCCGAAAGTGGCGTCGACATACAAACCGCCGTCGTGCGGAGCCAGAGTTTGCAGAACTTCTGGAAGCATAACCGGAAAATGTTTTTGAAAATCAATGCTCATTTTTCGCCCTCCGCCTGCGGTTTCAGTGAAGGACGGTTTTTGAGAACTTCGGCGCGGATGCGGGCTTCTTCTTTTTCCCAGTTTTGCGGGTTCCAGATTTGAAATTTCCGCCCTTTGCCGACAAAAACGGCAGCATCGGTAATCTGCGCGTGTTTCAAAAGTTTTTCAGACAACATGATACGTCCGGTCGAATCAAACGGATAGCGTTTGGCATCGCCGAAAATCAGATTGGTCAGATTGTCCTGAGTTTCCGAAAAGAAGTCGAGCGAATTTTCCATATCGCTGGCCAGTTTGTCGAGCAGGTCTTCAAGGCAGCCCTCAATACACGGTGCACTGAGGCTGCGGTAACAGACAATTTCGCTTGACGATTCTTTAACGATTGCGCGGTAATCTGAGGGAAGGGAAACGCGGCCTTTGGCGTCTACCTTGTTATAAATCGTGTCCATAAACAAAAATGTTTTGCGCACTTTTTAGAATCCCTCAAAAATCCTCTGTTATTTATGGTATAACATGGGATAATATGGGAATCAATGGGAAATTTTAGTAAAATATTAACTGTTCGCAGTTTGTTCGGCATATTTTTTGTCCGATTCGCTTCAACCTTAGGCCCTGTCTGGTGTTTGGAAAATAAAAAAATTTGGGATATTTTTTTATTTTGTGAACAATGACAAAGAGCTTGCAATCTGAAGCGGAAACGTATATCCTCAATTTCCATAAGGCGGCCGGATAGCTGCGCTGCGGAAAGGAACATCCGCGGGTGAGGAAAGTCCGGGCTTCAAGAGAACAAAACACCAGATAACGTCTGGCTGGAGCAATCCAAGGGAAAGTGCCACAGAAACATACCGCCCGGCTGCATGTCGGGTAAGGTTGAAAAGGCGAGGTAAGAGCTCACCGCAAAAATGGCAACATTTTTGGCAAGGCAAACCCTGTTTGAAGCAAGACCAAATTAGGGGCATTCAAGTGTCGTTTTTTCGGCAAACTGAATAAAGAAAGGAGCGTTCTCTCTCCTCTCCAGAGGTGGGTCGCGATGAGCCGTGCAGCGATGCCCGGCCCAGATGAATAGCTATCGTCCCGGATTTCCGGGATACAGAACCCGGCTTATAGGCTGCCTTGAGTTTTTTTTGAGAATTTTGAGTTTAAGGGGAAAAGGCATGCAACAGCATACTTTGGCGCAAGAAACCGTCATCAGGGGCATCGGCCTGCATTCCGGCTGTGATGGTATTTTGACGTTAAAACCTGCACCGGTTGGCCATGGTATTGTATTCAGACGGGTAGATTTGCCTGGCACCCCTCTGATCCCTGCGCTTTATTCAAATGTCGTCGATACCCGCAATTGCACCTGCCTGGGGGATAAGGCGGGCAATGTTGTGTCGACGGTGGAACATCTGATGGCAGCGTTAGCGGTTTTGAAAGTGGACAATGTTCTGATAGAAATCAACAATCAGGAAACGCCGATTATGGACGGCTCCGCCCTTCCGTTTTTTAAGGCATTGCAAAAAGCCGGCACCGTTGCGCAGGAGGCGCCCCGGAAATATCTCCGGCTTCTTCGTTCCGTTGAGTTTGTTGATGAAAAGGGCAATCGCATTAAAGCCGAACCTTCTGATGATTTTGAAGTGCATTTTGAGATTGAGTTTCCGTCAAAAATTGTCGGACATCAGGAATTTTCCGGACAAATTACGCCGGAGATTTTTGCCGCCGAAATTGCTCCTTGCCGCACGTTTTGTGAAAAATATCAGGTCGATTACCTGCAGTCAATAGGTCTTATCAAAGGAGGAACTCTGGACAACGCGGTCGTTCTTGACGGAGAAAATATCTTGAATCCCGGAGGTTTCCGGGTTAAAAACGAGTGCGTCAATCACAAAGTTATTGATGCAATCGGCGATATGTATACGTCGGGATATCCGTTGCAGGCCAAAATCACGGCGGAAAAAACCGGCCATTTTCATAATAACGAACTGTTGAAAAAGATTTTTGCCGATGAGGCTAATTATCGGATAGTTTAAGGAGTTGTCATGAAAAAACATGTTTTATGGCTTTGGGCTTTTGTTCTTGTGCTGGGAAGCTGCGGTACGACGCCGGAAACAGCCGAAAGCGTCAAAACCGCCGAGCAGTTGTACAACACCGGCTATAAGCAGCTGGAAAAAACATCTTACGCCAAAGCCGCCGAAACTTTTGAGCAGATAGAGCTTGAGCATCCCTATTCCAAATGGGCTGTCAAAGCCAAATTGATGGGAGCCTATGCCTATTATAAAGACCAAAAGTATGACGACGCCGTCTTGAGTCTGGATCGCTTCATCAAATATCATCCCGGCAACAAAGACATTGCTTATGCTTATTATATGAAAGGTCTGTGCTATTACGAACAGATTGTCGGCGTGGAAAAAGACCAGAACAATACCAAGTTGGCGCTGCAGGCGTTCCGTCAGGTTATTGCCCGCTTCCCCGACACGGAATATGCCCAAGATGCCAAAGTCAAAATGGATTTGATTTTTGATCACCTTGCCGGGCAGGAGATGGAAATCGGCCGCTACTATCTGAAGCAAAAGAATTATCTTTCGGCGCTCAATCGTTTTTCCGTCGTGGTCAACCGTTTTCAAACCACGCCGCAGATTGAGGAGGCTCTTTATCGTCAGGTTGAAATTTACAAAATTCTCGGTTTGAACAAGGAAGCAGAGGACGCGGCCAAAGTTTTGAACCATAACTATCCTGACAGCAAATGGAATCACGCGGCGCAAAAACTTCTGAAATAACGGACTTCAAACAATGCTTCAGTCGCTTTCCATACGCAATGTCGTTTTGATAGACAAGCTGGATATTGATTTTCAGCCGCATTTAAGCGTTTTGACCGGAGAAACCGGCGCTGGCAAATCTATTTTGCTGGATTCTTTGGGGCTGGTTCTCGGCAAACGGGCCGAAACTTCGCTAATCCGTCAGGGAGAGGACAAACTGAGTGTCACCGCCGTATTTGACGCCGAACCGGACAATGCGCCGCTTCGGGAATTGTTATCCGAAAATGAATTGGATGCCGGGGAAGAAATTATCATCAAAAGGGTTTTGAACCGTGACGGCAAGAGCAAAATATTTTTTAACGATCAGCCGATAAGCGCCAGGCTGCTCAAGGATATCGGCAAATATCTGGTCGAAATTCACGGACAGTTTGACAATCAGGGCTTGCTTAATCCCGCCAATCACCGTGATGTCCTGGATGCGTACGGCAATTATTCCGCACTCCGGCGCAAAACGGCGGAAGCTTACCGGGAATACCGGCGGGCGGTTTCGGCCCGGGCGCAGGCCGAAGCGGATATCAGCCGGGCCAAAGCGGACGAGGATAATCTCCGTCATTGGGTGCGCGAGCTGGAAAACATTGCGCCGCGCCGCGGGGAGGAGGCCAAACTACAACAGCGCCGGCAGGAACTGATGAATGCCGAAAAAATTATCGAAAGCCTGAATTACGCTTATGCCGCATTAACGCAGGGGGCGGATGTACAGTCTGCGCTGCGCCAGGCCCAGTCGGCGGTAGACAAGGCCAATCGGCATGTTGACGGCAAATATGATGAAATCTTCGGCGCGCTGGACCGTGCCTTGATAGAAGTTAATGATGCGGTTGAAAGAATAGAAGAAGCCTCTTCGGAAGTCAGTCTGAGTGCCGACGAGCAGGAAAATATTGACAGCCGGCTGTTTGCGCTTAAGGATTTGGCGCGCAAACACGGCGTTGCGGTGGATGATTTGGAAGATGTGCTGACCGATTTCAGACAAAAACTTAATAACATTGAGCTCGGGGAAGACGGGCTTAGTTCTCTGCGTCAGGCTGAACAGGCGGCGCGTCAGGCTTATCTGGAGGCGTCGGGCATGTTGCATCAGGCGCGGGTCAAAGCGGCCGCCGAACTGGACAGGCTGGTTATGCAGGAACTTCCGCCGTTGAAAATGGAGCGGGCAAAGTTTGTCACCCAAATCGAAAAGCAGCCGGAAAACGCCTGGTCCGAAAACGGTTTTGACGATATTTATTTTACGGTTGCCACCAATCCAAATTCGCCACAGGGACCGTTGAACAAAATTGCTTCCGGCGGCGAATTGTCGCGGTTTATGCTGGCGTTAAAAGTAAACCTTGCCAAAAGTTCCAATGTCTGCACCATGATTTTCGATGAGGTCGACGCCGGCATCGGCGGCGCGACGGCGCAGGCTGTGGGCGAACGTCTGGCGCGTCTGGCCGAAAATGTTCAGGTTTTGGTGGTCACGCATTCGCCGCAAGTCGCGGCGCGGGGCAGCACACATTTCAAGGTCCAAAAAAATACGATAGGCAACGTCACCACAACCACGGTACAGATGCTGTCGGAGACCGAACGCCGCGAAGAAATCGCCCGCATGCTGGCCGGCGAAGTCATCAGCGATCAGGCCCGCGCCGCGGCGGAAGTTTTACTCAGCGCCTGATAACGCTGATTATGCTTGAGAAAAATTTTTTTTGCGCTATTGTGAGCTAAACAGGATTAAACAAAGGAAAAAAAGATGAAAGTACGTACCAGATTTGCGCCCAGTCCCACCGGTTATATGCACATCGGCAACCTGCGGACGGCATTGTATGAATATCTGATAGCCAAAGCCAACGACGGCGATTTTATTCTCCGCATTGAAGACACCGACCAAAAACGTTATGTCGAAGGCGCGACCGAGATTATTTACAACACCCTCAAAACCGTCGGCATGAACTGGGATGAAGGTCCGGACAAAGGCGGCAATTACGGCCCGTACATTCAATCCGAGCGAAAATCGCTGTATGCCGAATATGCCCACAAACTGGTTGAACTTGGCGGCGCGCATTATTGCTTCTGCTCCAAAAACGAGGCGGATGAAGAAAAAAATGAAGAGCTGAACATCAAGTTCAAAGATCCCTGTAAGCTGATACCGCTTGAAGAGGCCAAAAAGCGGGTTGCCGCCGGTGAACCGTATGTTATCCGGCAAACCGTCAACAAAAAGGGCAAATCCAAATATCATGATGAAGTTTACGGCGATATAGAGATTGACTATGATGAACTTGACGAGGGCGTCCTGCTCAAATCGGACGGTTTCCCGACTTATAATTTTGCCAATGTGGTTGATGATCATCTGATGCAGATAACCCATGTCGTCCGCGGCAACGAATATATTTCTTCCACCCCGAAGTACAATCTGATTTATGAAGATTTCGGGTGGGAACATCCGCACTATGTTCATGTGCCGCAGGTGATGAAAGACGCGCAGCACAAACTGAGCAAACGCAACGGGGATGCTTCTTTTCAGGATTTGGTCGCCAAAGGATATCTGCCGGAAGCCATTTTGAACTATATTGCCCTGCTGGGCTGGAACCCGGGAACCGAACAGGAAATTTTCTCTCTGGAAGAGCTGACAAAAGTTTTCAGCATAGAGCGGCTTAACCGCTCGCCGGCAATCTTTGACATAACCAAACTGACCTGGATGAACGGCTGCTATATCCGGGCCCTGAGCGCCGAGAAATTTCATCAGCTGGCGCTGCCGTACTATCGGGATATGCCTGCTTATGTGAATCTGGAAGCATTGAGCCAAACGCTCCAGCCTCGGATTGAAACATTGAAGGATATTGAAACTCAGACGGATTTTATCAAAGCCGTTCCGGATTATTCGGTTGATTTGTATTTTAACAAGAAGATGAAAACAGATGCGGATATTGCCAGACAAAATCTGCCCGCAATCAAAGAGGCGCTGGAGACGCAGTCGGAATGGACCAATCAGGCGCTGTTTGATTACCTGAAAGCGCTGGCCGAAAAACTCGGCGTTAAAAACGGACAGATTTTATATCCGCTGCGCATTGCTCTGAGCGGCAAAGAGACCACGCCCGGCGGCGCAACGGAAATTGCCGTTATCCTGGGCAAAGAAGAAACCCTGCGCCGGATAGAGGCGGCTATTGCCAAATTGGGATAGATAAAATCCGTTTCTTAAAGAACTCCGTTTATGTGCAAACGGAGTTCTTTATTTTTAAAAAAAGCGAAAATCATCGTTCAGATTTTTGCTACAATAAATTTTCAGAACGTACTCATGTGCAATTAAATGCGCCGAACATAACCAAAAAGCGTAAACCCATAGTCAGGGTTTACGCTTTAAGGAAGGCTTTTTAAGATGCAAAGCCGTTACATTGCAGACAGCATCTATGCCAGGAGTCAGCGTCACAGGTACCGCTATGGTTACTGCCGCAAGAAGCCCCCATCTCATTGTACTTCTGTTGACACTTACCAGTCGTTGTGTAACCGGACCATTCGCTGCAGGAGTATCCGTTATAGCCGCCGCTTGCAGTACATTTTTTAGTCGTCGTACCGCTGCTGGAGGTGATACAAGTGCTTCCTGATTGCTTATAACCCGAGTTGCAGGTCCAACCGGTTTTAATAGTCGTGGTCACACCGCAGGCTGTACATGATGCAGTTGTATAGGACGAGTTGTTAGGTTTGGTCGTTACTTTATCTGAGCAGGTTGTTGCGCAGACGCAGCTGTTTCCGGACTTGGTGTAACCCGAGTTGCAGGCCCAGGCGGTACAGATATTGCAACTGTTTTTGTTGGAGCAATAGCCGTTTGTCGGGACAGAAACCGCAGAAGCTTTACAGTCATTGTGTTTACAGCCATTGCCGTCTTTGTAGTAATTACTTTTACAGGACCAGCCGGTTTTGATGACGTAGTCTCCGGAGCAG
>CASFLC010000065.1 GCA_949295475.1 uncultured Pseudomonadota bacterium
CTGCGAGGGTTATGTCAAAAGCTGTGCGTCCGGATGGCAGCTGAGTTTGGACGGCCGCTGCGAATATGACGACAGCTACGGGACCTGTTGCAATTTGTGCGAAGGGTACGATTACGGAGAAATCCCGGCAGGATATATTGAAACGGCCAGTTGCGAGAGCTGCACGGGCACAAAGTACAAGATAGAGATAAACCCGTGCGACGAGTTCAGCGAATGCCGTTACGGGGCGGAGATAGGGTCGAAGAGTTGTCAGAGCGGCAGCAAGGTTTTGTATGACAATTGTAAGAAATGTCTGTACGAGTGCACGCTGGACAGTTGTCCGGAGAACACCCTGTGCAGTTACGAAGATTGTTCGGGCAAATATTGCGCGACGGGGTGTGCGGTAGGCAGCTTTGACGAAGAGGAGTATTGGAGCGGCTTATAGAAAATAAGGAGAAGAGCGATGAGAAAGATAATGAAAAAAGACATTTTGATGTTTGGAAGCTTATTGTCTTTGATGAGTGTCAGCGGGGCTGCTCTGGCGCAGAACTGCACCAGCCCGACCAGATGTGCGGAATTAGGGTATAAGAAATCGGCCTCGGATTGTGACGGTATGGAAAGCCTGGTCTGTCCGTTTGACAGCAGCAAGTATTTTTGCGTGGAGGCCGGAGATTCTGCGGCCGGAGATCAACCGGGAATGATTTTATATTCGGACGGAAGCATATCTAATGATGTTGTTTCCGGAAAAACGGCTGTCGGTGTTGTGGCTTATGTTGATAAGAACAGACGATTTGCTGTGGCGTTGGAGGAAAGTAGTTCGACTTTAGAATGGTCTACCCCAAGTTATGAGAATTTATCGTGTTTGACAGATTATAGCAATCAGGCAGACGCACAAACAGATTTCAAAGGGGCTGACAATACCTCGTGTATAGTTAATTATAATAGCAGCAACCACCATCCGGCAGCAGAGTATTGTAACAGTTACAAGCCTGTCTCCAGCGGAACGGGAAGCAGCGGATGGTATTTACCGGGAGCAGGAGAATTGTATGCAATAAGCTCTAACCATGAGGCTATTAATTTTGGGCTTCAAAAATTATCGAAGACGCGACTTCAGAATGATTACTACTGGTCTTCGTCAGAGTACACTAGCGATAGCTACTATGCGTGGGTTGTATATCTGTCCGACGGTAGCATGGCCAGCCGCAGCATTAAAAACTACAAGCGCCGCGTTCGTTGTGTCCTTGCGTTTTAATCCGAAACAGAAATCCCGGATTTTCAAGTCCGGGATTTCAAATAAGGTTGAAATTCTTTAACAACTTTTTCGTAAACCTGCTTTTTAAAAGCCACAATGCGAAGGGGCGCCTCTTCAATATCAACCCACTCATAAGCTTTAAATTCAATTTCTTCCGGATTCGTCCGCAAGTTTATCTCGGTATCGTTGCCGGTAAAATAAAAAAGAACCCAATATTGTTCCTGCCCGATATTTGTCCGGCCCAATTTTCGAAATTTTTTCAGAACCTCCGAAGGAAAGTCATATTTTATCGGCTGACTGATTTCAGCAACCGGCCGCACGGAAACAATCCCTGTTTCTTCCCGAAGCTCCCGATAGGCGGCATCACGAAAATCTTCTCCATTCTCAATGCCGCCCTGAGGAAACTGCCATTCAAATCCGGGACGATCGGCTCTGGCACCCATCCAAACCTTTTTATCGTCGTTAAAAACGACAATTCCGACATTTTTGCGGTATAAACTCATTTATTCCACCACCAGATTTGACACCGGAACTAACGCCAAAGGCTTTTCGAGAATCTGATTTTTAGATTCTTCATAAGCAACCTGCGGCGAAAAGGTTTTAATCCAATCATAAATTTCTTTCAAAATAACCGGTTTGGGCTCAACCACCAGCAAAACCTGTCCCCGGCTTAAAGCAATATTTTCCGCTTTTTTTATTTCTTCACGGATTAAATTCCTGTCCAGCAGATTTTCAATGATAATATCCGCCTTGCGCCGCGGCAGCCCTTTAATGGTAATCTGTTCAATTCCGTTGCCGTGGGTTGCGTCAATGACCAAAAGTCCCCGGCGGTTAATCGCAGCCAGTATCTGCGTCAAAGTATAACGGTTGCTTTCGTCCGCAATGCCGTCATTGATGACAACACCGCCGATAGGCGCGCCCGGCGACAATGTTTTTTCCAGACGCTCTATGCTTTCGGCGTCGCTGATTGTCAAACTCATGGACAACGGCCCGCTGTCTGATTTCAAAAAATCTTTTGAAGACAGCAGCAAGTCCATATAGGTCTCGTGACCGTTTTGCCGGGCCGTCAAAATCCGGGTCCCCACTTCTGCGGCATAGGGGCTGAAAGACATGGATATTTCCGAATCAAAAACCTGACTGATTTTATCCAAAGCCATCGGATCAAATCCGCTGCCTTTAATAACGATAGCCACTTTCTTAAAAGTCGGCAACACCTCCACTTGCTTTCCGTATTCAATCCAGGGCTTGGCTCCGCTTTGGGAAATAGTCGGCAGCAACAAAGAATCTTTGCTTTCGGTCAGGCTGTCCTCCAGCGTGATATAACGCAGCTTTTGCGTCGCTTCTTTGGGCGGCAGGGTTAAAACGCTGGGAACCTGCGCCAAGATTTCTTCCACGGTCAAATCTCTGTCGACCGGTCGAGGAAGCTCGTTTGCGGAAGATTCCGGAACTTCCGGAAGAATATCTATCGACTGTGTGGCTGCTTTTTTCTTGTCTGGCAAAGTAATAACAAACTTTGGCGATTGATTTTCCTTGTCGAACATCAGCCGGTCTATTTTGGAGAGATAAACCGGCTCGCTTTTCCGATCGGCAACCAGATATCCGCTGAAACCGACCAGCAACAAGGCTGCGGCAACGGCCAAAATCAGATTTTTGTACTGAAGAATCTTGTCGAGCAAAATCGTCTCCTATTTTGACTGCGTATAGATACCCAATGCTTTTGCCAAATCAACGGCACGTGCCAGCTGATAATCTTTTTTCCAGTCATCGCTGCCTTCTTTGTCATTCTGTTTTTGTTTTTCTTCTTCAGCATTTTCGTTTTTGAGGGCATTGCGGTACTCTGCTTCGCTGAGCCCGAAACCGTCCTGAATCTCCTCAACTTTTGCCGGATGAACCTCAACATCGGGAACAATCCCCATTGCCTGAATGGAACGGCCTGAAGGTGTATAGTAACGGGCCGTTGTCAAGCGCATGGCGCCGTATTTTCCGAGCGGAACCACCGTTTGCACCGATCCTTTTCCAAAAGATTTTTCTCCCAGAATAATGGCTCTCTTATGATCTTGCAGCGCCCCGGCCAGAATTTCGGATGCCGACGCAGAACCATCGTTAATCAAAACGACAATCGGCAGGTTTTCGGCTATATCGCCCTCCTGAGCCGAATAACGAACCGTGTCCGCTTCGTTGCGAGAGCGGGTGGAAACGATTTCACCCTGATTTAAAAACAAGTCCGAAACATTGACGGCCTGATCCAGCAGCCCGCCGGGATTGTTGCGGACGTCAATCACGACGCCCTTGAGTTTTTCTTTCAGTTTTTTCTTGGCTTTGCGAATGGCTTTTTCAACGTTTTGATCCGTGTCTCCGCTGAACGAGGTAATTCGAATATAGGCAATATCGCCGTCCAGAATCTCTGTTTTGACGGACTGAATTTTGACTTCTTCGCGTTTCAGCGTCACGTCAAACGGTTTTTCGCCCAGTCTGCGAATTGTCAGTTTGACTTTGGTCCCGACTTTGCCTCGCATTTTGTCGACAGCATCGTTAAGCGTCATGCCGACCACGTTTTCGCCGTCAATATTGGTAATATAATCTCCGGGTTTAAGACCTGCTCTGGCCGCCGGCGTGTCATCAATCGGCGAAACCACCTTCACAACGCCCTGTTCCATGGTGACTTCAATACCCAATCCGCCGAATTTTCCGAGTGTCTGCTCGTTCATATATTTGAAACTTTGGGCATCCAGATAACTCGAATGCGGATCCAGCGAAACCAGCATGCCGTTAATTGCCGATTCGATAAGCTTTTTATCGTCCACTTCCTCAACATAAGTCGTTTTGGCGCGTTCCATCACCTCGCCAAACAGGTTGAGCAATTCATAAGTGTCGGTTTCTTCTTCTGCCTTGGCGTCGTCCTTTGCCGCCCGGGCATTAAAACTTCCCAATACCAGGCAAAAAACGCCGATAGTTAAAATTAAAAATCTTTTTGACATCTCAGTTTCCTATTTTCGCGTTGTGTTTTAACTCAAAGCCTCATCCATGCCATAGGGTCAATCGGATGATTGTCCTTTCTTAATTCGACATAAAGCTTCGTGTCCCCGTCATCGGGCATTTGTCCGACCGGCTCGCCGGCCAGCAGCATTTGTCCCAGTTCCACGTCGATGGTGTTCAGTCCGGCCAGCAGCGACAAATATCCTTCGCCGTGTTCGATAATAATCAGGTTTCCGTATCCGCGGAACGGACCGGCAAAAATAACCGTGCCGTCAAACGGCGAAATCACCTGCGCATTGTCGCGGGTTTTGATTATTATGCCCTTGGACGACACACCCTTCACCTTTTGTTCGCCGTAAGAAGTTACAATCTGTCCCCTTGCCGGCAATGGCAGCGTTCCTTTTGCCTGTTTGAAACTGCTTCTGCTTCCAGTTATAACCGCCGGCTTAAATTTATTCAAGTCAGCAGATTGTTTTTCTTCATTATTTTTTTCTGCCAGCCGCCGAGCCTCTTCGGCTTTGCGGGCTTCCTCCCGCCGGCGCTGCTCTTCCTTGCGTTGTTTTTCCTGCCGCTGTTGTTCCAGTTTGGTCAGCAGATCGCGCAAGTCCTGAGCTTGGGAGGCCAGTTTGTCAACATTGCGTTTGGCGCGTTCGCTTTTGATTTCCACCTGGTTGCGGATTTTTGATTTTTTTCTGACCAGCGCGCGCATTCGCTCGTGTTCTTTTTCCAAAACCTTTTTTTGTTTGGATATTTGGGCAAATTGTTTTTCGACCAAAGTCTTTTTGCGGGCGATAGCCTCAAGTTCTTTGCGGATTCTCTCGGCATTTTCCTGAAGATAGGGGACTGTTTCCCTCAGCAACATGGCGCTGCGGATGATTTCCACCGGCGTCAGCGGTTGAACAAACAGGGCTTCGGTGGGCTTCAACGCCAAATTCTGCAAAGCGGAAAGTGTCTTAATCAGATTGTCGTCTTCTTGTGTAAAGCCGCTTTCCGCCTCGGCAAGATCGCTTTTGAGCGTTTCCAGCTGGCGTTCCATGGCAGACAGTCTTTCTTCGCTGTTTTGAATTTTTTTTGCGGCATTGACCATTTCGCGGCTGACTTCCGTCAGTTCCAGGTTGATTTGCGTCGCCTGAGCCTGAAGCTTCTTGTGTTCCAGCGCCTGTTGCTGAACCTTTTGCTCCATTTGCTGGAGTTCTTCTTTCGAGACTGTAGCTGCCGATACCGAACCTACTGCCGCAACCGAGATTGCGGCACCCAGAACGGCAATATGCAGAACAGTCGGCAGTTTCATCAGCAGGGTGTCTTCACCAGCAGGGACTGACCGGTCATTTCGGCCGGTTTTTCAATATTCAGCAAATCCAGCATGGTCGGAGCAATATCAGCCAGCCGGCCGTCTTTCATTCGGCAAACGCCGTTATGACTGTTGACCAAAATGGCGGCAATTTTTCCGACGGTATGCGCCGTGTACGGCTGACCGGTTTTTTCATCGACCATTTTTTCGGCATTGCCGTGATCGGCGGCAACAATCATGACGCCCCCGACATCTTTGACAGCCTTTTCAACTTTGCCCAGACATTCGTCAACCGCAGCCACGGCTTTAAGTGCCGCCTCCATAATGCCGGTATGACCGACCATGTCTCCGTTGGCAAAATTGCAGATAATCACGTCAAAACGCTTGTCTTCAATGGCCTTAACCAGCTGTTCTGTCACTTCATAAACGCTCATTTCCGGTTTAAGGTCGTAAGTGGCAACCTTCGGGCTGGCAATCAGGATTCTTTCCTCGCCCTCAAATTCCCGTTCCTCACCGCCGTTAAAGAAGAACGTGACATGAGCATATTTTTCCGTTTCGGCAATACGCAGCTGGGTCAGGCCGTGTTTGGCGACGACTTCACCCAAAATATTGGTCAGCTGCTCCGGCGGAAACATTGTCTGCATAAAACGATTATGGTCAACGGAATATTCCGTCATGCCGAGATGCGCAGCGAATTTGACGGTTTTTTTACGGGCAAAGCCTTCAAAAGCGGTATCAGCCAAAGCATAAAGAATTTCCCGGGCGCGGTCAGCACGGAAATTGGCCATTAAGATAACATCGCCGTCTTCCATGCCCTGATAGTCGCCGATAACGGCCGGAACCACAAATTCATCGGTTGCTTTGTCGGCATAAGATGCTTTAATTGCCTCATCCGCGGTGGCAAAACGTTTGCCGGCGGCCATGACCATATTGTCATAGGCGGCTTCGACACGGTCCCAGCGTTTGTCGCGGTCCATAGCATAAAAACGCCCTTCGATTGTCGCCAGTTTAACGTCTTTCATTCCGGCGGCGGATTTCTCAAAGTCGGCCAGATAATTGACGGCGGAAGAGGGCGGGGTGTCGCGGCCGTCCAAAAAGGCGTGTACCCGGACTTTTATGCCGTTGTCGGATAAAATCCTGCATAAAGCGACAATATGCTCTTGCGAGGAGTGAACGCCGCCCGGAGACATCAGGCCCATAACGTGAGCGGTTTTTCCGCTGTTTTTTAAGATGTCGATTGTTTTAACCAAAACCGGATTTTTTGCCAGGGAACCGTCCTTGATGGCTTGGTCGATTCTCGGCAAATCCTGCATGACGACCCGGCCGGCCCCCAAATTCGTATGACCGACTTCCGAGTTCCCCATTTGTCCGTCGGGCAGGCCGACGTCCAGTCCGGAAGTTTGAATCAGACAATGCGGATTCTCATCATACATACGATGCCAATTGGGCGTATGGCCCATTTCAATGGCATTGTCGGGAGATTTAGGCTCACGATAGCCCCACCCGTCCAAAATCATCAGCAAAACAGGTTTTTGTGTCATTTTCTTTTCCTTGTCGTTTATCTAAAAAATCTTCTCGTATTATATATAATAAAACATATTATAAAAGCACTATTTTTGAAAAATTTAATCTTTGCGTTTTAACGTTATTGCATGATTTTTTTCCAGATTTCCGCGGGAAGATTGGAGCCAGAAACCCATTTCATCGGCGTATCGTCGTCATTTCCGAGCCAGACCGCCGCGACATAATCGTCAGTGAATCCGACAAACCAGGCATCGCGGTTGTCTTGCGAAGTTCCTGTTTTTCCGGCTGCAAAACGGCCGATGGCTGCACGGCGTCCGGTTCCGTAGTCAATGACTTTCTCCAGCATGTTTGTCAGTTTTTTTGCGTCCCGTTTGCTCAAAATCCGGTTTTCGTCGTCAATTCCGCGCTGATAAAGCTGATAACCGTCTCTGGTGTAAATTTCCTTGATGGCGTGCGGCCACACGGCAAAACCGCCGTTGGCAATGGTCGTATAGGCGGTGGCCATGTCGATGACCTTCACTTCAAAACTGCCGAGCGTCAGGGAAGGCGTGTTGATAATTGGCGTGGTAATTCCCATCCGCTTGGCATTTTTGATGATTTTGTTTTTGGGCAGCTGTTCAGCCAGGTTAATGGTTGCCAGATTGAGAGATTTGGCCAACGCATATTCCAGCGTAACTTCGCCGTAGTATTTCTTATCGGCATTTTCCGGTCTCCATTTGCCGATGGAAAGCGGAACATCCATAATTTTGTCATCGGGTTTCCACCCCTGTTGCAAAGCCGTCAGATAAACAAAAGGCTTAAAAGCCGAACCGGGTTGCCGCAACGCCTGTGTTGCCCTGTTAAACTGGCTTTTTGAATAGTCTGCGCCGCCGACCATGGCTTTCACGGCGCCGGAATAATCCAGCACGACGATTGCTCCTTGTGTCACGTTGCGGCCTTTATTGCGGGTCAAAACGTTCTGCAGCGCTTTGGCTGCTTTTTCCTGTAACTCCTGATCCAATGTCGTCATAACATAAATGTCGCTGTCGCGTTCGCCGATATAATCGTTGACCTCATTATAGACCCAGTCGGCAAAATAATTGGCGTTTTCGACTTTATAGCTTCTTTCGGGCCCCAGCGACAATTGCAAAGCGGCGTCTTTCTCTTCTTTGCTGATGATGTTGTTTTCAACCATCACCTGCAGAACGACGGCGGCTCTGTCCAAGGCACGCTGTTTGGAGGCAATGGGGTTGTACCGCGACGGCGCCTTAAGCATTCCGGCAATGACGGCGGCCTCCAGCAGATTTAAGTCACGGGAAGATTTCTGAAAATATTTCTGACTGGCGGCCTCAATGCCGTAGGTGCCGGCGCCGAGATAAACCCGGTTGAGGTAGAGGGTCAAAATTTGTTCTTTGCTGAATTTGTATTCCAGCCAAAAAGCCAGCAACAATTCCTGCGTTTTGCGTTTGATGCTTTTTTGAGAGGTTAAAAAGAGGTTTTTGGCGACTTGTTGCGTTATTGTACTGCCGCCCTGAACGTATCTCCCCGCAAAAAGGTTTGCAAGCATTGCCCGGGTAAAGGAAATAATGTCAAATCCGAAATGACTGTAAAAACGCCGGTCTTCGGTGGAAACAATGGCGTCGATAACATATTGCGGCAGCTCCTCAGAACGCACAACCTCGGAATAAATCGTACCAAAAGTCTGAACGTCATTGCCGTTTTCCGCAATAATCGACGTTGACGGCTGCCGGGTGCGGTTGACGGCTTCTTCCATATCCGGGAGAGTCAAAAAGCAATAGACCGGATAGGTTAACAAAGTTATCACCAGCGCGCCAAAAAATTTTAAGAGTCTCCGCCGATTCTTAAGGCGTTGTTTTGACTCTCTTTTTTTAGTCCTTTTAACTTTTTTCTGAGCTTTTGCCACGAGTCCCTGCCAATCAGTGCTTGCCACGAGTCATCAAATGTTTTAAAACTGTGATATCAATAACATAAATAAGTTAAGGAAAATTTTATGGGCAATATTTCTGTTTCAATATCGGATGATTTGCAGAAAAGAATTTCCGCCGTTGCCGTCAAAAGCGGCCGCAGCGTTGAGGATTGCGTTGCCCTGGCTCTCCGCGATTATATCGAAAATTATGAGGATGTCTACAAAACCGATTTGTGTTCCGTTGACAAATTGGAGCGGGCCTTCTTTTTATCTATTGGCGAATAGGCGTTTGTTTCATAAATTTAATCTGCCGTTGACGTTGTGTTTTGTTGCGGCAATTTGCGTTTTAGGGTGAGATATGGCTGATAAAATCTGTCTTATTGATGGTTCGGGATATATTTTCAGAGCTTTTTACGGGCTTCCGCCGTTAACGGCGCCGGACGGAACACCGGTAAATGCGGTTTACGGTTTTACCAGCATGTTTTTGAAACTGACGCATCAAATTCCCTGCAAATATTGTCTGGTCTTGTTTGATGCCAAAAGGCAGAATTTTCGGAATGATTTTTTTCCTGATTATAAAGGAACCCGCAAAGAGACGCCGGAGGAGCTTATTCCCCAGTTTCCGATAATCCGCAAAGCGGTGGAGGCGCTCAAACTGCATTATTTGGAGATGGAGGGGTATGAAGCCGACGATTTGATAGCCACCTACGTCGAGAAAGCGCTGGCTCAGGGGCTGGAAGCGGTCGTTGTTTCCGGGGATAAGGATTTGATGCAGCTGATTCGCCCCGGCGTGGAATTTTACGATCCGATGAAAGATAAATTTTTTACGCCGGACGACGTGTATGAAAAATTCGGGGTTTATCCCGATAAGGTTGTTGATGTGCAGGCGCTGGCCGGCGACAGCATAGATAATGTGCCGGGCGTTCCCGGTATCGGACTGAAAACGGCCGCACAGCTGATTAATGAATACGGTTCTCTGGAAGGGGTTTTGTCCCGTGCCGGAGAAATCAAACAAAACAAACGCCGCGAAAGCATTTTGGCAAATGTCGAAAATGCCCGCGTTTCTCTCAAACTGGTAACGCTGTGCAAAGACGTTCCCGTTGAGCATTCAATAGAAGAATACGAATGTCGTTGCCCCGAGCGGGAGGTTTTGCAAAAATTTGTTGCCGAATACGATTTCCGCTCGCTTCGCTCAAAGATAGATAAATGGCTGTCTGAACGGTGTTCGGACGTTGAGGGGATGCAGAGTGAAAACACTGTATTTAAACAGCCCGAAATCCATTATGAGCAGATTGAAACCGAAACCGCCCTGCGGCAGTGGATTGAAAAAATAAAGACGGCGGGCGCTTTTGCGTTTGCGGTGGCCGCTGACGGGTTAAATCCTCGGACGGATAATGTCTGCGGTATTTCGTTGGCCGTAGACCCCGGAGTTGCCGCATATATTCCGTTGAATGCCCAAAAGAATAACGAACATCTTGATTTGTTTGCCGCTGCCGAAAAAAAGCCGGGTCTTCCTTTGGACGTTCTGAATAAATATTTGTTTCCGCTGCTGTCGGATAAATCAATTCTGAAAATCGGCCACGGCATCAAAACCGCCCTGCATTTTATTGGTAAGTCAATGCCCGGAGAAACAGTCTTTTCCCCATTGGAGGATACGGCGGTGATGTCCTATGAGTTGGACAGCTCCGACCACGGTCATTCTTTGGATGAACTTGCCGAAACTATGTTGGAGATGAAATCTCAAAAGCTTGAAGAGCTTCTTGGAAGCGGAAAAAACAAAATGGTTTTTTCTTCGTTGGACAGCGTGATTGCCGGGCAGTATATGTGCCGGCAGGCGGATTATTGCCTGCGCCTTTACAGACTGTTGAAACCGCGCCTGGTCGCCGAAAAGAAAACCGCCGTTTACGAAAATTTTGACCGGCCGTTGATTAACACGCTTTATCAAATGGAGCGGCGCGGGATTATGGTGAATGCCGCGTCCTTAAAAGAACTGAGCGCTTATTTTGATAAAAAAATACATGAAATAGAGGCTGGAATTTATCTGCTTGCCGGACAGGAGTTTAACATCGGCTCGCCCAAGCAGATAGGAGAAATTTTATTTGACAAGCAGGGATTGAAAGGCAAAAAAACACCGACCGGAGCTTGGCAGACCGGCGCGGATGTTCTGGAACAGTTGGCTGAAAACGGAATTGAAATCGCCGGCCGAATTTTGGAATGGCGAGAGTTCAGCAAGCTGAAGTCAACTTATACCGATGCGCTTTATGAATTGCTGGATAAAGACAGCCGGGTTCATACCACTTACACGCAGATTGTTGCCAATACCGGTCGTTTGGCGTCCAATAATCCGAATTTGCAGAATATTCCCATCCGCAGCGAAGAGGGCAAAAAAATCCGAGCCTGCTTTATTGCCCGTCCGGGATATAAATTGATTTCAGCCGATTATTCCCAGGTGGAGCTGCGCCTGCTGGCCGGCGTGGCTGATGTCAAAAATCTGCAAAAGGCTTTTGCCGCCGGTTTGGATATTCACGCGGCCACGGCGTCTCATGTCTTTGGCGTTCCTCTGGAACAGGTAGACGCCAATCTGCGCCGCCACGCCAAAGCAATTAATTTTGGAATTGTTTACGGAATTTCTCCGTACGGACTGGCCAAAAATATTAATGTCAGCACGGCGGAAGCCAAAGAATACATTGACGCTTATTTTTGTCAGATGCCGGAAATCAGAACTTATATGGATGAAACCATAAAATTTGCCCGCAGTCACGGCTATGTCTTGACGCCTTTCGGACGTAAATGTTCAATTATGGGAATTAATGATAAAAACAAGCGTCTTGCGGCCAATGCAGAGCGTGCAGCCATCAATGCGCCGATACAAGGCGGTGCGGCGGATATCATCAAACTGGCAATGAATCGGGTGGAAAAAGAATTGCCCGCCCGCGGACTAAAAAGCCGTATGTTGCTGCAAGTCCATGACGAACTGGTTCTTGAAGTGCCGGACAATGAGGTAGAAGAGGTGAGCGGCCTGCTCAAAAAAATCATGGAAAACGTTGTCAGCCTCAAAGTTCCCTTTGTGGCAGAAGTCGGCGTCGGCACGGATTGGGCCGAAGCACATTAAGTTCAAAGATAAATATAGCGACATAATAGTAAAGCGGCGGCAGTCATTCCTTGACAGTTCAATGCCTGTTCTGGCGCTCTTGCCGCATCAGCCGATATTTGCGGATGACACAATTCCCCAAATAAACGTTTTAACCAATAATTACCCAACCTAATACCAAAGCTTTGTAAACAACAACCTGCAGAATCGCTGTTTGAGGAGATTCTAAAACCAAAAAAGTTAACAAAGTCTTTCCGATTCCCAAAAGAAAAGCCGGCGATTCGCTGCAAATCAAGGCACGGATTCGTTTTGAGTCCGCTGAAAAATTTTTTATTCGGCTGTTTTTTGCAAACAGACTCGGACGAGACTCGGACAAAACGTGAAACGAAACATGTCGTTTAAGAGTGTTTCCATAAAGCCCCGGACGTTGGAAAACTTTGCTTTTTTGCTTGGTGAAAAGCACAATTTGTTGTATGTTTTTAACAGCAAATTTTTTATGTAAAGGATGGTAGAATTATGAGTTCGGAAATGACCCAGGAAGAAATAGACAAAGAAGAAAAAGAATATGGCGCAGACTCCATTAAGGTCTTGAAAGGACTGGATGCCGTACGCAAACGTCCCGGTATGTACATCGGCGATACCGATGACGGTTCCGGGCTGCATCACATGATTTATGAAGTACTGGATAATGCCATTGATGAGGCTCTGGCCGGATATTGTGACAAAACCGAAGTCATCCTGAATCCCGACGGATCGGCCACCATTCGCGACAACGGCCGCGGGATCCCCGTCGGCATGCACAAGGAAGAAGGAATTTCTGCGGCAGAAGTCATTATGACCGAATTACACTCGGGCGGCAAATTTGATAATAATTCGTACAAAGTATCCGGCGGTCTGCACGGCGTCGGCGTTTCCGTTGTCAACGCGTTGTCCACCTGGCTCAGACTGCGCATCTGGCGTGAAGGGCATGAACATGTAGCCGAATTTGCCAACGGCAATGTGACCAAACATTTAACTGTTGTCGGCGATGCGCCCGGCCGTCATGGCACGGAAGTAACTTTCCTTCCTTCTCCGGAAACCTTTACGCAAACGGAATTTAGTTTTGAGACGCTGGAACGCGCTATTCGCGAAAAAGCCTTTTTGAATTCGGGCGTTTACCTCAGGTTGATAGACAATCGCGGCGCCGAACCCCGCGAAGTCGATTTTCATTATGAAGGCGGTTTGAAAGCTTTTGTCGATCATATCAATAAATCCAAAGCGCCGCTGCATGAAGAAGTTATTTCCATAGCCGGAGAGGCCAACGATATTGTGGTAGAGGCGGCCATGCAGTGGACCAACGCTTATAACGAAAGCATGCTCTGCTTTACCAACAATATTCCGCAAAAAGACGGCGGAACTCATCTGGCCGGTTTTCGCGGCGCTTTAACCAGAACAATCAACAGCTATGTTCAGGAAAACGGTTTGCTGAAAAAGGAAAAGGTTGTCTTGTCCGGTGATGATATGCGGGAAGGATTGACCTGCGTGCTTTCGGTCAAAGTTCCCGATCCTAAATTTTCTTCTCAAACCAAAGATAAGCTGGTTTCTTCCGAGGTGCGACCGGTCGTCGAAAACATCGTTGGCGACAAATTGAAGGAGTGGCTGGATGAACACCCCAACGAAGCCCGCATAATTGTCGGAAAAATCGTTGAAGCCGCCACGGCTCGGGAAGCTGCCCGCAAAGCTCGCGAACTGACTCGTCGCAAAGGAGTGCTTGATGTTGCCTCTCTGCCGGGCAAACTAGCCGATTGTCAGGAAAAAGACCCCGCTTTGTCCGAAGTTTTCATCGTTGAGGGAGATTCCGCCGGCGGTTCTGCCAAACAGGGACGCCATCGCCGCAATCAGGCGATTATGCCGCTGCGCGGTAAAATTTTGAACGTAGAACGCGCCCGTTTTGATAAAATGCTGAATTCCGCGGAAATCGGAACCATTATTACCGCGTTGGGAACAGGTATCGGCCGCGATGATTTTAATGCCGACAAATGCCGTTATCACAAAATCATCATTATGGCCGATGCCGATGTCGACGGCAGCCACATCCGCACATTGCTGCTGACGTTCTTTTATCGCCAGATGCCGGAGCTGATTGAACGCGGCTACGTTTACATTGCCCAGCCGCCTTTGTATAAGGTCAAAAAAGGCAATTCCATTTTATACATCAAAAACGAGCATGAAATGGAAGATTATCTGATTCGCGGTGGTTGCGACGATGCGGCTTTGATTCGTTCTGACGGCGAGCAGATTGCCGCTCAGGATTTGATTAACCTTGTGGAGAAAAACCGCAAAGCCCGCAGTCTGATAGGGTCTTTAAGCAAAAACGTACCGGAAAAAATTATTGAACAAATGGCCATCTGCGGATTGTTTGACAAAGAGATTGTCAATGACCGTGAAAGAATGACCGCGGAACTGAATAAACTTACGGAACGTCTGGACGGACTGGAGGCCGAATATGACCGCGGTTGGCAGGCGGATGTTCTGGAGGACGGTTCGTTGCTGTTCAGCCGGACGCTGCGCGGTGTTACAGAGAAACATACAGTCGGTTCTGCCGTTCTGGATAGTCAGGAAGCGGCGGTTCTGAACGAGATGAAGAATTTGCTGCATGAAAATTTTGCAACTTCCAGCATGCTGGTGTCCAAACAAGGGCTGGAAAAGAAAATTTTCGGCCCGGTTACTTTTGTGGACGCGATTATGGCCGCCGGCAAAAAAGGGATTGCTATCCAGCGTTATAAAGGACTGGGAGAAATGAATCCCGAACAGCTTTGGGAAACCACGCTGGATCCTGAGGCAAGATCTTTGTTACAGGTTAAAATTGACCGCATGGAAGAAGCGGACGAAACTTTTGCCACATTAATGGGCGATGTGGTTGAACCTCGCAAGGAATTTATTCAGGATAATGCGTTGAACGTCGTAAATCTGGATATTTAACCTGATAAAAACAAAAAAGCCGAAGTTTCGAAAACTTCGGCTTTTTTGTGAGTTTCTTACATTGGAACAGAATAATAAGCATAAGGCTTAATCTGTGTTTTGGAATTTCCAAACAGTTCAATCAGACGATAAGAACCGCCTAATGAGCCCGTCTGCAAATCATAAATATTGCCGCAAACATAAGCTCCTTCACTGTTTTTCAGACAAAGAGCCTTGGCCTCCAGCGGACGGGCTTCAATATGATGATATTTCAGAATTTGCTGTGTCTCATCATATTCAAAACGGAATTTATACAGCAATTCCAACTGCTTCTCCTGAGCAGGATAACAGCCGAACTCTTTGGCCCAGTCAAAAATATAGCTGCTGTAGATTTCTTCCGCCAAAAAGCCTTCATGAAAACTTACCGGCGCCCCGGTTTTGTTTTTTAGATTGCGAACATTAAAATCTGCCGGACTAAAAATGGCCGTTTCAATCACTATTCCCAAAAAAACATCAGAATCTTTGCGTTCAGACGGCTTATTGGTATAATATATCTTGCCCTTTTGATCTTTAAAAGCCAGCTTAAGCGGCGTTTTTTCACACATTTTTTTTAAATATTGAATAACATCGTCAACAGTCAACTGCAATGCGTCCAATACCTTGAAAAGATCTTCTTGTTTCATAAAATGGAAGTTTAATAGTTTAACAAAAATATTTTATTGAAAAAAGTTATATCTTTTCCCGAAAGGCTTTGTCAAGGTAAAGTTGAGACGAAAGATTATATGAAAAAACCGAAAGTCCCTGACTTTCGGTTTTTTGTTTGATTTATTCCCCGGACAACTCAACACAAAGCGGAATAACTTCTTTTTGTAAAAAGTACCCGAGGTTTGCATTTCCGAGAAAACATCCGTCAAGCATGCGATAATCCGCGCAGGTTTTCTCAGAATCTTTGTCAAGCATAAGATATCTTTCTTGCAGAGGCAGAAGGTAATACCCGAAAGTTTTAAGCATGTCCGTTAGATTTACATATTCTTCGGCATGTCTCTCAAGAATTGCCAAGGCATTTTCATCTAACGGAAAAGCTTTGGGGTAATAATTTCCTCCCTCTTCAAAAATATCTTTTTGTGTCAATTTCAGGCGGTCGTTTTTATTAGTCCCGGAAAAATCCTCAAGAGACAATCCTTTGGCAAGAAAAAGCGTTTTTTCTATGACAACCCCGACCAACTCACCCAAACCGGGCTCAATTTTTCTGGTTAAAAACTTTTTTCCGCCTTTGCTGAAAAACAAATCAAACGCCGCATTGCCTGAAATTCTTTCAAGATACTGTCTGACTTGTTCAACAGTCGGCTTGCAGGCATCAAAAATTCTGAATAAATCTTCATTTTTCATAATAAATGTTTTTTAATTAAACATAATTAATTTATTATCGTTCTAAAATTAACAGTTTAAGAAAATTTTGTCAACTCTTGTCAGGGGCGCGAACTGAGTATTTGAGCCATCTGACGCCGTTTAAAAGCTTGAGCATGATAGCGGCGGATAACCTCCTCCATCGTTACCGCGTCAAATCCGTCGGCAGCAAGTTGAGCCGGTGTTTGTTTTTCATCAATATAAGCCTTAAGAATTTTATCCAACAGAGCATAAGGAGGAAGAGAGTCTTCATCTTTCTGATTGGCAGCCAGTTCCGCACTCGGGGCTCTGACAATAACTTCCATCGGCAAAACCGGATTTATGCCGTTACGCCATTTGGCCAGTTCAAAAATATCGCTTTTATAAACGTCGCCGATAGGAGCCAGTCCGCCGCAGGTATCGCCGTACAGGGTACAATAACCCATGGCGATTTCCGATTTGTTGCCGCAGGCCAGCAACAGGTAGTTGTACTGGTTGGCATAGGCCATCAGCAATTGACCGCGCAGTCTGGCCTGCAAATTTTCAAGCGTGATGTTTTTGGGCGGATTTTTCCATAAGTGCTTCAAAAATGTCTCATGAACGTCTACCAGCGGCTGAATATCCGTTTCGGTAAAATCAAAGCCGTTCATTTCGGCAATTTTGCGGGCAATTTGCAAGCTGAGCGGCGAAGTAAATTTTGTTGCCATCATCACGCCGTGCACATGCTTTTTCCCCAGCGCATCACAGGCCAAAACGGCGGTAACGGCGGAATCCAGTCCGCCGGAAAGCCCCAAAACAACATCATCAAAACCGTTGTCATCGCAATATTTTTTCAAGCCGTTCTTCAGTTTCAGCCAGACTTTTTCCATTAAATTTCTCCTTCTTTAGGGCTCAGATAATTTTCAACAATTTCATAATTGCACGGGCTGACAAAGTTTTTCCAGCGCCGGTCGCCGATGGTCATCATGTCCCGCACCATGCTTCCCGAAACATACGGAAAGCTTTCATCTGTGCGGTCAATGCAGATAATATGTTCAAAGCAATTTTCAAACCATTGGGCATCATACCGGCTTCCGGCATAATAAACATCGGGATCACCGCGTTCCGGCATATTTTCGCGCATAAAATCAAGAACAAAATCAGCCCATTGAACCGGATTGCAAATATCAAACAAACCCATCACCCGCAATCTGTTTTGTTGCGCTCCGAAACAGTTGAGAATCATTTGCTTGCGCTGCAGATAGGTGAAAGGATTGCGCGGCGTTCCCTGTTCCTGAATAGAGCCGAGGATAATCGTTGCGTAGCCGCATTGCTCAAGCATCTGCCGGATAACCCGTTCATGTCCGATATGGAGCGGCTGGGCGCGCATAACGGCGAGTCCGTGCCGGTATAAATAAGCCATTTTCCCTCCTTTACGTTTTATTTAGATTGTCACAGCCGTTGCAAAAAAGCAAATCTAATTTATATTGACTAATCATAAGTTTCTTCTAAACTTAAAAACAAACACAACGCAGGATAAAAAAATGAAAATTATTCCAGCCGTCATGTTGCTAGCCTTAATGCCTTGCGGCGCTGCTGCCGGGGAGTGGTCTTTTGATGTATCGGGATATGCTTCCGGATTGTATGGGTACAGCGATGTTTCGGAACGTTTTGAAAAACAGGACCGCAACAATGACGGTTCCGGCCGCGCCGAGGTAAATTTCAGCGCCGCTTATGCTTTTAATGACGAATACGGTTTCAGCTTAAACCTGGATTTAATGGGCGGCATTAATCAGGAACTGCAAAATTACAATCAGGGCCGTTGGGGAGAAGAGGCCTACGCGATTGTCGACAGTCCTTACGGCCGGCTGATGCTCGGACAAACGTTTAACGTTGATGCCCAGTTTCATGAAGGAGCACCCGCGGCGGGAGCTTTGGGCAGCAGCAACAGCGAGATTGTCGATTTTATTGTCAATCCCAACTGGAAACGCAACGCGCATACGGCCAAATTTGCCACTTTAAATACAACTTACATCAATACGGATGGTGTTGCGCCCAAAATCAGCTATATATCGCCTGATTTTTATAATAGTGTTTTGGGTGTGTCTTATGTACCGGATGCTTATAACCGCCGGGGACTGATTAATAAATTTGCCTTTTACGAAAAAGACGATGCGTATATTGTTTCGCTTTATACGGCGCAGGAGCTGGGTTTTGCCGATTTAACCGCAACTTTGGGGTATGGCGCTTTTCATGACGATGACAAAGAAATGTCGGCCAGCCTCAGCCTCAGGCGCGGAAACTGGACATTAGGCGGCGGCTGGCGCAAAACCTATATTGACGGTCGGGATACCCGCATGTCTTTAAACCGTCCGTCAGACCGTTTGCCCGAATATTTTGACGGTTATCGCGAAGGCCGGGCCTGGAATATCGGCCTGGGATATGAAATCGGCCCCTATAAAGCCGCATTGACGTATTTTGAATCTAAAGCGCACAATACGGATAATCAGGACAAAATCATCGCCTTTTCCAATCAGTACCGGTTGAATAAATATATTGATATTTACCTGGCCGCGGCGCATGTTGACTTTGAAGGTGTGGATGGAACGATTAACGGCAGCAATAAGGGATATGCCTTTGTAACCGGTTTGGGACTAAATTTTTAAGGATAAAAAAATGCCGAACATACTGCTTTTTTCCGATGATGAGGTTTTTGCCAAAGATTTGCGAGATCAAATAGAGCATCATGCCGAAGGATTTGCTTTTAACGACGACGCGCCGGCAGATATCATTATTGTGGATGAGGATTTTGACAAGCTGGAAGAATTGCATGCCCGTAATTTAAAAGCGCCGCTGCTTTTTTTGACAACGCATCCCGAAAGTGTTCGTAAAGATATTGTTTGCCGCGTTTTGGCCAAACCGATGCGTCTTAGCGAATTTTTGGATGAAGTGCGTGCCGGCATAAATTTGTTTGAAAACAGCGAAGAAGGCTACTTGTGTTTTAACCGGTATGTTGTCCGGCCGATAAAGAAGGATATTATCAATCTGCGCAACAATGAAGTCGTCAAGCTGACCGAAAAGGAAGTTGCCGTGTTAAAATATCTGTATAAGGCGGGCGAACGTATTGTCGGCAAAAACGAATTGTTGCAAGAAGTCTGGGGATATTCTCCGGAAGTTACCACTCATACCATTGAAACCCACATTTATCGCCTGCGCCAGAAAGTAGAGCATGATGACGCGTCGGCGCAACTGATTATAACCTTGGACGGCGGATATCGGCTTAAATTTTAAAGCCTTATTTCGACGGCTACCGGTACATGGTCGGATGGGCGCTCCCAGGCCCGAACTTCCTTTAATATTCGGGCCGAAAGAAGCCTGTCCCGCAGCGGTGGCGTGACCCAGACATGATCCAGCCGCCGGCCTTTGTTGTTTGTTTGCCAGTTCGGATTGCGATAACTCCACCAGGAAAAGATTTTTTCCGGTTCCGGATAAAATTTGCGGACGGCATCCGTAAAATCAAGAGACTTAAACAACCGTGTCAGCCTTTCAACTTCTATCGGCGTATGCGAAACAATTTTCAAAAGCTGCTTATGATTCCACACGTCATTTTCCGAAGGGGCAACGTTAAAATCGCCGCAAATCAGCATTTTTTTTGAAACAAAATCTTTTTTGTGCAGCTCAAAATATTCGGAAATATCATCCATAAAACAAAGTTTATGGCCAAAAGACAAATTTACGACCGGATCCGGAATATCACCGCCCGCCGGGATATAAATATCGTTTATTTCAATATCGTCAAAAACCGTGGCTTTAATATGTCTGGCATCATGTTTACCGACCCAGTCGACACGACAGATGTTTTTCAGAGGATGTTTTGACAAGATGGCCACGCCGTTATAACCGGGCATGCCGTATAAGGCGATTTGATCAAATCCGGCATTTCGGACGTCATCAAACGGAAAATCTTCTTCCCTTGCTTTAACCTCTTGCAGACAAACAATGTCCGGCTGCTCGGTTTCAACCAGTTTTTTTAGCAATTCCAGTCGAATGCGGACGGAGTTGACGTTCCAGGTAATCAGCTTAAAAGAAGACATTTTTTTATCTTCTCTTTTTATAGTTCAGCGGCCCTGCCTTGGAATCTTTAAATTTGAATAACCGCTCGTCCAAATCTTTGTCCTTTTGCGTATCATACAGCGAAACGGTTACCTCCACGCTCTGCGGATCGACGATTTTCCATTGTTTAAGTTCCATCGGGTTGTTTGAAAACACCAGCGTAATCGGCCCTAAATCTCCTTTTTCGGTATATTCAAGCGTAATGGTCGTTGAGCCGGAATCCTGATAAAAATCGGTAACTTTTATTTTCTTTCCGTCAATTTTTATATCGTCGGCCAAAATTAAGGTTGCCGGAATATCGTCATAATCAATATGAGTTACCTGATCCAGATCAGTGTCGTTATAAACGATGTAATTGCCGTCGCCGACAATCAGCACATTTGTCGGGCTGGCATATTCCATGCGGATTTTGTTGGGCTTTTCGATAAACAGCCGGCCTTCTGCGGTTCCTCCGTTGCTGGACATTTGCACAAAAGTAGCCTCAAGACTTCTGATGTTGTTCAGATAAGTTTCAATTTTGCGCAGGTTTTCGGCACTTTGAGCGTGGGCGCTCAGGCTCCATAAGCACAGACCGGCGGCAAACAGCCATTTTTTCATATTTTTATCCTTACCGAGATTATTCAAGCTTTTTTTAATATAATCAAATAATTCAAATAGTAAACACAAAACACCCTTCGTGTTGACGAAGGGTGTTCATAAGTGTCCGGAAGTTAGTAGTTGCGGGAACAGCCGCAGCCGCCGCTGTTTTTCTGAGTAGAGGCCTTTTCGGAAGAGTTTGTTGAATTGTCTTTGGTGTTTTCGGCAGAACTCATTGTTTTCTTTTCTTCCGAAGCGGAGGCAGACATTTTGCTGCCTTTGTCTCTCATATCGTTACAACTCATGATTTTTTACTCCTTTGATAGATATTACTATTTTGAGTTACGCGAAGATTGTTCGGATCTTTCCTCCGATGAAGCGGCGGAAGACTTGACGGTTTCACGTTCCTTCTTGGACTTAACCATATATTTTCTCCTAAATTAAAGACAGGGCACCAACATTGTGCCGCACCTTAAATCTAATAAAGGCGGATTCAAAAACAATAGAACCTAACCGAAGTTATTAAGATAAAAAATTAACTGTTGCGCGCTTTGAAAATGCCGTTTTCAAAGCCCTGAATTTCTTTGTTTTCATCAGCAAGAGCCAGCCGTTTCATAGCCAGCGCGGCATATTCTTTCTCTCGCTCAATACCGATAAAACGCCGACCGAGTTTTTTTGCGGCGACGGCGGTGGTTCCCGAACCGAGAAAGGGATCAAACACCACATCGTCCGCATCACTTGATGCCAGAATAAGTTTGGCGGCAAGCTTTTCGGGTTTTTGCGTCGGGTGAGGCGTATTCTCCGGCATGGACCAGAACGGAATGGAAATGTCCGTCCAGAAATTCGAAGGATGGGTCAGCCGGAATTTTGTGCCGTTTTTTTCCTGCCAGTCTTTGGGATTACCTTTGTCGTCACGATAAGGCGCCAAAACCGGCCGCTGGATTTTAACGGCATCAATATTAAATTTATAGTCTTTGCTTTTGGTAAAAAACCAGATGTCTTCCAGACAGTTTTTCCAGTTGTTGGTGGCGCCGCGGCCCTTTTCTCTTTCCCAGGAAATCCGGTTTTGCAGAATAAAATATTTGCCGGCGATTTCCGGAATGGCGATAGAGGTTTTCCAATCGGCGCAGATATAAACCGAAGCGTCGGGCTTCAGAAGACGCACCGTCTTTTGCAGCCAAGAATCCAGCCATTTTTTATAGGCATCAAAATCTCTTTCACGAAAGGTTGTTTTGCCGAAATTTTTAGTCAGGTTATACGGCGGGTCGGTAATCATCAAATCGACGCAGGCATCCGGCATATAGTTCATGGCTTTGAGACAATCCTGCCAGATAACCCGGTTAATCACGGCGGCATTGGGATTTTTTTGTGAAAGTTTTAGCGTCTGCGCCGCATAAAAAGCTGTCTCAACGGCAGACAGCTCAATGGTTTTATTGCGGGGCGCCTTCTTTTTCATGGCGGTTATTCTTCGCCGAATTTGTTGTCCAGCAGTTTTTCCAGTGCAGTCATCGCTTCTTTGGCCTGCTTGCCGGAAGTTTTGACATGAATTGTCGTCCCTTTGGACGCTGCCAGCATCATCAACCCCATAATAGAACAGCCGCTGACGCATTGCCCGATTCTTTCTACTTCCACGGTAACGTCAAAAGGCTCGACGGTTTTTACAAAAGCCGCGGCCGCTCTGGCATGAAGTCCCTTCTTGTTTTTGATTTCCAAATCTTTTTCTAAGATTTCATCTGCCATTTTTTACATTCCCAATAACTGTGAGGCAACGTTAATATATTTTTTTCCGGCTTCCTGAGCCCCTTCAACCGTCGCTTTCAAATCTTTTTCTTTGCGCAGGCTGGCAATTTTTATCAGCATCGGCAGATTAACGCCGGCGATAATCTCAACTTTGGCGCGGTCCATGATTGAAATAGCCAAGTTTGACGGTGTGCCGCCGAACATGTCGGTCAAAACGACGACCCCTTCACCGCTGTTGACCTTTTCAACTTTATTCAGGATTTCCGTACGGCGCATTTCCATATCGTCTTCCGGACCGATGCAAACACCGTCAACTTGTTCTTGTTTGCCGACCACATGTTGCATGGCCGAAATAAACTCATTTGCCAGATTACCGTGGGTAACCAACACCAAACCTATCATTGCTTTTCACCTTAAAAAGTTATTTTGCCGAACCGCTGCTCCAGACCTTAACGGCGCCGAAACTCTTAAGCAGTTCATCTTTGCTTTTGGCCTTGACCAGTTCGTCTGCGCGGGTTTGATGTCCTTCAAAAACAATTTCTTCGACATTGTCAACCGGCACGCCGTAAACGCGTTCCACCATTTTGCCTTTAAGCTCCACAATCATGACAAACTCGGCTTCCGCCAGCGGGGCAACGGTCTCTTCATGAATATCGTCAAGCCGCACGGCCAGATGAGCGTCCCGTTTCAACAAAGCCGTTTTTTTGCCGTCAAACTGCAGCACCGGATTTTCGGGCGCTCCGTCGCGGGCATCAATAAAAATGGCCAGTTCGCCGTACTTGTTTTCGATTATTTCATAAAAATCTTGTTTTTCGATAAGAGTATAATACTGTGTTTCCATGTCAGCGCCTCAGGTTCATAAAGCGGGTTTATCAAATATTAAAATTATATTATTACAATAACAGCAAACTGTCAATTTTGAGTTAATAAGAAGGCGATAAAATGGAAAAAACTCCTCTGAAATATCTTTGGCATTATGTGAAAATTTTCAAATACTTTTTTTTAGGCGGTTTTTTTTCCATTTTGGCGGCAATTGTCTGCAATCGTTTTTATCCGTACTATCTTGCGGAAATCTATAACCTGGTTTCCTCGCAGTTCAATAATCCCGAAATCTGGACGCAGGTTTTTCGTTTTGCGTTTCTGGCTTTGATTCTGGGAATGGGCAATGTTGTTTTCAATAATATTCCGATGCTGCTGCACTCTGTCTTTGCGCCGCAGTGCAACACGCTGGTGATTCGCGATGCCTTTGATTATGTCAATCGCCACTCCATTGCGTATTTTAACGACGAGATGTCAGGCAACATTGCCAACAAAGTCAATTTGTTAAGCCGCGGTGTCGGAGATTTTTTCTTTGGATGTTTTGACATAACCCACACCGCTTTGAGGATTTTAATAACAATTGTTGTTTTAAGCTTCGTCAGCGGTTGGTTTTTTGTTGTTTTAAGCGTATGGCTGGTAATTATCCTTGCGCTGAGCCTTTACCTGGGTAAAAAACGTGCCGCGCTTTCCAAAGAACGCAGCCGTTCCGAAAGCCAGGCTTCCGGAATGGTGGTGGACAGTCTGGCCAACTACAGTGAAATCAAAAGCTTTGCCAACTTTAAGTTTGAAAGGCTTAACCTGCTCAAATATCTGCGGATTCTCCGCAAAGCCGAAAGCCGGGAAGCTCGTTTGCGCGTATGGATACATCTCAGTCTGCAGTTTATCAGCGTGTTTTCAATAATGATGTTTGTGTTTATTTCTATTTTCATGCTGAAGGCCGGAGAGATTGACACGGTCGGTTTTATTTATGCCAATACGTTGTTTATGGATATTGCGCACACGGTTTTTGCCACAACCTGGCAGTATAGCAATGCAACCAGAATTTTCGGGCAGCTTGATTCTGCCTTGAGTACGCTTTCGGTAGAACCGGAAATTGTTGATCGTCCTGCTGCGGGTGAATTAAAAGCCGAAAAAGTTTCCGTCAGCTTTGAAAATGTCAGCTTTTCTTACAAAGATGACCGCAAAATCTTCAATGGGTTAAATGTGGAAATCAGACCGGGAGAAAAGGTCGGCCTGGTCGGAGCCTCCGGTGCCGGAAAATCGACTTTTATTAAATTACTGGCCCGGTATTTTGACGTTACCGGCGGTGCCGTAAAAATCAACGGCATTGATATTCGTGATCTGAAACAGGATTCGCTTCATAAAAATATTGCCACGATTCCGCAGGACGTCTGCTTGTTTAACCGTACGCTGTTTGACAATATACGTTACGGAAAAACCAATGCTGATGAACGGGAAGTCATTGCCGCCGCCAAAAAAGCGTCCGCCGATGAATTTATCCGTAAATTTCCAAACGGATACAAAACCCGCGTCGGCGATCGCGGAGTCATTTTGTCCGGCGGAGAGCGCCAGAGGATAGCCATTGCCCGGGCGATTCTCAAAAATGCGCCGCTTTTGATTTTTGATGAGGCAACTTCGGCGTTGGACAGCGAAAGCGAAAAACACATTCAAAAATCGCTCAGCCGTCTGATGAAGAATAAAACCGTTATTGCGATAGCCCACCGTCTGTCCACGCTTCGCGAAATGGACCGGATTCTGGTTTTCAAAAACGGCAAAATCGTGGAGGAAGGAACACACGAAAGTCTGCTGCGCAAAAAAGGCGTCTATGCCAGACTTTACAAAATGCAGGCGGGAGGTTTTGTTTAGTGGAGAACGAAGCATTGGGTGAAAAACAAAAATTGCAGCCGTCAGGATAATCAAAAATCAACAAAGCCGTTTCAGGCAAACAACGCTAAGCTTTTCTTACGAGACCTTATTTACCGTATTGTTTTTTACCTCAAAAAACAACGCATCGCCGCGCAGGCTGTCAAATAATTCCGGATTGGTGGCGGTAATCCAGGCCTGAACGCCCAAATCACGGATTTTTTCCAACAAGGCTTCTCTTTTTAGGTCATCCAGATGCGCGGCCACCTCATCAAGCAGCAACACCGGCGCAAACCCTTTATGCAGCGTCTGACACCGGCTTTGCGCCAGAATAATGCTGATAAGCAGCGACTTCTGCTCACCGGTGGAACACAATTCCGCCGGCATGTTTTTTTTGCGGTAATAAACCTTAAAGTCCGTACGGTTCACCCCGTCAATATTGTCGTTGTAAAGAATGTTCCGGCGTTGTTTTTTCAGCAGAGCGGCATAACGGTCTTCGGCTTCCACCGCCGGCATGCTGTCCAGCCATTTTTCAACGCAGCCGTCAAGTTCCATCACAACCCCCGGGAAGACGTCGTCGGGTTCGTTGGCGATAAACGTGTTCAGCCGGGCCGTTTGCTCCCGCCGTGCGGCGGCAATAGCCACGCCGAGCGCCGCCATGTTTTCCTCCAGCGTGGACAGCCAGTGGTCATCTGTGCGTCCGTCTTTCAACAGGTGGTACCATTCTTTGTAAAGATGTTCAAAATTAGCGGTCCGCTTGGCATGCTCAACATCAAAAGCATAAACCAGCCGATCCAAAAAACTGCGCCGCGGCTGACTGCCGCCCCGAAACAAACGGTCCATTTGCGGAGTCAGCCAGACGGCGGAAATATATTTTCCTAATTCCGATTGTGAACTTATCTTGTTGCCGTCAATTTTAACAATTCGCCGTTCAAAACTGCGCAATCCGTCTTCATCTTCCGTTTCCCGGGCCGTTTTTTCGACAGCCGTGCCGATTTCCACAATTTCGCCACCGTTGACGACTTCCGCGGAGATGGCCCAGTTGATGGGAGTGATGGCTGTCGGCATGTATTCGTCGTTCAGCGGTCTCGGCACGATTCTCTTGATGTCGGCCAGCCGGGCGCCCCGTAAACCGCGCCCCGGCGTCAAAAAAGAAACCGCTTCCAGAATATTGGTCTTTCCGGAGCCGTTTTCTCCGGTAATGACAATCGGACAGGTCGCTGCGTTTATCCTCAAAAACGGATAGTTCCTGAAATCAGTTAAAGTCAGGCATGTAACGCCTGACTTTAACTGCTCAAAAATTTCCGGTTTATAAGCCAGATTATTCATCTGTATCCTTCTTAGACCCTCATCGGCATCAAAACATAAATCGCGCTGGCGTCGCTGGTGTCATGAATAACCGAAGGAGAAGCCGCGTCGGCAAAAGAAATTCTCACCGTATCACCTTTAACCTCTGCCAAAATATCCAGCAGATAACGGAAATTATAACCGATTTCAAGCGATTCGTTTTCATATTTTGCTTCCAAATCTTCGGAAGCGCTGCCCAAATCCGGACTTGATGTCGTAATCGTCACCCTGTTTTCATGAGTCAGCATTTTAATAGCTCTGGTTCTTTCGGCCACGACCGAAACACGGTCAACCGCCGCCGCCAGTTCTTTGACGTTCAGCTCCAGATTCTTGTCGTTGTCGGTCGGAATAACCCGTTCATAATCTGGATAGGTCCCGTCAATCAGCTTTGATGTCAGCGTAACGTCTTCCAGATTAAAACGAACTTTGTTTTCGGAAATTTCAATATTAACGTTTTCAACGGAAGTATCGTCCAGCAGCTTGCGGATTTCAGTTACCGTCTTGCGGGGAATAATCACGCCGGCCATATTTTCGGCTCCTTGAGGCAGAGGCGATTCGACGCAGGCCAGACGATGTCCGTCGGTCGCAACCACGCGCAGAACGTTTGAGGCGCCTTCCTGTTTGGCATGAACATAAATGCCGTTGAGATAATAACGGGTTTCTTCGGTGGAAACGGCAAACTGTGTTCGGTCGATAACGTCTTTCAGCTCATCGCGGGGCATAACAAAACTGGTCGGCAGTTTGTCGCCTGAAATAACCGGAAAATCTTCAACACCGATGGTCGACAGCGAAAACTTCGAACGGCCGGAGGCAATCGTCAGCTGGCCTTTTTCGTCAGGGAACGTAATTTCCACCTGAGAACCGTCGGAGAGCTTGCGGACAATATCATACAGCATATGCGCCGGCGCAGTGGTCGCACCTGTTTCAGCCGTTTTGGCGTCGGCTATTTCCGTAATTTCGGTATCCATGTCAGTCGCCTTAAAACTGATACCGTCTTCCATGGCTTCGATTCTAACGTTGGAAAGCACCGGAATTGTATTCCTTTTTTCGACAATGCTCTGCACATGGCTGAGCGTTTTAAGCAGTTTTGCGCGTTCAATAGTAAATTTCATTTTTATTCCATCCGAATTCTTGATACAAAAACGACTCATCGTCTTATTTTCTTTCGATTCTAGCATAAACTGCGCAAATCAGAAGACAAAACGATGAGTCGTCAACAACTTTTTAAAGGATTCGGAACGTTTTAACCTTCCAGAATTCTCCTCAGGGCATCAACGTTTTCCGCCAGTGAGGAATCTTCCAAAATCAGCTCTTCCACCTTGCGGACGGCATGCATGACCGTTGTGTGGTCTCGGTCAAATTTGCGACCGATTTCGGGCAGAGAACGGGACGTCAGCTGCTTGGCCAGATACATGGCAATCTGGCGCGGTCTGGCAACCGTGCGGGCACGGCGGGAAGACTGCATTTCTTTTACTGAAATATTGAAATGTTCGGCAACTTTTTTCTGTATCTCGTCAATGGTTGTCCGCTTGTCATAAGAACGCAGCATATCCTTCAAAACGTCCTGGGTCATATCCAGCGTAATTTCTTTGTCGCTGAGCAGCTGGGAGTGGGCAATGACCCGGCGCAGAGCGCCTTCCAGTTCGCGAATGTTCGAAGTGATTTTCTGAGCCAGAAATTCTGCAACTTTTTCCGGAAGTTCAATGCCGAGCTGATGCGCTTTGTTGTTCAGA
>CASFLC010000066.1 GCA_949295475.1 uncultured Pseudomonadota bacterium
GTCCGGCAAAAACCAGATCTTGGCAAGCTGATAGCCGGAATCGGAAATCAGAGAAGACGGTTTCGTTTCAGTGGTGTGTGTTGGTGTTGTGCAAAAAGCAGAGACCGGCCATAAGGTGCCGCCTAAAGTTAAACAAAACAGAATAAACTTAAATACCGGCTTTCTCATGGCTCTCGTCCTTTGCTGTTGAAACCGCTTCTCTATCCCGCAGTTTAACAAAAACAAAGTGATGTGTCAATACTTAATTAAATCCCCTGGACGAAACCCCGGCAGGCGGAGACACGCACGGCGTGAGCGGTGGCAGCGCCACAGGCTTAACTGGCTGCCTAAACGACCTTTTTAAACGAAGGCAGTATCACAATTAAAACAATGCTGCAAAAATAACTTTAACGACTTCGCCTAAAAAGACGGAGCATAACTGAAATACTGAACGCTTTGATAAATTACGATTCGGTCAACACTGCTGAAAGAAGTGCGGTTGCTGCCGTAAATAATTGTTCCCTGTTCGCTGGGCAGCCTGCCGTTGCGCAGCTGATATTCCCGCACGTCGGAAAGCCCCATCACCGTCCCGTCGGCAAACTCCACCCGCCAGCCGTAAGTATCATAACCGACATTGATATGAATAACATGACAATAGGCATTTCCATCCAACGACATGCCCTCCGAATGCCGGTCAAGCTCAAAGAAATCATCTGCCGAACTGCCGCTGTACCATTTTACGAAATTCGGCTCGCAAAACTCATGAACCCCCGGCGTTCCGACCGGCTGCCGCCCGGCGTCTTTTCCGGTATCGTCGTACCGTTCAAAATCATCAGTTAAATCAGCCCCGGAATTTCCCTCAGAAACATCCAAATCATTTTCAACCGCCCGTTCTTCGGCCGCAAAACTTTCCTGAGGCACGTCTGCCGAAACAGCGGCCGGTTCATCGGCCGACATATCCGACATTCCACCGGCGGAAACCAAACCGGACGCTTCTTCCTCAAGCGACGTCCCTTCCGGTTCATCGACCGGGAATGCTTCTTCCTCAGAAACCTCACCTTCCGCCGCTGGTACGACCTCACCGCCTTCTATCTCAGCATCAGCGGTTCCGGAGATTGTTTCATCCTCCCGAAACATGCTGTCATCCAAGGTTACGCCGGCCTCATCCAGCATTGAATCCAGATTAAAATTATCGTCGCCGGCCGCCAGCAAAGAGTCGCCGCCGTCGGTTTCAGCCTCGGCAATCGACAACTCATCCGGCAAATCGGATACCGACAGCTTGTCTGCCGAAACTGTTTTCTCCTTATCGCCTTTATCCGGAGCCAGCAGCTCATCAAAAGCATCCATTTTTTCTCATCCTACAACGGAATACTGATTAAAACCTTCAACCCGCCCATGGAACTGTCGTCCAGCTCAATAACACCGCCGTGGGAGCTGATAACATCCTTGGCAATCGACAATCCCAAACCAACGCCGCCGGTCTCCTTGTTGCGGGAGTTTTCCAACCGGTAAAAAGCCTTAAAGACGTCTTCACGCTTGTCTTTCGGGATTCCCGGGCCATCATCCTCAATCGTCACCAACAGCTTTTTATCATTGCTTTCCAGTTTAACGGCGATTGTCTTGCCATAGCGGAAAGCATTGGAAATAACATTGGTCAGAGCCCGTTTCAAAGCCTGTTCACGTCCCTGAATGGCACTGACCTGATCATTGGTCGAATAGCGGATAAGCGCCTTTTTATTGCGGAATTTATTGATAATGCTCAAAATCATCTCGTTCATATCGACAAACGAGGACTTTTCGCCGCCCTCTCCGCTGACAAAAGACAGATACCCGTCAAGCATCTTTTCCATCTCGTCGATATCAGACAGAAAATCTTTTTTATCCTGTCCGTCCGGCATCATGGAGGCCTGCAGCTTCATCCTGGTCAAGGGCGTCCGCAAATCATGCGAGACACCGGCCAGCATCTGCGTCCGTTCGCTGATCTGACGCTGGATGCGCTCTTTCATTTTAATAAACGCCAGTGCGGCCTTCCGAACTTCCGAAGAACCGTAAGGCTTAAAGTTTTTATTGTCGATTCCTTTTCCGAAATCTTCGGCAACCTGAGCCAGTTCGGCAATAGAACGGACCTGAATTCTCAAAAACAAAACGGCGACCAAAAACAGCAAAATCGAAGTACCGACCATCCATACCACAAACATAAAGATGGAAGAACTGAAAATCTTTTTCTTGGATGTGGTAAACTTAAACAACCCTTTGTCAGTATCGACCATCACCACCAAATCCTTATCGCCGCTGCCGATAAAAATGCTGCTTTCCGCCTCGGGAAACCGTTTGTTTAAAGCTTCTTCCAGATATCCGATAACCAGCTTGCTTCCCTTGCTGAGCTTATTGATAATTTTGTGTTTGGCCTGATTGTCATAATACTCGAAGTCCATTTGAAATTCGTCGGCCGACAAAGTCTCAATCTCTTTTATATTCTTCGGAGAACGGTCATAAAGCTCCATGACAAATCCCATGTCGGACACCAGATTTTCCGACAAGCGCCGCCCCATCCGGCTCCAGCTTCCGTCAAAAAAGACCACCACCGAAACCACCTGCACCACAATCAGCGGAATAAAAATCAGCAGCATGGTCCTGAAAAACAACGTCCGCGGCAAAAATTTCAAACGCAGAAAACGCAGCTTGTCTTCAACGGATTGCGGTAATCTAATATGCATGGTTCAACTCCTCATTCTTAGTTTTTATTCCGGCAGCAGCATATAGCCTTTTCCGCGCACGGTTTGCAGATAGCGCGGATTTTTGGAATCTTTTTCAATTTTTTTGCGCAGTCTGGTAATCTGCACGTCAATAGACCGGGGACTTTGTCCCGCGCCGAGAATTTCGGCAAGTTTTTCACGGGTAAACACCTGTCCGGATTTTCCGCCCAAAACATTCAACAAAGACTGTTCAACCGGTGTAATATGAATAATTTGCCCCTGTTTTGTCTGCAACTCCTTGCTTTGCATGTTATAAACGCAAAGCCCCAAGGACAGGACGTTTCCGTCAGTCTTTTTCTCTTTCGGCGCCCGCTTGAGAATATTTTTTATTCTCAACACCAGTTCTTTGGGTTCAAACGGTTTGGGTAGATAATCGTCGGCACCGGTCTCCAAACCGTTGATACGATCCTCGGTTTCGCCCATCGCCGTCAGCAAAATAACCGGAAGCATACTCTCCTGACGCAGCCGGTGCAAAAAATCCAAACCGCTTTCGCCCGGCATCATAATATCGACAATCAGCAGGTCAAACTGATAATTTTCCAAAAACCGGCGGGCTTCCGCCGCATCTTTGGAAGCCGAAACAAGAAAACCGCTCTCCCGCAAAAACCTTTGCAACAGAGAGCGCAGCCTGGTATCGTCATCCACCACCAGAATATGTTTCTTGTCGGCATCCATATACTCTGTTTGCCCTATTCTTTTACTGACATTTTACTCCCGCGGGGCTTGCGACCCGGTTTGCGGCCGGGCTTTTTGCGGGAAACTGTTTTAGCCGCAGCCTTATGCTTTGGCGCGGCGTTTTCTTTTTTCTCGGTTCTGGGCTTTACCGCCTTTGCCTCGGCTTTGGCTGCCCGCGCGGCCGCCTTGTCCATCTTGCGGATATAATCCAAACTTTTTTGAAAATACTGATATCCGGTCACAAAAGTCAGCACGCCGGCAATCCACAATAAAATTTCGCCGATTCCGCCCCAGTACCAGACGCCCTTGAGCAACATCATCGACAATGCCGTCATCTGAAAACCGGTTTTCCATTTTGCCAGACGCGTAACCGGCATGCCGACATTAACCTCGCGCAAAAATTCCCGCAAACCGGACACCAAAAGCTCGCGGCACAAAATAACGATAACCGGAATATAGCTCAAAGAAGAAACAATCATCCCCGGCTTGGCCAAAATGACAATCAGCGCGGAAGCAACCAGCAGCTTGTCGGCTATCGGATCCAACAGACGTCCGAACGCAGATGTTTCATTACGGGAACGCGCCAGATAACCGTCCAGATAATCGGTTATCGAGGCAATAATAAACAACACCGCCGACAACACGGCCCATGCCTCGGAACGAATATAAATAGATAAAAAAATCACCGGAATAACCACTATTCTGGAGATTGTCAAAAGATTCGGCAAACTATACACTAAACCTCTCCCTAAAAACAATAAATTACGCTGATATGATACTACGGCATAAAAATTAATTGTGAAAGTAATTATATATTTTTTCCGCCGTTTTTTTACTGATTCCGGCAACTTTCATCAAATCTTTAAGACCGGCCTGCGCAATCTCTTCCGCAGAGCCGAAATAATTGAGCAGATCATGCTTGCGTTTGGCTCCGATTCCTTCAATCTCGTCCACTCTTGATTTATAAATTGATTTTCCCCGGCGTTTGCGATGCGTCCCAATGGCAAACCGGTGTGCCTCATCCCGCAAATTTTGCATATAAAAGGCCAGCGGAGAACGATATTCAAGCTCAAAACTTTCCTTGCCCTGCATATGATAGAACTCCCGACCGGCATTTCTGTCCGGCCCTTTGGAAATTGCGATAATGGCGATGCCGTCTAAATCAAAACCGGCCAAGGCTTCATGTACGGCACTGAGTTGTCCTTTACCGCCGTCCAACAAAATAACGTCCGGCTTGTTCTCCGGAGTCATACGGGCAAAACGCCGCAGCAAGACCTCTTTCATCATCGCAAAGTCATCGTTGGTAATGGCCGGATTTTTGATATTAAACGTCCGATAGCTTTTCTTGTCAAAACCGTCCGGCGTCGCAACAACCATCGCGCCGATGGCATAGCTTCCCTGATTATGCGAATTATCGTAAACTTCGATTCTCTTAGGCAGCGACGGCAGTCCGAAACGTTCTTTCATTTCTTCCAAATTGCTTTTGACGCTGGCCGTCATGGCAATTCTGCGCTCAATTGAAGCTTGGGCGTTTTCCAAAGCGGTTTTAACAATGGCGGCCTTATTGCCTTTTTGATAAAAACTGAGCTTTGCTCCCAGAGCCTTCTCCAAAAATTCTTTATTTCCCAATGGCATGGAAACAATTATCTCCTTCGGAGGAATATGCGCCGTATAAAAACTGCTCAAAAAAGCTTCCAACACCTCGGCGTCGGAGGCTTCTTCCGTCTGTGACGGAAAATATGGAAGATTGCCGCAGTTTTGCCCCGAACGGATAAAAAACACCTGCACGCAGGACAAATTATTTTGCCGCACCAGAGCAACCACGTCTGCCGATTTAATATCCGCATATTCCACGTTATGGGTGGCCTGCACGGCCGTCAGCGCCCGAATTCTGTCCCGGTACAACAAAGCCGTTTCATAATCCGTTTTATCGCTGGCCTCCTGCATCTTAGCCGACAGCTCTGCCTGAATCTGAGTATTTTTTCCTTCCAGAAACTCAATTGCCTGATTGACCAACTCCCGGTAACTTTCTTTGGAGATTCTGCCACAGCACGGACCGGAACAACGCTTTATCTGATATTGAAGGCAGGGACGCTCCCGGTTTTTAAAAACGTTATCCCGACATGACCGCAGCAAAAACACCTTCTGCAGCACGTCCGTCACGCTGTTGACCACCCCGACGCTGGCAAAAGGTCCGAAATACTTATTCTTGTCTTTGCGGCTTCCGCGATACTTGCTCAACCGGGGAAAATCAGATTCTATGTCTATCATCAAATGCGGAAATGTCTTATCATCTTTCAGCAAAATATTATAGCGGGGCTTAAACTTTTTAATCAGCTCGTTTTCCACCAGCAGCGCCCGGGCCTCGTTTTCGACAATAATAAACTCCATGCGCTTAATCTGCGCCACCATCCGCTGCAGCCGCACCGGAAGCTTGTCCAAATGAGAATATGCGGTAATCCGTTTCTTGATGTTTTTGGCTTTGCCGACATACAAAACTTCCTCGTCTTCGCTGATCATGCGATAAACGCCAGGTGCTTCCGGCGCTATTTTTATGTGCGCCAGCAAATTCTGCAGTCCCTCTTTAATATTCATCATAGGTTGTTTCTGCCCGTTGTCCCTTAATGTTTGCTCTGTTAAAATAACATACGAAAAACCTCTGCCGGAAACAAGTCCAAACAAAAAATATTTTTAGCCAGATTAGACATAAAAGTTGACACATGCAACTTCAGATGCTATTATTGGACAAATTAATCAAAAACAGAAACTCAAAGATACTGGATTGGAACAATGCGCAGAAAAAAACAACATGTTAACATGGAAGAAGTCAAATCTTTGCTGGAATGTTATATGAGGATTAAAAGACACAACAATCCCTACAGCAATTATTTCAAAGAAACTTATAAAGCCAGAGCTTATTGGATTTTGGAAGATTTCGCCCAAAATCCTTACGGCTACACATTGGAGGAACTTGAGCTGCTCAATGACTTCAACCGTCGTCTGGGAGATGCTGAACAAAAGGAAGAAATATCGCAAATCATCAAGCAGCAAACCGAATACAGACAACTCCAAAAAATAAACAAAGAAAAGAATCGCTATGTGCTCCACAAAAACCAGCCGACGTCAAAACTGAAAATATCGGCCATTCACGCTTATATGGCTCCGCAAAACAAGAAAAAACGCAGCCGTCAGACACAAAAAAAGCAGACATTCTTGTTGCCTGCGTTTGGAACCGCCCTCTCACGGGCCGGAAATTATTTACACAAAACCGGCCGCAGCGTTATCCGTAGCATTAAGCCGTCTGCGGCAAAAATCGAATTATTGGCGCAAAAAAGCAAATACGTCATTCTGGGCGGCATTCTGGCCGTCGGCGGTATTTTTGGATTTAAGCAGCTGTCCAAAACGCCGAACAAACAACTGCCTCCCATCGAAACCAGAACGGCCGAAAACCGGGCTCCGATAACGCAGACGCCTGCACGGTCGGACACCCTGCAGCTGAAAACCGCCGCCGCCTGGAATAACTATTACGATACCCAGTTGGAGATCCAAATTGGCTCGCAAAAAAAAGAAAAATATTACCGGCAGATTGAAAACCAGTTGAAAAAAGGCGTTTTTTCACTGTCTGAAAACATCAGCAAACAACGCCTGGCCTTTGCCGCCGCCATGTATGAAATATACGGTGTTAAATCCGACCTCAAAACATTTATGACAACCACGACAAAACTTTCTGCGCAACAGCAATCCGAACTGGAGAAACAGGTTTTGGAAATCGGCAGCAAAGCAGAAAAACTGCAGCAACGAGTCATCACCCTGGCCAAAGAAAGCGGTCGAAAAATAAACAACGCCAGCGCCTTTGACAGGGCCTCGCCGAAACTGCAGCGCCAACACTTGAAAAATTTAAAACAAATACGGCAGCTGTCCGCTCAGCGTTAAACAAAAAAGCATCTGTAAAAACAGATGCTTTTTTTCTACTTTCAGACAATCATTTCTTATACCGCCCGCGCCGCTCCAGTTCCGCTTCTGTCAATGATTTCAACAGCAGCCACTCATCTTCGTTGCTGACAACCGTTTTTGAGAGTCTGGACTGACATTCATTCAGACGTTTTTCAAGCGTTGCGTCATCCAACAGCTTTAACAAATTCGCCGCCGTTTTTTTTGCGGTAATTGCTTCCTTGCGGACGCCGGAAATTTGCCTTCTGACGTTCAAAAATCTGACTTTCAACTGATTTAATTTAGTTTTCAGTTTAAAAACCACGACAATCAGCATTCCCGTGGCAAAAAACAAAAGTAAAATTATTTCATCCATACGCTAAAAATTATAAATTTGTACTTAATTTTTTCTGACAATGCCGATACATTCTTTGAAACAGCAGCCATGCGGAATATTCTTTGCTTCGCCGCCTGTACACCGACGGTTTTTCGTTAAAAGAATTTTGCATATCGTGTTCGGACAAACGCATTTTTTGCGCCAACACCTGAGCCAACATCTCTTTTTCATCGTCTGAATATTTCGACAAAACGCGAAGCCAGGCCTTTTCTGCAAAAAAATCAAGCGTAAACTCAAATTTCTTAGTCTTTTTCTGGAGTTCAACCAGCCTGACGTTTTTTCCGGTCAACAGTCTTTGAAACGTCCTTTTTAATTTCTGTTCCATAATAGTTCAATTTACATAAAACATATAAAATACTTATAAAGTGGCATAAACATATCACACCTAAAATATTATGCAACAAAAAGCTTTCAGGCTCTCTTTTTTTCTGCCCCTCCTAAATCCGAAACAAAATAATTCTGACTTATTTTAAACACGCAAAAACCCGGATGCGCAATCCGGGTTTAATGTTTTTTCAAGAAGTTGCTCTGTTTTTATGAATGCTCCGTTGAACAATTTCCGACAACCTCCGATATATACCGCAGCCTGCTATATATTCAGGATTATCCGGATATTTTTCAAAGGATTGCTCATAATGTTTTAAACAATACTCTATCTTTTTCTCAAAAGCATCCACATCTTTCAGCGCTTCAAAAAAAACAAAATCTTGAAATATTTGCTCCGTCAATTCGTTTTTTTTCTTTTCAATTTCCAGCGCTTGTCGCAATTTTTCAATTCTCTGAACATGCCGATAAGACGTAACAAAAAGAATACAGTCTGCCTTTTCGGTTTTTTTTAACAACAAAAAAAACACAATCAACAAACTGATGCATAACAAACAGGCAAAACCCAAAAGGGCAAAAACAGCACTTGTTTCCATAACAAAAAATTTTAAAATTATACCTTAATAAGACAACATTTTGTCCAAAACAATAAACCGACAAAATCAGATTGTCAACAACAAAGGGCCTTTCCGTTTACGGAAAGACCCTTTTCTGCGACTTTTACCGAATTATTTATTATTCGGCTGGTGTCTCTGCCGGCGCCTCTTCGGCCTTTTGATGTTCCAAAGCTGAAGCTGCTGCTTCTTCCTTCAAAGCCTGAATTTCTTTATCATTCTGAGCGGCAACCTTTTTCAGAGCGCGCAGAACCGTACCGGTACCGGCCGGAATCAAACGGCCGACGATAACGTTTTCTTTCAAACCTTTCAGTTGATCAACCTTTCCTTCAACCGCAGCTTCGGTCAGAACGCGGGTTGTCTCTTGGAAGGACGCGGCAGAGATAAACGACTTGGTTTGCAGGCTGGCTTTGGTGATGCCGAGCAAAATCGGATCAGCCGTTGCCGGAGTTTCGCCGTTGGCAATCATCTTGGCATTTTCAGCCTCAAAGACATCGCGGTCAACCTGTTCGCCTACCAGGAAGGTTGTATCTCCCGGCTGAGTAATCTCAACCTTGCGCAGCATCTGGGAAACAATAACTTCAATATGCTTATCGTTAATCTTAACGCCTTGCAGACGATAAACGTCCTGAACTTCCTTAACCAGATACTCGGCCAGTTTTTCAACACCAAGAACCCGCAGAATATCATGCGGAGCCGGCGTTCCCTCAACCAGAGCATCGCCTTTTTTGACAATATCTCCGTCTTGAACCGCCAAATGACGTCCCTTCGGAATCAGATATTCAATCGGCTGTCCTTTGGCCGGAATAACCGTAATCCGCTGTTTGGCCTTATAATCCTTGCCGAATTCGACCATACCGTCAATATCGGAAATAATGGCCGGATCTTTCGGGCGCCGGGCTTCAAACAGCTCGGCAACGCGCGGCAGACCACCGGTAATATCCTTTGTCTTGGAGCTTTCTCTCGGAATACGGGCAATCACATCGCCGACTTTAACCTCGGCGCCGTTGTCCACCGACAGAATGGCATCGGCCGACATATAATAGCGGACTTCTTTGCCGTTATCATAAGTAACCGGCTTGCCTTTAGCATCCTTCAAAACAATACTCGGTTTCAAACCGGCGGAACCGGAATTGGAACGCCAGTCGATAACGACTTTGGAAACGATACCGGTCGTTTCGTCCGTCGTTTCGCGAACCGAAACATTGTTAATAAGGTCAACCA
>CASFLC010000067.1 GCA_949295475.1 uncultured Pseudomonadota bacterium
CCTAATATAAAAATTTATATAAAATGTTTTATCTTTTCAGCTTAAGGATTGTCAGCCAAAAAGCAAGGGCTATGTTGCCAAAACATAATATGACGATAAAATAATTGCCGTAATGGCCGTAAGGTGTGGATAACGATGAAACCTTTGGCAGGGCGATGTCAAGAATCCCTTTTTGGTTAAGCGGCAAAGCCGCTATGATTTGACCGTAGGGGGATATCAGGGCGCTGATGCCGGTATTGGCCGCCCGGGCGATGGTTATGCCTTCTTCCGCCGCGCGCAGACGTGTTGCCGTCAGATGCTGATAGGGGCCGGCGGATTTTCCGTACCAGCCGTCGTTGGTTAAATTTACAATCCATTGCGGGCGGTTATCCGGATCGACAATTTGTCCGGGGAAAATAACTTCGTAACAGATTAATCCGCTCAGGGACGGTTGTCCGGAAAGGTTGACGGTACGGGGACCGCTTCCCGGCTCAAATGTTCCGATGACGCTGGCCAACGGGCGTATCCATTCCGGCAGAAAACGCCGCAAGGGAATATATTCGCCGAAAGGCACCAGATGGGATTTATCATAAACGGCGGCAATTCTGCCGTCAGGAGCAATTACGAACATTGAGTTGCGGGGGCGGTAGCGAGAACTTTCTGCGGTTGGCGCATAGCGGACGAGGCCGGTAATCAGATAACCCCGGGGCGGTACGGCGGTTTGAATTTCGTGCAGACGGGACGGTTCCATGTCCAGCGGGTAGGGGGCTGCGGTTTCACCCCAAATCGTAAAAGCTATTTTTTGGTTTTGCGGTTCGGACATTTTGATATATTGGCGGAAATTGTTTTCCAATGTGTCTTCCCGCCATTTCAAAGTTTGGGGAATTGCCGGCTGAACCAAACGAATTATTGTCTCAGAGGGTGTTCGGTCTGCCTGCGAAAGACGGACGGTGCCGTACAGAAAAGTTCCGCCTATCAAAAAAACAGGGAGGAAAACGGCGAAAAACAGGTTTTTGCGTCCGGGGGTGCAGAGGTATAAAGCCGGACTTTGCGCCGCGTACAGGACAATCAGGGACAGCAGGTAAGTTCCGCCCAAAGAGGCCGCCTGAATAAAAATATCGTTGAAACTCAGAGCGCTTCCGAGCAGGTTCCAAGGGAATCCCGTCAAAAAGAAACTGCGCAGCCATTCAAACAAAACCCATAAGGCCGGGAAAGCCAGAAAACGCGCGGTTAAACCCCGAAAATAAAAGGTAAGTCCCGCCGGCAGGGCGATGAACAGGCCAAAAAAGAAACCGCAGGCAATTAAGACAACGGGATACAGCCAGCCGAATGTTTCGGCTTCTATCAAAAGGGCGTTGCCAATCCAGGAAAAACCGGCGGCAAAAAAAGCGAATCCGAAAGCGTATCCTCTTTTGAAGGCTTGTACGGCGGTTTCGGCAGTGTTAATCAGCCAAAATAATCCGGACAGGCTGAGAAACAGCAGCCCAAAGGCATAAAACGGCGGCAGGGCTCCGACAGAAAGCCAGCCAAGCAGAAAAGCCGTCGTGCAAGGATGTTTTCGGAGATATTTAAGCATTGTCTTTTTGTGATGTTTCTCCCGTCGGCGGACAAATCATGATTTTTTTGATACGGCGGGGATCCACTTCCAAAATGCGGAATTTGATACCTGCCGGTCCTTCAATAATTTCACCGCGATTGGGAATTCGCTGGGCAAGATGGAAAACCAACCCGCCCAAAGTATCTATTTCGAGATTTTCTTCGGCGTCCTGCGGTGTCAGGTCAAGGTTTGCTATTTCTTTGATTTCGGAAAGTTCGGCTTTGGCGTCGGCGATAATCGTGCCGTTTTCTTCGCAGGAAATCAAAGGATCTTCTTCCAGATCGTATTCGTCTTCAATGTCGCCGACAATTTCTTCCAGCAGGTCTTCAATGGTGACCAGGCCGTCTATGCCGCCGTATTCGTCAATTACCATGGCCATATGGACTTTGTTGAGCTGCATGTCGCGAAGCAAATCAAGAACTCTCATTGACGGCGAAACGAATTTGACGTTTGATGTGACAATATCGCTGACTTTGGTGTCCGTTTTGCCTTTAAGCAGGCATTTGACAAGGTCAATTACATGGACGATGCCGATAATGTCGTCCAGAGATTCTCCGTAAATGGGAATTCGCGAGTGGCCGCGGGTTATCATCAGTTCGGCAAGGTCAACGATGTTTCCGTCTTTGGGAAAACCGACGATATCCGCCCGGGGGACCATGGCGCTGCTGCATTTTTTATCCCGTAAACAGAGGATGTTGTTTAGCAGCAATTGTTCGTGTTCGCTGAACTGTTCTTCGCCGTTGATGTTGGCTTCTTCAATCAGGTCTTCAATTGTCTCACGGACGGTTTCCGGCTGTTTGCGATTGAAAAAGTTTTTTACGAAACTGCACAAATTATGCGACGGACAAGCTTCTTCAGGCATGGGATTGATTACTCCTCATAAGGATTATTGATGTTTAACTGCCGCAAAATCGCGATTTCGCAGCTTTCCATTTCTTCGGCCTCTTCATCTGTCTGATGGTCAAATCCCAAAAGGTGCAGAATTCCGTGGGCCAGCAAATGACAGAAGTGATCGTGGAGCGAGATACCGGTTTCGTTCGCTTCCCGCTGCATGGTTTCAAGCGCAATGATGATATCGCCAAGCTCAATAATATTATCCTGCTTCAGCGCGTTTTCAAAATCTTCGTCATCAACAGCCGCAAAAGACAAGACATTGGTAGGCTTATCCATGTTGCGGAAATCGCGGTTGAGCCGGTGAACTTCGGCATCGTTTCCGAGAGAAAGGTTAATATTGAGCGGTTTGCCCAGATTCAGGAAAAAAGGTTTTCCTTTTGCCGCGGCAAAAGCCAGCGTCCGGTCAAAGACAGTTTGAGCCGTTTCGGCAACTTTTGGAAAGGCCTTCTGCCATAAAAGTTCATCAACAATAAGATTGAGCGTATTATTCATCGCCGTATTCTTTTTTGCTCCTTTCTTCGTAAGCTTTGACTATTTTGGCCACCAGACCGTGTCGGACGACGTCGGCCGCGCTGAAACGGACAGAGCTGATGCCCGGCGTGTTTTTTAGAATATCCAATGCGTCGCGAAGGCCGGAAATGGTTCCGCGGGGCAAATCAACCTGGCTGAGGTCGCCGTTGACTACCATGCGGGAATTTTCACCCAGACGGGTCAAAAACATTTTCATCTGCATGGGGGTGGTGTTTTGGGCTTCATCCAAAATGACAAAAGAGTTAGACAAGGTCCGGCCGCGCATGAAGGCCAGCGGGGCAATTTCAATTTCTCCGACGGCAATTTTCTTGTCAACCTGTTCGGCCGGGAGCATTTCGTACAGAGCGTCATACAGCGGCCGCAGATAGGGATCGACTTTTTCTTTTAGGTCACCTGGCAAAAAACCAAGATTTTCTCCGGCTTCGACGGCCGGACGGGACAAAATTATCTTGTCAATTCTGCCTTCCAGCATCATGGAAACGGCCAGGGCAACGGCCAAATAGGTTTTTCCGGTACCGGCAGGCCCCAGACCAAAGACAAGTTCGTTTTTCATCATTTCCTGAATGTAAGCGGCCTGGGTTGCCGAACGGGGATAGATGTGACGTTTTTTGGTTTTTAACACGATGTCGCTGAGATTTTGCGCTTCGGCGGAATCGGTGCTGTTTCCGCTCATGCGCAGAGCGGCTTTGACTTCTTCTTCGTTAATTTCAATACCCCGGCTGACTTTGTGATATAAAACGTCAATCGTCCGTTTGCCTTGTTCGACGGCTTCGGCCGATCCTTTGAGAATCATCTGATTGCCGAAAGAATTGATTTCAATACCGAGAATTTTCTCAATCAGTCGCAAGTGCACGTCCTGCGGTCCGACCAGCTGTTGGACCAAGGTATTGTTGTAAAGTTCAAATTTTAATTCTGCCATTCGTTTTATCCTTCCATTACGCCGGAAAGCGAGTTTGTTGTTGCATCGGTTACTCTGACGGAGACGATGCGGTTTAAATTGTTGTTGTCAAGTTCGGCATGCAGGTTCTGCATGTAGGGTGTCCGTCCGATGAGCTGGCCTTTGTGGCGTCCTTTTATTTCAAACAGAACGGGCATTATTTTACCAACCGAATCTTTATTAAACTTTAACTGGTATGAAAATAACAGGTTTTGCAAAATATCAAGGCGCTCTTTTTTTACCTTTTCTTCTATTTGTCCGGGCATGAGAGCCGCCGGCGTTCCTGCCCGGCGGGAATATTTGAAAGAAAAGGCCTGAATAAAACCGACTTGTCTGACCAGATTGAGCGTTGCTTCAAAATCCGCGTCGGTTTCGCCGGGAAAACCGACGATAAAGTCAGACGAGAAGCCAAGCCTTGGATTGGCGGCTTTCAATTTGCCGATAATCTCCAGATATTGTCCGGCAGTGTGGCGGCGGTTCATGGCTTTTAAAATCGAATCGGATCCGGACTGAACCGGAAGATGGAGATAAGGCATCAGTTTGGGCAAATCGCGGTGGCAGGCAATCAATTCATCGGTTACGTCCGCGGGGTAAGATGTGGTGTAGCGGATGCGTCGCAGGCCGTCAATTTCATGCAGGCGCTGCAGAAGATATGCCAGACTGCGTTCTTTGCCGGAAGCATCTTCGCCGTGATAAGAGTTGACATTCTGGCCGAGAAGGTTGATTTCCAAAGTTCCTTCGTCAACCAGCCGGCGGGCTTCTTTCAGAACATCTTCCACCGGGCGGGATGTTTCTATCCCCCGGGTATAGGGGACGACGCAATAAGTGCAGAAATTGTTGCAGCCTTCCTGAATGGCCAAAAAAGAACAACCGCCCTGAGATTTGCCGGCCGGCAGAAAATCAAATTTTGATTCGGCGGGAAATTCGGTGTCAATAACGGTTATTCCCCGGTTGCGGGCAACTTTGGCCAGAATTTCCGGCAGACGGTGGTAAGTCAGCGGGCCGGTTGCAAAGTCGACATAAGGCGCCCGTTTGGCAATTTGTTCGTCTTCGGCCTGCACAACGCAACCGCAAACTCCGATGACGGTATCCAGCCCTTCGGCGGCGCGCTCTTTTTTTATCTGTTCAATTCGTCCCAGGTCCGAAAAAACTTTTTCGGCGGCTTTTTCTCTGATGTGGCAGGTGTTGAGAATGATTAAATCGGCGCTGCGGAAAGTTGACGCTTCCATATAGCCCAATTGACGGAGAATGGCGGCAATTCTGTTCGAATCGTAAACATTCATCTGACAGCCGAAAGTTTTTATATAATATTTTTTCACCGGTACTTTGTAATCTTTCTTTATGTTATTAACCTAATATTATTAACTTAACTTACAGTTTATGATATTGCGGTTATAATTTCAAATATTTTTTGTTTTGTGTCGGAAAGGGAATAAAATATTTTCGTTTTCCGGTTTTTTGTTGAAAATGCCGAGTTTTCTGTTAATATATTTGCGACATCTTACAACAAGGAGCTGCTTATGTCACGTTTTTTTACGGAGAATGATATGGATTATCTGAAAGAATTGTCTTCGGAAGAAAGAGTAATTTTTTTGAAGGTTTTGAAACGTTTGGCCGGTTCGGACGGCGTGCTTGACGACGGCGAGCTGGGCTTTATCAAAGAACTGGCCGTTATTTTCGGTGTTAACGGTGCGGAGCTGAATAAAGTTTTGGAGCCGGCTTCGGATGATGAAATTGTTTCCGAAGCGGAAAAAATTTCCGACCGGCATAAGGCTTTGGAACTTATTAAAGAAATGTGCATGCTGGCAAATGCCGACAAGGATTTGTCTGAGAAAGAGGTCATACTTATCGGAAGAGTCGGACAGGCCATGGGTGTTGAGCTTGATAAGATACAGCAAATCAGCCAATGGGTTATTGACAGAATTGTCTGGCTTGAAGAAGCTAAAATTATTTTTGAAAAAGCATAACCTTTTATTCAGAAGAGGCTGGCGATGGCTTACACGGAAGATAATGCGCTGCGAGATTACGAAAATTCCGAAAAGGAATATGCGCAGGCGTGGGAAGAAAGAGAGAGGAACAATACTTACAGCGGGCTCGATGAGGAGCAAATTCAGAAAGATTTGTCGGTCAGGGCTTTGTTGGAGCACGAACCGAAGAAAAAGCTGCTGAGCAATGCCGAAGCGTTTTTGGCCGCGCAGAAAGAAAGAATAGAAGAAAGGGGTTTGGTCAAAGTCGAGGGCAACAAGGTGCGCATCGGCGGCGAAGAGGTGCCGGTGTTCGACCTTAACTGTATGCTGGCGGACAGTTTGCAAAAACTGTATGCGGGAGAAGATCCCAAAGCCGAATATTATGACTGGGTGAACTCTCAGCGGACCATTGAGGCGGATTATCGCGTCAATGGCGTGAGCGACGAGGAACTGAGTGCAGGCAGGGGGTTTGCGGCGTTTTTGGACGATCGGGAAACAGAAATGAAACTGGTGATGAGCCTGTATATGTCCGCGGCCATTCACGGCAAAGGCTATTATAAAGAAAGAGCTCAGGAACAGCTGTATTTTATGCGTTTCAAATTAAGAGAACTGCGGCGTATCCGGACGGCCATCCAAGAAGCCAACCGTGCGGCGCAAATTCAGAATCAGGAAGAAAAAGCCAGAGAAGAACAGCGTCTGCAAAAACAGGCGGAGCAGGCGGCCTATATGATGATGAGAGCAGGTGTTTACGCGTATGAATTGGAAGGTCGTTTTGCCGAGCGGGTTGATGCAGTCCGTCCCGGAGCCGTAAATGCGGCAGATGCCCGGGAACGTCTGGCTCAAATCAGAGAGCGCCGGCTGAGCATCCGGGATTTGATAAGCAAAGGGTATCGCATGGGCAAAAGCCGGGAAACACTTGAGGCCGAGCGTTCCGAAAAGACGAGCGACAGGGATTTATATGCGGAACATTTGCGGGAAAGGGTTCGGCAGATGCGCGGTTTCAGAGAGGATGAATATTTGCGGCTGAGCGGACGTCAACGGAGCTATGCGTAGTTTTAATGATTTTGTTGACAGATTTTCGCAACTGAATTATTGTATTGGCAAATCAGGTTTTATTTATATTAGGAGATAAATTAATGGGTGCAATATTTGAACCGTTTTTGTATATTATCGGCCTGTTGGTGGATATTTATTTTAAGATTGTCGTGGTTCAGATAGTTTTATACTGGCTGATTCATTTTAAGGTTTTGGAGCCTTCCAATAAATATGCCCAAAAGACGGTTGAAGTTTTGGATAAACTGACGGTTCCGGTCTATAAGAAAATCGGCGAAAAAATTCCGCCGTTTTCGGGTTTTGATTTTTCTCCGTTTATCCTGCTGTTGGCATTGTTGTTTGTGAGCCGGTTGATTCTGCGGCTGAGCGCGCTGCTGGTGTAAGTTTTGTTTTTTGATGAAAATCAAACGGGAATCATTTTGAGAGTTAGGCTCACGCCTAACTCTTCTTGTTGTAAAATAAACGGTATTTTTACGGGGGCGGACGGGACGCTGTTTTTGAAAATCAACGTTGTCAGCGTTCCGGAAAAAGGAAAGGCCAATCAGGAGTTAATCAAATTTTTAAGCCGGCTTTTGAAAGAGCCCAAATCTGTTTTTGAAATTGTCGGCGGAGAAACCGACCGATGCAAAAAAATCAAAATAACCGGGGATGCCGGTGTTCTGGCCGAAAAAATAAAAACGGTCGTAACGGAGGAATAAATGGGTGCGGAAATTATTGACGGAAAACAAACGGCGGCTGAAATAAGAGCTTCTCTCAAACAGCAGATAGGGGCTTTTGACAGTGAAGATATGCCGGTTTTGGCAGTGGTGCGGGTTGGCGACGACGATGCCGGCCGCGTTTATGTCCGCAATAAGAAAAAGGCGGCGGAGGAAGTCGGAATCGGTTGCGAGATTTTGGAATTTGCCGGGAGTATCGGTGAAAATGCTTTGCTGGAGAGTGTGGCCGAGCTTAATGACAATCCGCATATTAACGGTATTATTGTTCAGCAGCCGCTGCCGAAACAGATTAATCCGCAAAAAATTTTGGAGGCAATCAGCTCAGATAAGGATGTTGACGGTTTCGGCGCGCTCAATATCGGTAAAACGGCTTTGAAGGAATCCGGAGCCGTTTCGGCGGCAACGCCAAAGGGTATTATCCGGCTGTTAGATAAATATTGCGGTGATTTGCGGGGAAAACACGCCGTGATTATCGGACGTTCCAATATTGTCGGGCGGCCGTTGGCTTTGCTGTTGCTCAATCGGGACTGTACGGTGACAGTTTGTCACAGCAAAACACAGGAGCTTCCGAAAATTTCCAGAACGGCCGATATTTTGATAGCGGCCTGCGGTTGTCCGAAAATGGTTCAAAAAGATTGGATAAAGCCGGGAGCCGCCGTTATTGATGTCGGCATTAATCGTGATGAAAACGGAAAATTGTGCGGCGATGTCGATTTTGACGCGGTTAAAGACATTGCGGGTTTTATTACGCCGGTGCCGGGCGGCGTCGGGCCGATGACCGTGGCCATGCTGCTGGAAAATACCTGGGAGGCTTATAAAAAACAGCAGACCGGGCAGGTGTCTTCCTGCCGCTGCAGCCATCATCACTGCCACTGCGGTCATCATCATTAAGAATTGGGATAAGCGGGAATATTCGGTTGCAGAAGCCGATTAATCTTATATGCTTGATTCAGGTTGTTTTTTAAGGATTAGAAAATGGGAATCGTCGGTGTATTGCGCAATCGTTTTAATCTTTTTGTAAAAGCGGTTTATGATTACATGCTGGATTTGGCCAGCCGGCCGAACGCCTTGTTTTTTTTGGCAGTGGTGTCGTTTATTGAGAGTTCTTTTTTTCCAATTCCGCCGGATGTGATGTTGATTCCCATGGTGTTGGCAATGCCGAAAAAAGCCTGGACGATTGCCGGTGTTTGTACGGTTTCAAGCGTGCTCGGCGGGTATTTCGGTTATGGCATAGGCGTTTTTGCCTTTGATTTGATTGCTCGTCCGATTTTGGATTTTTACGGTTATATGCAGCAGTTTGATGTGTTTAAGGATTATTATCACGAATGGGGAGCTTGGATAGTTTTCGGCGCCGGAATTACACCTTTTCCGTATAAGGTCATTACGATTGCCAGCGGCGTGGTTCATCTTGACTTGATAACCTTTACCGTGGCGTCGGTGGTTGCGCGCGGCATGCGGTTTTATCTGGTTGCCTGGCTGCTTAAAAAATTCGGCGAACCGATGAAGGAGTTTATTGAAAAAAATCTCGGTGTTTTGTCGGTATTGTTTTTGATTTTGCTTATCGGCGGTTTTATGGCCATTAAATATATTTAAATCCGTTTATCCGGGCTGCGGCAAAATCCGGCGACCGGACATTCGCCGCAGGCTGGTTTTTGGGCTTTGCAAATATAGCGGCCGAACAGAACCAGCCAATGATTGATATGGCGCTTGTAGTCATCGGGAAGGCGGTTCATATCCGCTTCGACGCTTAACGGGGTTTTACCGTCGCTGAGCTCCAGACGTTCAGCCAGGCGCAGCACATGAGTATCGACGGCAACGGTCGGTTCGTTCCACCAGACATTGAGAATGACGTTGGCGGTTTTTCTGCCGACGCCGGGCAGTCCTTCCAGAGCTTCCCGGTTATGCGGCACTTCTCCGCCGTATTCTCTTATTAATTTTTCGCTGAGGGCCATGATGTTTTTGGCTTTGTTGTTGTACAGGCCGATGGTCTTGATGTATTCCTTAATCTTTTCAAGTCCCAGATCATACATTTTCTGAGGCGTGTCGGCGATTTTGAATAATTCTTTGGTTGCTTTGTTGACACCTTTGTCCGTGCTTTGTGCGGACAGGACGATGGCAACGAGCAGGGTAAAGGCGTTTTTGTATTTCAGTTCGGTTCCGGGGTTGGGATCTTTGGCTTTAAAAACGTCTAAAATTTTGCAGATTTCTTTTATGCTTCTCATGCCTTGACTCCTCCGGCTCCGGCCGCTTTGGGCGCTTTTTCGTCAAGGGGCCAGCGCGGTCGAGGCTTAAAGTCCAAACTGTTATGAATCCCTTTTAAAGTCCGTTCCATGCCGGCCCAGGCAATCATAACGCCGTTGTCCGTGCAATATTTGACGGGCGGGGCGGCAAAAGTCAGGCCTTCCAATTCGGCCAGCTGCTTCAGTTTGCCGCGGAGATAAGTGTTGGCGGCAACCCCGCCGGAAACGACCAAATCTTTTCCCTGCGGGTAACGGGTTTTGAAGATGACAATTGCTTTCTGCAGTTTGTAAATCAGACTGTCGGTGACGGCCAGCTGAAAAGAAGCGCAAATGTCGCAAACGTCATGTTTTTGCAAAATGGCGTGTTCAATATTGTCATCTGGCGCGTAAGATTCGATGATTTTGCGCACGGCGGTTTTGAGGCCGGAAAAAGACAGGTTGCAATCGCCGGAATTGCGAAGCGGCCGCGGCAGAACAAAGCGGTTTTCGTTACCGAGCTCGGCCATTTTTTCTATCATCGGACCGCCGGGATAGCCGAGGCCGAGCATTTTGGCGACCTTATCAAAAGCTTCGCCGGCGGCATCGTCAATGGTTGTGCCCAGACGTTCAAAATCACCGACGCCCTTGACTATTAAAATCTGACAATGTCCGCCGGACACCAGCAAGAGCAGGTATGGATATTCGACGTTGTCGGTCAGGCGGGCGGCCAGAGCATGGCCTTCCAGATGATTGACGGCAATAAACGGTTTTCCGAGAGCCAGACTGAGTGCCTTTGCGGCCATCACACCGACGACAACGCCGCCGATGAGGCCGGGGCCGGCAGCAGCGGCAACAGCGTCAATATCCTGCGGATGAAGGCCTGCTTTTTTGAAGGTCTCTTCAAGGATGTCGTCGATATGTTCCAGATGTGACCGGGCGGCGATTTCGGGAACGACCCCGCCGTAAGTTTTGTGCTCCATCTGGGTCAAAACGCATTCACCTAAGATTTCGCGCTTATCGTTTACAAGAGCCACGGCCGTTTCATCGCAGCTGCTCTCAATGCCAAGAACTATCATATTGCCTCTTTTTAATTTTGTGCATATATTTATTGCAGTTTTGAGAATATTATATACACTATAAAAAGTTTAATGCCAAGAATTTACTGTGTAAAGGAATCTAAAAAATGGTCAAAACTCAGGAAAAAGAAACGGCGGAAACACCTCAGCCCTCCCAGTCATCTCCAAATCATCGGCTGGCAACAAGCCTGCGGCGCCTTACGCTGACGGCAGCGGTGGTTTTGGCCGGTTACGGTTTGTGGCGGAATCCGCAGATTGTGACGCAGATTAAAAGCTCTCTGTCTTCTTTTTCTTCTGAAAAGCAGGAAGATGTTTATCAAAAACAAATAAATCTTTTGGAAGCCAGACTGCAATCGTTGCAGAACCAGCTGGCAATGATGGCGAATCGTCCGCAGAATTCGGTGGCGGACGAAGAATTGGCCGCAATGAGGGAAAAAATAGAGGCAATAGAAAAGACCAATCTTAATGTTATTGATTCAAAAGCCGATGTGGCAACGGTTCTCGGTGTGGTTACCCGGATGGATAAGGCTGAGCAGCGGTTGGACAAGATGGCTCAGGTTTCGGAAGAGGGCGCCTTGATTCTGACCGCCGTGATGCTGGTGAAAGACAGCGCGGAAAGAGGCGGAAACTATGAGTATGAAATGGAAGTTTTAGAGCAGATTTCCGCGGATAACACTAAGTTTGCGGAGCAATTTGCAGTCATGAACAAATATGCCGCAGAGGGCATTGCGTCAACAGAAACCCTCCAAAGAGATTTTAATGCCGTTTATCGCAAGTTGATGAAGATTCAGAAGGAATCTTTTGAAAAGACCTGGAAAGACCGTCTGAATGCCAAAATTAACGAAATCGTCAAGATTAAACGCAAAAATGCCGAATATGACAATTTGGCCGCCAATGCCGACCTGAAACGCGCCAAAGACGCCGTTGAGCGCGGCGCTTTCAAAGAGGCTTTGCAGGCGCTTGAGAATCCGGCAGGAAACGAGCTTTTGAAAAATCCGGATTTGCTGGCATGGAAGGACAAAGTTCAGGCGCGTCTTGATTTTTACAGTGCCGTTTCGAGAATTTCCGCCAATTCGCTTGCTATGATGAAGGTTAATTTTTTGAAAAAAGCAAATTAAGGGATAAATAAAATGAGCAATGCCGATTATTGGGACGAACGGTATGACGCCGCAGACGAAACTCTGGAAAAAATGCGCAATGTTGTTTCGGCGGCGACGGCGTTTAATACCAATATTGACGCTGTTGTCAAAATCAGCGGCGCGCGGCTGGCCGAGATTGCCGGTACGTTAGGTATTGACTGGGATTGTCTGAGTTTTCCCGAGCGGTCGGAAATCCTGAGTCCGGCAGACGTCGTTAAAGGGGCTTTTCGTTGTTTTTCCAAGGGAATTGCCGAGGAATGGCTGGTTAAGGACAAGGCTGTTTTTGACTGGATGCAACAGCATCTTGGATTTGATCGGATGCAGATGGGCGGTCAGGGCGGCATTGTGGCAAATGCACTGGCCGTATGCGGCGTGCAGAAAGTGGTGGACCATTGTAATTCTTTGCCCAAAGCGCAGGCTGAACAGTTTTTGAAGCTTGACAACCTGCAGTCTTTTGATGAAAACGGCCGTTTGATGCCTGCTTATCAGATAGACCGCAAAGAAGATGTTCCGTTGATTCACTGGATTATAGAATTTGACAAAGGCGATGTTTTTGACGTTGGCGGCCACCGGGTGGTCTGTCCGAAATCAAACCGGTTTATTGCAACATACGATCCGCTGAATTTTAATCTGGTGACGGATGCGAATTTTGTAAAATATCTTGACCTGCATCCGGTTGAAGTTGTCGTTTTGTCCGGATATCATGCTTTGACCTCGGAAGGCGACGGCGTTCGTCTGGTGCGGGACAGTCTGCCGCTTGTTAAGAGTTGGCAGGAAAAAGGGACTTTGGTTCATTTGGAGGTTGCTTCTACCCAGGATACCGCGGTGAGGAAGGCCATTGTTGACATTATTGCTTCTCAGGCGGATTCCATCGGATTGAACGAGAGGGAGACCTGTGATGTTTTGCGGGTTATCGATGAAGGAGAGCTGGCTGATATTTGTGACAGGAATCCTTCGGCAACCAATTTGTTTGACGCCGTGCTGCGGATTAAAAAGAAAGTCGGCTGCCGGCGGATTCAGCTGCATATGTTCGGGTTGTATCTGACGATTCAGGATAAGGGCTTTCCGATTACGCCGGAACAGAATCTGCGCGGCATGTGTCTGGCTGCGACGGTAGCGGCCAGCAAAGCCGGCACCGGGCATATCAATGAGGTGCGGAATTTGATGTGGGCCAAAGGGATTAAACCTTGTGAAATCGGTTTGCGGGAGCTTGACAACTTAGCCGGTTATGCCGGAAGCCGGGCCTTGGGCGATACGGGAATCGGGAAGTATGATGCTTATGATGTCATTGCCGTTCCGACCTTGTTGGTCGAGAAGCCTCTGACGTTAGTCGGGATGGGCGATACGATTTCTTCAATTTCTTTAATCGGTGCGTTGAAAGCTTAATTTTTCTGAGGTGCGCCATCAGGGCAAAGCAGGGTAATTTTTATCAGATTGAGCTGGTTTTTGTTGCGTTTGATAATTTCAAACTGAAATCCTTCAAAAATAAATTTTTGTCCCTGCTCAGGGATTGATTGCGTCATATCCAGCAAATATCCGGCGACGGTAACGGCATTTTCATCATTTAAATTCCAGCCGAATTTTCGGTTAATGTCGCGGATGGGAACCTGGCCGTCCACCAGCCAGCTGTGGTCGTTTAGTTTGCGGATGCCCATGGTGTCGAGATTTTGGATATCGCTTTCGTCGTTGATGTCGCCGACAATTTCTTCCAAAATATCTTCAAGAGTGACAATGCCCTGCAAGACGCCGTATTCGTCAACCACGATGGCAAAATGTTCGCGCCGGGCGCGAAACAGCTGCAACTGCTGCATTAACGTTGTATTGTCGGGGATAAACCAAGGTTTGGTCATTATGTTTTCGATTTTAATGTTTTGGATATTGTTGTGCTGCTCGATAATTTCCCGAAACAACGTTTTAACCCTGATGACGCCGACAATGTTTTCGGGGCGTTTGCGGTAGAGGGGAATTCTTGAAAAAGGACTGTTTTTGACTTTTTCGAGAATTTGTTCTACCGGTGTGTCAATTTCCAGTGCAAAAAGGTTTTTGCGGTGATTCATGACGTCGTAAACAGTCACGTCGGTTAAGTCGAGGATACTTTTGAGCATGGCTTTTTCCTGGCCGGCGTCTTTGTCGCTGCATTGCGAAAGCACATCTCTTACTTCTTCCGAAAATTCGTCTTCAGCGTGCGTTTCTTCCCGGGGGCGGAGACGTCCGAGCCTTCCCAGTACCAGACCGAGAGACAGGAAAATTATTCCGCTGATGGCGACGGCTTCAATCATGGCATATCCTTTGTCAGAAAGTTTTGAATGGCGTCAATAACGCGGTTGACGGTGATATCAACCTGTTCTTCTTTGGTTTCGACGATAATATCCGCTTCCGAATAATAGGGATATTCGTCATGAATATATTTTTCCAGTTTGTTTTTAAGCTGGTCGTCTCCGGCACGGAGAAAAGGGCGGTGTTTGCGTCCGGCCGTGCGGTGGTAAAGAACGTCTATGTCTGCTTTAAGCCAGATGGTGATGGCGTTTTGCCGGGCGTATTCACGGGTTTGTTCGGCAACAAAGGATCCGCCGCCGGATGCCAAAACGCAGGGCGCGCTTTGCAGCAGGCGTTTCATTACCCGGGCTTCTCCGGCGCGGTATTCTTCTTCTCCGAAGCATTTCAACACGTCAATCAGTGACAGTCCGGCCGCTTTTTCGACTTCCTGGTCGCCGTCGACAAAGGGTAAATCCAGTTTTTTGGCAAGGCGTTTGCCGACACTGGTCTTGCCGCTGCCCATTAATCCGACCAGAAGAATTATTTTATCAATCTTATTTGTCATTTTGCCGTTTTGTGTTAATCTATCTTTCAAACTTGTTATGTTAAATATAAGCGTAACGTCAGTTTTTCGCAATCATTTTTTAGGGGAGTGTGATTATGAGACAAAAGAAATCCAAAGCTGTTTATTATATCATCGGCCTGCTTGTTTTGGCGGCGGTTGCCTTTGTGGTAATGCACGAGGTGCCGATGCAGGTTGAGCATGTGGAGGAAAATATTCCGGTTCAATTGTAATGGCTTTTCAAACGCAAATTTATGATTTTTTGGATATGATGGCGGCTGAGACCGGCGCATCGGAAAATACCTTGTCAGCCTATGAGTCTGACTTGAAGCAGTTTGAAACCTGGTGTGCGGAAAAGCGTCCGGATGTTTTAACGGCTGACGATATTGCCGCGTATGTTCAAGAGCTGGGCCGACGGAATTATACGCCGAAGTCGGTTGCCCGGAAGCTTTCGGCCTTAAAGGATTTTTTTAGGTTTTTGTTTATTGAAAGAGAAATTCCGCGCAATCCGGCGGCAGATATTCTGGCTCCAAAGCAGGAGAAAACACTTCCGAAATTTTTGACGGCGGATGAAACAGTCCGGCTGATTGCCGCGGCAGAAGAGGATAAGAGTTCCGAAGGGCTGCGCATGACCGTTATGCTGACGCTGATGTATGCCTGCGGATTGCGGGTTTCGGAGTTGGTTTCGCTGCCGGAAAACTGCATTAATTTTGATAAGAAGCATATTCTGGTTCGGGGCAAAGGCAATAAAGAACGATTGGTTCCGGTTGCGGATAAGGCTTTGAAGGCGGTGGCGTCTTATTTGCCGCTGAGGGAGGAATATATCCGCGGCCGCAAATCAATCTGGCTGTTTCCTTCAAAAAAATCCAAGCTCGGCCACTTAACGAGAAATGCGTTTTTTAAGCATCTTAAAACGTTGGCGGTAAAGGCCGGAATCAGTCCGGAAAAGGTTTCCCCGCATGTGATGCGTCATTCTTTTGCGACACATTTGCTGCAGCGTGATGTCGATTTGCGCTCCATCCAACAGATGCTGGGGCATTCCGAAATCGGAACAACGGAGATTTATACGCATATTTTATCAGAAGATACGGCGCGGAAAGTTTTTGCAAATCATCCGCTGGCTTCCGGAAAAAAATGATTTTCCGATATAAGAAAAGAGAGCCGTTGCGGCTCTCTTCTTTTCTTTAAAAAGGTTTTTATAATTATTTTCCGAAACACTCCTGGAAAACATCCAAGAGTTCGGCGACGGTGGTCTCGGGTGTTATCCAGCCGAGATAGGTTCCGTCTTTTTGAAGTGTTCCGCTGGCACCTTTTTTTATGACATCATCTTCGACGTCAAAAATAGGTCCTCTCCAGTCTTTTGTTCCCGGAAAATCTTTGGAATAACATTCCATGACTTTCCGTTGCTCAAAGCTTTCGTCTTGCGCCAGCCCACAGTAAGCCGCGTATTTTTTGGCAACCGTCGGGCGGAGATTGTCCAGACGAATGACTATTTTGGGCATTTTGGCGGCTTTTATTCTCTCCCTGATCTCATCAATCCGGGGACAGCCTTCCGAAAATTCATCGTCAATCATTCCCATTGTGATGAAAGGCGGGAGCCATTTCAGCGGCTGTTCTTCCTGTGAGAGGAGAATGATGCCGGTTTTTTCCTGAAAGTCTTTGACAACCTCTATCAACAGAGGTCGCATAAAGTCTTCGGGGGTTCCGATTGTCCGGCGGGCCAAATCTTCAGAGGTCATCTGTATTCCGCAGCCGGCCAGCATGTTCTGGACAAATTTGATAAATTCTCCTTTTTGGGTTTTGTTTTTTGTTTCCATAAACTAATGAATTTAAAAAAATTAAACATAAAAATTATTTTCAATGGAAATACGAATATCACTTGTTGAGAAAAAAATCAACAGAAAATTTGTTTTTTTGTCAAAAACAAGGGCGTATATGAAAATCGGAACTTTTTACAGCAGATTGGCGAGTTTTTGAAATTGCTCCGGGGTTATTTGTTCCGGCCGCCAAGAGGTTTCAATGCCGATTTCGGCGCATTTTTCTTCCAGTTCGGGAATGGATTTGAGACTTTGGCGAATCATTTTACGGCGCTGGCCGAAAGCTTGCGCCGTCAGTCGTTCGATTTTTTTTAACTGGTCCGGAAGCAGCGGATTTTTCGCAGGACGGAACAGCAAGACGCTGGACCATATTTTGGGGGCAGGTACAAAACAGTCGGGACTGAGATCAAACAACCGTTCGATTTTGCACTGAAGCTGGGCAAGAATGGAAATTCTTCCGTAATCTTTGCAGCCGGTCGGCGCCAAAATACGGTCGGCGACTTCCTTTTGAAACATCAAGGTCAGGCTTTGATATGCGGTAATTTGATACAGCCAGCCGGTAAGCAGAGGGACGGAAATGTTGTAGGGCAGATTGGATATGATATGCTTGGTTTTTCCCGGAAAAGCGGCAAAATCCGTTTTCAACGCGTCTCCGTTGACGATTTGCAGACGGTTTCCGGTTTTTTCGCGAATTTCTTCCATAATGGCGATGCAACGTTCGTCCATTTCTATTACGGTCATTGAATCCGGGTTGGCGCTTAGGGCCGAACGGGTGAGTCCGCCCGGTCCCGGACCTATCTCAATGAGGTTTGAGCCGGAAAAATCTTTCAGTTCCTGCCGCAGCAGGGTTGTACGAATTATTTTGTCGCTAATGTTGCGATCTAACAGAAAATTCTGTCCCAAAGCTTTTTTTGCCATTAAACCGTGCGTTTCCACGGTCAGCCGCAGGGACGGAAGCTTTTCAAGCGCAGCAGCCAGATTATCCATGTCAGCTCCTGATTTCTATGACGGCCTGTCGGCGCAGGTCTTGCAGAAGTTTTTTGGACAAAGCTTCCATTTTTTGATTTTGAAGGAAAACGCGTATTTCTTCTTCATTCGGAAGTTCAGGCTTGTCTTTTTCGGGATTGAAAGTTTTTTGCAGTTTTAAAATATAATATCCGTCTCCGACAGATATAGGCTCGCTGATGTCTCCCGGTTTCATTTTTTTGAGGGCGCTTTCCAGAGCGGAAGCCAGTTTTCCGGAGTTAACCCACCCCAGATTTCCGCCGTTGGCCGCGCTGGGGCTTTCCGAAAACTGCATGGCGTAAAGCTCAAAGCGCGGGTCACGGCGCAGGTTGTAAACCAGGTCAGATAAGTTGCGGGCATGGTCTTTGCGGATAAAAATTTCCGAGACCTGATATTTGGGCGTCGTTAAATCAGATTTGGCTTCCTGCAGGGCTTGTTCTATTTCTTTTTGGGTCAACGAGCCTTCCGCGTAGGATTTTTTGCGTACCAGACGGACCCAGGCAATATCCGATTTCATTTGCTCTTCAATCGTATCACGGCTGACTCCCGCCTGCCGGAGCAGGGTATTGAGCTGTCCCATGGGAATATTGCGTGATTTTTCAAACTGGCGGATCTGTGCGTCGACCTCTTCTTCCGAGACTTCAATGTTGTTTTTGGCCGCTTCCTGCAATTTGATTTTTTCATCTACGGCGGCGTTAAGGACACGCTGGTTTATCATGCTGCGGGTTTGAGCATTGTATGGAATGCCAGTTGTCATTAAAAACGCGTTGACGCGGTTTTGGATATCTTCCGAAGAAATGATTTCTCCGTTTACCAGGGCCACGATTTTGAGCGTGGCCGCCGAGCCTTCCGAAACAAGGCAGAAACCGACGGCAATCAGAGAACACAGTCCGCTCAAAAAGTTTTTCATGTAAGCTCCTTTCAGTAAAATAACGTTAATTTCCCGCGCCGCCCAATGTTTTGAGGAAGAAGTTGAAAGTTAGTTCAAAATCGCCCTCGTATTCCGGATCGCTGGAATCATCCTGGCGTATCTGGAAACTGAAGATGGAACAATCATCTTCGTAAGTCAGGCTGCCGCCGTGTTCCAGCGAACCACCGCCGTCGGTCAGATCCTGCCGGTTATAAATGCTGGCAGACCAATTGCGGGTCAGTTTGACGTTCAATACCGAGAACAATTCTTTGCGTTCGCGGTTGTAGTCCAAAGAAGACGAGTTGCTGCTGGGCGGAAAATAAATGTATGAAACATAGGCATTTAGAATATCCGGTCCGGCAGAAGCCCCTAATTCGCTAAAGTTAATGTCAAAATCGCTTTTATCAAGTTTAAAGCGGTAGTTGAGGTCAAAGTACGGGCTGGGCGCAGCGTAAATGCGGCCGACGTAATCGCTTAAATGTCCGTCCTGATCATCGGCAATCGAGAAGCTTTCATTTTTGTCAAACTCGTAACTTTGGGCCAGAAAAATTGAGGTTCGGCCTGTCTGATTGCCGTAAGCACTCCAGTTAACGCCATAGCTGATGCGGCTGCCGGTATCATTGCGGTCATATCCGGCGTAGCGATTCAGATCTAAAATGTTGGTATCGGTTAATTCAACGTCCTGACTGTCTTCGTTGGGAATCTTTTCGGGTTTATTGTCCTGGTCGGGCGCCAGCACGCCGACGATTATCGGTTCGAGAATCTGCCGAGAGTCTTCGGTTGCTCTGATAAACGGCAACCGCCATTCCAGACCAACTTGCGGAAAAATGCGGCCGACGGTTCCGTCATAAGGACCGGTTCCGTCGTATACATAGTCGTCCACATAATATAAGTCGGATTTTACCGAGGCGGCCAGCAGGTATTTTTCACCGTAGGGGCTGGTGTAAGGCAGGTTCCATGAATTAATCATGGTCATACGCTGGGTCGAACTCGATTCATCGCGGGAAACCGAAGCAAAGCCCAAACTGGTTTTGGTATAGGCGCCGTAAGCGTCGGGAGAACTGATGTTTTCGTAATTAAACAGCGGAAGAACCAGAGGTTTGTCCAGGTTGCGGAGGTTATAGCTGATAAGGTTGTAATGGTAGGCTTCCAAAGAGGCATAATTACGGTTGTCAAATCCCTGCAGAGCAACGCGCGAGGTCAGCCAGGCGTCGTCTTTTTGAGGAAGAGACAAGTCTTTCAGATAAGCGCTGTCAGAGGCATAATTGATGCTGGTATCGGCAACCCAGTAATCGTTCAGTTCATATCGGCCGTTTAAAATTAAATTGCCGCGGGTTTCTTTGGTATCCGGGTCGCGGAGATAGGTTCCGGTGGCACTGATGTTGCCGTTGTAAAAGAATTTGTTGTATCCGCCGCTGGCAACAACGCCTTTGTCGCTGCTGAGAATCGGGTCTAACAGCAAATCTTCGTGATCGGAAATGTTCCAGAAATATTTAGGCTGAATTGCGCCGCCCAAATATGAGTTTGAGGATATTTTGGGAAACAGAAAACCAGAGCGCCGTTTGACAGTCGGGTCCGGGTGGGAAAGAAACGGCGTGTAAAAAACGGGAACGCCTTTTATTTCAAGCGTTGCGTTTTGGTAGTTGACGTCTTTGGTTTCGGCGTTGTGCTCTACTTTGCGGGCTTTTATCTGCCATAAAGGACTGCTTTCCTGACTGCAGACGTCGCAAGGAGAGTAAACGACGTTGGTCATGATTTTTTTGTCTTTTTCTCCGCGTCGGAACGTGCTGGCGGCAACCCGGCTTTTATCTACCAGAATAACCTTGATGTTTTTCATCTCGCCCTGAGTCATTTCATCTGTCAATTCGACATAATCGGAAAAAACGACATTGCCGTCTTCTTCAACCAGGACGACGTTTCCGACCGCCGTGATAATGTCTTCCTTTTGATTGTAAATGACTTTGTCAGCTTTAAGGGTCAGATTGTTGCGGATGATTTCGACATTGCCGATGGCGGTTACGGTGCTGAGTTCCTGATTGTTTTCAACTTCGTCGGCACTGAAATAAATATCTGGATTTTCTTCGTCTTGTTCCGGCTTCGGCATGACGGCTTCCGTCAGGTTCAGCGACGGGGTCCGGTCATGAATCCGACCGGTGGAAACGTTGGTAATCCGGGTATCCGTTTCGTCTTTGACCGTAGTTTTGGCTATTGTCGATAAAGATGTCAGCGCCGCACAGAAGAAAGCAAACAGAGGCAGAAGACGATATTTAGGCATTCCGCTCTCCGTTCGGGTTGGTTTTTTTCTTTTTAATCAGAGAAAAGCCGGGATGGTAACAGTGAAGCAGGTAGACGCATCCGCAGAAAGGCAGAAACAGGTTCAGGTAGAGCAGCGGCAGCCAGTAAAGATTTTTGGCAGCGAGGTTGCCGAAAGCCAAATCCAAAGCCTGAACGGCGACCATGTTGCCGACGGACATTGAGACGATTTTGATTTGACCGCGGCGGTTGAAATTGCCGATGAGCAGGCCGGTGCAGGCCAACAGGGCAAAAACAACGTTAAGCAGGGGCGTGGTGATGCGTTTGTTGCCTTCGACAATCCAGCGATTGATTTCTTTGGGCGTCAATTCGGGATTTGAGGCGGCTGTCATCAGCTCCAGCATGCTCTTTTCTCGGACGCCGGCTTCTTTGCGGGCCTTGGTTTCTTTGGCTCCAAAATCAACGGAGTAGCGGTCAAAAGTGACGGAAGTGAACTGGTGGTTGTTTTTGTTGATTTCCTGCCGGCTGCCGTTGACCAAGATAATCCGGGGGCCTTTGTCCGTGTAAATAATGCGGCCGAGTTCCGCAGAAATTGTTGATTTGAGGTTTGGAGTCCGTTCATCGTTAATCAGAATGCCGCCGACGGATCCGTCGGGATTGTGGGTGGTGATGAAAACCGTCAGGTTGTTTTGCAGAGTGGTGAATTCCCCTTCGCGAAACATCAGGTGGGAAACGTCGTTTTTGACCTGCCATTGCAAGTCTTTGAAGTGATTTTCGGAATCCGGGGTAAGAATGTTCATATTATAGACGTTAAAAAGGCATAGCAAAAAACCGATGAATATTGCCGGTTTGGCATTTTGCCAGGGGCTGATGCCGGCGGCTTTCATCACGACCAGTTCCCGGTCGGAAAGCATCCGGTTGTAGACAAACAAAATTGCCGCAAACAGCGAAATGGGGGATAAAATGGTAAATATCCGCGGCATTAACAGCGACGTCATTTGAACAAAAACGCCCAAGCCGATGCCCTTGTTTGTTATCAATTCCACAAAACGCAGCGATTGCGTCAACCAGATGATTGACATCAGCGAAAATGAAACCAGCAAAAAACCGACGATGATTTGTCTGGCGATGTAGACGTTTAGTTTTTTCATGCGGGTAATTATACTCAAAATATCTTATTTAGAAACAAAATTTTTCAAAAAAACGCAAATTTTTCTGAATTTTCCGGATAAAGTCCTTTTTTTCCCCTTCCGAATTGATTTTCCGGGAAATTTGCTTGAATAAGATTTTATTTACGAATATCATTTATGCTGTTGAAAGACAAAGTAAACAAGGTTCGTCCTCAGAATCTGAAAAGAAAGGAAATAAAATGGCTGAAGATTCCGTCGCGTCACAGGTGGCGGCCAAATGGCGCAAAAAACGCGGGTCGCTGATTATGGCTCTGCATGAAATTCAGGGTGTCAAAGGGTATGTTCCCTGGGAAGATGCCAAAGACATTGCCGAAGGCATGGGGATTCCGCTGGCGCGAATCTATGAAGTGCTGACGTTTTATAATTTTTTCAAGCTGGACGCTCCCGGCAAGGCGGTCATTTCGGTTTGTACGGGAACCGCCTGTTATCTGAAAGGCAATGACAAAGTGCTGGAAGAATTTAAGAAAGAACTGGGCATCAAGGAAGGCGAAAGCACGGCCGACAAGATGTTTCATCTGCAGTGTGTGCGCTGCGTGGGATGCTGCGGTTTGGCTCCGGTCTGCGTGGTTAACGGCAAAACATACGGAAGAGTTACGCCGACAGACGTCAGGGGTATTCTGGAAGAATGGAAAAACAAGCTTAGCGAGGAGGAATAACCATGGCCGCTGCAGATATAGACAAGAGGTTTGACATTCATGAGATTGCCAAAAACAAGCTGGCCGAAATAGACGCTTTTGAGTGCAGCATTTACTGCTGCCATTCCACCGGCTGCAAATCTTCGGGGAGCGATGACATTATTGAACTGCTGAAACAGGCAATCGTCGACCACGGAATCGAAGACAAGGTTCGAATCGTGGCAACCGGCTGTATGGGGTTATGCGCCCAGGGGCCGCTTATCCGGGTGGAAATCAAAGGACAAAAAGACGTCCTTTATAAGCGCGTGGAACCGATGGCGGCGCGGCTGATTATTTCGGAACATGTGGCTCCGGCACTGAAACTTTCGGAAGGCGAGACTTTTGAGGTTCCCGAATTTCTGGATAAATATGTTTTGTCTTTGGATTTGCCGTTTTTTACCAAGCAGGAAAAGGTGGTTTTGAAAAACGCCGGACATCTTGATCCGGAAGATATTCAGGAATATATCGCCCGGGGCGGCTATCTGGCGCTTGAAAAAGTTTTGAAAACGATGACGCCGCAGCAGGTGATTGAAGAAATCAAAAAATCCGGCTTGAGGGGGCGCGGCGGCGGTGGTTTTTCCACCGGAACAAAATGGGAATTTGCCTCCAAAGTGCCGACGGTTGACGAGAAGTTTATTATCTGCAACGGCGATGAGGGAGATCCCGGCGCCTATATGGACCGCAGTATTCTGGAGGGTGATCCTCATGCGGTGATTGAAGGAATGATGATTGCCGCTTATGCCATCGGCGCCACCGAGGGGTGGTTTTATGTTCGTGCCGAATATCCGCTGGCGGTTGAACGGCTGGAGAAAGCAATCAAGGCCTGCAAAAAGAATCGGCTGCTCGGCAATAACATCATGGGAACGGATTTTTGTTTTAACATTGACGTTCGTCTGGGAGCCGGCGCTTTTGTCTGCGGCGAAGAAACAGCCTTGATTCATTCGATTGAAGGCAAACGCGGCACGCCCCGCCCGCGGCCGCCGTATCCGACCAACAAGGGGCTGTGGGACAAGCCGTCCTGCGTCAACAACGTGGAGACGTTGGGCAATGTGCCGAAGATTATTCTCAAGGGTGCAGACTGGTTCGCTTCTTTTGGAACGGAAACCTCAAAAGGGACAAAAGTTTTTGCCTTAACCGGACAGGTGGAACATTCGGGATTGATTGAGGTGCCGATGGGAACGACCATTAATGAAATCGTCAATGAAATCGGCGGCGGCGTTCCCAACGGCAAACATTTGAAGGCCGTGCAGACCGGCGGACCGTCCGGCGGCGTGATTCCCGCGGAACATCTGGATTTGCCGGTTTGTTATGAAGAACTTAAAAAGGTTGGTTCAATTATGGGTTCGGGCGGCATGATTGTCATGGACGACAGTTCGGATATGGTCAATATTGCCAATTTTTACCTTGATTTTACGGTGGACGAATCCTGCGGCAAATGCGCGCCCTGCCGTATCGGCGGCAAGCAAATGCTGCTTTTGCTCGAAAAAATCAATAAGGGCAAGGGAACCCGGCAGGATTTGGCTGATTTGAAACGGGTTGCCACGGCCATGCAAAAAGCGTCGCTGTGCGGTCTGGGACAGACGGCGCCCAATCCGGTTCTGTCCACCCTGCGCTTTTTTGAAAACGAATATTTGGAGAAGCTGGTCGATGCGCCCAAAAAGGCTGAGGAGGCATAATTATGGTAAATTTGAAAATTGACAATTTTGAGGTAGACGTTCCGGCCGGCACCAGCATTTTGGAAGCGGCGCGAAAAGTGCAGATAGACATTCCGACTTTGTGCAAGCACCCCGATGTCGATCCGACAGCCGGCTGCGGCATGTGCATTGTCAAGGTCAACGGACGGATTATGCGGTCTTGTTGCACGCCGGTTGCCGAAGGGATGGAGGTGATTACCGGCGATGCCGAGATTATGGACGTGCGGCGGACGGTGCTGGAGTTGATTCTCAGCAATCACCCCAACGAATGTCTGACCTGTATTCGTTCCGGCCATTGTGAATTGCAGGATATGGCCAACAGTTTTGGAATTCAGCATTCCAATCTGCCGAGCCTGAATAAAAAGTATGACAAGGATGATTCCACTAAGGCGATTGTGCTGGACGCGTCCAAGTGTATTGTTTGCGGACGTTGTGTGGAAGTTTGTCAGAATCAGCAGAACGTCTGGGCGCTGAGCTATCTTAATCGCGGTCTGGCGACCCGGATTACGGCAGCCGGCGGGATTCCTCTGGCGGACAGTCCCTGTATCAAATGCGGGCAGTGTTCCGCGCATTGTCCGACCGGAGCGATTGTTGAATATGACGAAACGCAGAAGGTTTGGGATATGCTGCGCGATCCCGACATTATAACGGTGGTTCAGATTGCTCCGGCGGTCCGCGTGGCCATCGGCGAAGAATTCGGGTATGATTTCGGCGAGAATCTGACCGGCAAAACTTATGCCGCGCTGCGCCGTTTGGGTTTCAACAAAGTGTTTGATACCAATTTCGGAGCGGATTTGACGATTATTGAGGAAGCCACCGAATTTGTAAACCGTTTTACAAAAAATCCGGAAAGTCTGCCGATGTTTACTTCCTGCTGCCCGGCCTGGGTAGATATGCTGGAAAAATATCATCATGACATGATTCCGCATTTTTCAACCTGCAAGTCGCCGCAGTCGATGGTCGGGGCGCTGGCCAAAACCTATTATGCCGAAAAGATGGGCTTGAATCCGGCCAAAATCCGGGTGATTTCGGTAATGCCCTGCACGGCCAAAAAATGGGAAATCGTCCGCAGCAAGGATATGAGCAGTTCCGGTTATCAGGATGTTGATGTCTCTTTAACGACGCGCGAACTGTGCCGGATGATTAAGCAGGCGGGCATAGATTTTCGCCGTTTGCCGGATGAAGAAGCCGATAGTCCTTTGGGCGAATATACCGGCGCCGGAACAATTTTCGGAACGACCGGCGGCGTTATGACCGCCGCGTTGCGGACGGCTTATTATTACATTACCGGTAAAGAGCTGAAAGAAATTACGTTTAAAGCTCTGGAAGGTCTGGAGGGCGTCAAAGAGGCCGAGGTCGACATCAACGGCACCAAAGTCCGGGTTGCGGTGGCTCACGGGGCCGGAAACGTGGAAACGGTGATTGACAGAATTCGCGCCGCCAAAGAAAACGGCGGGGAGATTCCGTATCACTTTATTGAAGTGATGGCCTGCCGGGGCGGTTGTGTTTCCGGCGGCGGACAGCCGCGGGTGATGATGTCCGGACAGTCGAAACCGCGCGGCATTACCGACGATATTCGCAAAAAACGCGCGGAAGGTTTGTTGAAAGAGGATTTGGAGGCAAAAGAGCGCTTTTCTCATCACAACGAATCCATTAAACGGTTGTATCAGGAATATTTGGGCGAGGCCGGCGGCCATCGTTCGCATGAGTTGCTGCATACGCATTATGCGGCGCGGGACAAATATTCCAAGTAAAAAAAAAGCCCCGGGTAATAATCTGTTTATCCGGGGTATGTTTTCTTTCTAAAAAGCGAGGATACAACGAACGCGGTTAGTGTTGTAAGTGTTCTTATTGCCGTAGTTCTGGTCTATCTTGCCGTCGGACAGTCTCACAACCCACGCGGTCTCCGTGCTGAAATAAATGGGCTCGGATGAAGACCAGTAGTAACTGCTAATAAGCTGCGTTTTCGACAGCTTTTGAAGACCTAAGTTAATGGTTTCATAACTAGAACTCATTCCATATAACTCTCCGGCTGCCGGTAAATACCATCCGCTGCTGCCTATGCCGCTCGAAACCGGTTTATAAGTATTACAATACTCTGCCGCCGCATGCGATTGACTACTGTCGTCTATTAAACATTGTGTATTTGCTGCACCATTAAAATCTGATTGTGCTTGAGAACTATTCATATTCGTTAAACACGGTACATCGTAACCGTAACCGCCCCATTCGGTCATCGTTTCTGTTAACGCCACGACAAATCGTCTGCCTCCGAGCATATAAGCTACAACGCCTATAGGGATTTTATTTTCAATAATACAATCTTGATCCATAAATGTTCCGTCTGAATTATAAATGGCTCCGACAACAGCAGGATAAATTGTTTTGCAAATTTTTACACAAGCATTGCCGTCTTTTTGGTATCCGTCATTGCATTCCCAACCGGTACAGATATCGCAGCTGTTGGTATTTGAGCAAACCGCATTTGCAGGAACCCTGACCGGCGTCACCTTGCAGTCATTATGTTTACAACTGTTGCCGTCCTGATAGTAATTAGTATTACATTTCCAATCCGTGCAGATGTTGCAGCTGTTGGTAGTGGAACAATAACCGTTTGCCGGAATACTCGCCGGCGTCACCCGACAATCAGGATTGTCTCCGCACTGGACATAACTGCCGTCGGCCTCACACTTTGTGACAATATCCGTGGATGAACAGGTTTGCTGTTTGAACCCTTTTTCCGTACAGTATTCGGCTGCCGTTTTGCAGCAGCTTCGCGTGCCGCCGCAGGCATTGTCGCAGTTCTTGGTGCCCCAGCTGCAGTTGTCCTCGTCGCTCAGCGGAACGCAGGCGCATGTCTTGTAACTGCTGTCTTTGTCGCAGACCGTCGCCTCTTCCCCG